>JAFAZV010000392.1 GCA_019239445.1 Solirubrobacterales bacterium
CGGCCACCGCCCGCACGATCGCCAAGCCCAGCCCCGACCCCCGTGCGCCGTCGCGCCCGCCGCGGACAAAGCGCTCGAAGATGCGCTGCCCGAGCTCGGGCGGGATCCCTGGCCCGTCATCCTCGACGGTCATGATCGCGGTGCCGCCCTCGGCGACCGTGCGCGCACGCACCCGCGTACCCGGAGGCGTGTGCCGGAGCGCGTTCTCGAGCAGGTTGAGCGTCATTCGGTGCAGGTCGTCGCGCACGCCCGAGACGACGGCCGGCTCGGCATCGACGGCGAGGTCGTGCTCCTCGGCCACCGGGCCCAGCTCCCCGGCCGCCTCCATCAGCACATCGCCGAGGTCGGTCGAGCGCCGCGGCTGAGCGCGTTTCGCGTCCGCGCGCGCGAGCAGCAGCAGGTCGCCGACCAGGCGCCGCATCCGCCGGGTAGAGCGCAGCGCTGCCTGTGCCGTCTCGGCCTGCTCGCCGTCGAGCTCCTCGGCCAGCAGCTCGAGGTTGGCCAGCACACTGGTCAGCGGCGTGCGCAGCTCGTGCGAGGCGTCGGCGACGAACTCGCGCTGTCGGTCGAGCATCGCCAGCGTGTTCGCGCGCGCCGAATCGAGCGCGCCGAGCATCCCCTCCAGGGTGCGTGCCAGTTCCGCCACCTCGTCGTCGGCTTCGGGCTGGGGGAGCCGCCGCCGCGGGTCGCGTGTGCGCTCGATCTCCCGCGCGGCGTCGCTCAGCGACGTGATCGGGCGCATCGCGCGCTGGGCCGTCGCGAGCCCGGCCAGCAGCGCCAGGATGGTGCCGGCGAGCACGCCGAGGATCAGGAAGAAGCGCACCCGCGACAGCGTGTGCTCGACGTCCGACAGCGGGCGGGCGTAGAGCAGCGTCAGCTCGCCCTGGGGCTTGGCGGTGACGTCGCGCAGCGTGGCCAGGTAGCCGGACTCGGTGAACGTGCGGTTGGAAAGCGGCGGCGCGTCGGTGAACAGCGAGGTGTTGAACGGCGCCTTCGCGCCCTTGCTGCGCAGCTCGTTCTGCGTGCACATGAGCTCGCCGCCGTCGAAGATCCGGATCTGCGCGTGCTCGACGCTGGCGTAGTCTCGGAGGTGCACGGGCGTCTGATCGCAGCTCGGGCGCAGCCCGACGAACTCGAGCTTGTGGTTGAGCTCGGCCTGAAGCTGATCCGCCGCTGCCGCGACTTCCTCGTTGAACTGCCCTCGGACCTGTCTCGTCGTGAGCACGCCGACGATCGAGGCGAACCCAGCGAGGATCACGAACGTCAGTGCTGCCGAGCCGCCGGCGAGGCGCCAGCGAATCGGGACCGACCTATACGCGGAGAACGTAGCCCGCGCCGCGGATCGTATGTAGGAGCCTGGGCTCGCCACCGGCTTCGAGCTTCCTCCGGAGGTTGGAGACGAACACCTCGATCGTATTCGTCATCGAGAACGGGTCATAGCCCCAGACCTCGTCGAGCAGGCGCTGGCGCGAGATCACGATGCGCTCGTTGCGCATCAGGTACTCGAGCAGCTCGAACTCGCGCTGGGTGAGGTCGACGCGGCGCCCGCCGCGGGTGACCTCGTGCGTGTCGGGGTTGAGTTTCAGGTCGCTGACCGTGAGCGTCGCCTGACCGCGCGGCGGCCGGCGCCTGAGCAGCGCACGCAGCCGCGCCAGGAGCTCCTGGCGCTCGAACGGCTTGACCAGATAATCGTCTGCGCCGGCATCGAGTCCCTCCACGCGTGCCTCGACCGCGTCGCGCGCGGTCAGCACCAGGATCGGCACGTCGTCGGAGCGCCGCAGCGTCTTGGCCACCTCGATGCCGTCGAGGCGCGGGAGGCCGAGATCGAGAATCACCAGGTCGGGGAGAAACCCGTTGCTGGCCTCGAGCGCGGTTACTCCATCGCCGGCGATTCGCACGTCGTAGCCCTCCATCCGCAGAGAGCGCTGCAGGACCAGCGCGATCGCGTCGTCGTCCTCGACGACCAGGACGCGGGGCGGACGCTCGAATTCCACCGTCATGTGATGGATGGTACGGCGGGCGTCCACGTGGCTGGGCGGTTCGCCCCGGCAGGAGCCAGGGCGCGCCCATCGAAGCTTTCTCTTTCAGAGGAATGCCCAGCAGCCGCCGCCGCAAGCCAGCCACCCGCAAGGCGCCGCCCAAGCGCGCCCGGCGCTCGCTGCTCGCGGCGCGACCCTCGCTGGGCGCGCTTTGGCCGCGGCTCGAGCTCGAGCCTCACCACGTCGACATCATCGGCCTGGCCCTGATCGCGGTCGGCCTCTTCCTGGCCGGCGTGGCATACCTTCACTGGGCGGGCGGGACGCTCGGCAACGGCGTCACGCACGCCACGCGGTTTGTGTTCGGGATGCTCGGGTACGCCGTGCCGGCGGCGCTGGTGGTGACGGGAGCGCTGGTGCTGATGCGAGAGCTCCGCCCGCCCGTGCGGCCAATGCGAACCGGCGTGTTCTGCCTGGTGACGGCGCTGACGCTGGCGTTGGCCGCAGGCACGCTCGGGCTCGGTCCGGGCGCCGCGCCGGCGGGATCGTTCTGGCGAGCCTCGACGTTCGAGTCTCGCGGCGGCATCGTCGGGCAGGCTGAGCTGTGGGTCGTCGCCCACCTGTTCTCGACGCTCGGTGCGCACATCCTCGCAAGCTTCCTGTTCGTCGCCGGGTTGATCCTGGTCACCGGCGCGACGCTCGCGTCGGTGATCCGTGCGACGGGCACGCGCATGCTCGACACTTCTCGCGCCGTGCGCCGTTCGGCGGCGCTGCGAACCGTGGCCGAAGCCGCGACGGGTTCACTGGGGCGCGCGGGCGTATCCGGTCGCACCGGCGTGCCCGGTCGCGCTGGCGCGCCCGAGCGGGCGGGCGTACCTGAGGCGCCCCCGCCGGCCACCGCCGCGGGACGTGCGGTCGCGTTCGAGGAGGAGGAGGCGGCGACGTTCTCGGACGACGAGCCGGAACCGGTCTCGCCGCCCAATCCCGACACGGCCGAGCTCGTCGTTCGAGCGACGCACGTCGAGGCACCGGCGGTCGAGGGTGGCCCGGGCGCCCGCGACGTGGCGGACGCGCCGGGGGTCGCGAGCGGCGCGCCCGCCGGTGAGGTGGCTGAGGCTCGCGACGAGGCCGGAGCGCGCGACGAGGCCCCGCTGAGCCGCCCCGAGGTGAGCTCCGATCAGCTGACGCCGCGCGGGCGCTACCGCGCCTCGATCACCGATGACCCCGACTTCGAGTGGCGCATTCCGGCGGCGCGCTTCCTCACGCGTTCCACCGGCGAGGCGGCCCGGCCCGATACCGCCGGTCAGGAGCAGGTCGCGCAGACGCTGATCGAGACGCTCGGGCACTTCGGCATCGAGGCGAAGGTGATCGGGCGGGTGACCGGGCCGCACATCACGCGCTACGAGCTGCGTCTCGCACCCGGGACCAAGGTGGCCAAGGTGTCGCAGCTCAAAGACGATCTCGCTTACGCGCTCGCGGCAACCGAGATTCGCATCCTGGCGCCGATCCCCGGTAAGCAGGCGGTCGGGGTTGAGGTGCCGAACGCGCGGCGGCGGATCGTCCACCTCGGGGATGTCTTTCAGGAGCCGCCAGCCGAGTGGTCGCCGCTTGCGGTGTGGCTGGGCAAGGACATCGCGGGACGGGCAATTGGCGCCGATCTGGCGAAGATGCCGCACCTCCTTGTCGCCGGCACCACCGGCGCCGGCAAGTCCGCGTGCGTCAACGCGATGCTCTCATCGATCCTGCTCCGAGCGACGCCGCACCAGGTCCGTGTGGTCCTCGTCGATCCCAAGCAGGTCGAGCTCAACCATTACGAAGGCATCCCTCACCTGCTCACGCCGGTGATCACCAGCCCGCGCATGGCCGCCAACGCGCTGGCGAACCTGGTCAAGGAGATGGAGCAGCGCTACGGGCTGATGTCGCTGGCGCGCACGCGGAGCCTGCCGGAGCTCAATCGGGCGCGGGAGAAGCGCGACGAGCCCCCGCTGCCGTACATCCTCTGCGTGATCGACGAGCTCGCTGACTTGATGATGGTGGCCCCGGCAGATGTGGAGGACGCGATCATCCGCCTGGCCCAGAAAGCCCGCGCGGTCGGGATCCACCTGGTGCTCGCGACGCAGTCGCCGCGAGTCGACGTGATCACCGGGATGATCAAGGCCAACGTCCCCTCCCGGATCGCGTTCGCGGTCTCGAGCCAGACCGACTCGCGTGTGATCCTCGATCAGAACGGCGCCGAGTCGCTGCTCGGACAGGGCGACATGTTGTTCTCGCCCGTGGGCTCGTCGAAGGTGCAGCGCATCCAGGGCGCTTACATCGACGAGGAGCAGATCCTGCAGTTGACCGACGCGTGGCGCCGTCAGGGCGAGCCCGAGTTCCACGAAGAACTGCTCGAGGAGGTGCCGTCCGACGGCGGTGCGGAATCCTCCGAAGAGGGCGAGTTTCACCCTGACGAGGATCCGCTGCTGGACGAGGCGATCGCGCTGGTGGCGCAGATGGGCACGGCTTCCACCTCGATGCTGCAACGACGCCTGCGGCTCGGGTACACCCGCGCCGGGCGGCTGATCGACATGCTCGAGCGGCGCGGGATCATCCCCGGATACGAGGGCTCGAAGCCCCGGCAGGTGTTGATCGCAGAGGCCGACGTGCCGCGGATCCTCGCGCACCTGGCGGAAGCCGAAGGTGCCAGCACGCCGGCCGTGAGCGTCTCGGACGATTGAGGTCTGCACTCTGTCGTGCGCTTCTGCCGTGTGCCTCTGGTTCGCTGCGCTGGAGGGTCGTGAGGCGGGATGAAAGGCTCATTTCCAGCCGGGTTGGAGCTGTGCCCCGGCGCTAGCCTTCGTTGACTATGGCCGAGATCGGATCGACCCTCCGCGAGGCGCGCATGCGCGCACGGATCGACATCGGCGAGGTCGAATCGCGCACGAAGATCCGTGCCAAATACCTCCACGCGATCGAGAACGAGGACTGGGAGCTGCTCCCGGGGCCCGTCTACGTCAAGAGCTTCCTGCGCACGTACGGCGACTATCTCGGGCTCGACAGCCGGGCGCTGGTGGACGAGTACAAGCGCCGCTACGAGCGTCCCTCCGACCACGACATGCGGCCGATGGCGACGCTCAGTCACGAGCGCGAGCGCGGCCCGCGGGGACCGCGTGTGCCGCCGTGGGCCATCATCGGCGTCGTGCTGATCGGGGTTGCGGTAGCCCTATACGTCATCGGCACCGCGGGCAACAAGAGCAAGAACCCGACGCCGACCGGTACTCAGGCGGGAACCGGCACGACCCACCACCGGACGCATACGCATCACGCGGCCAAGCCGACGACGGTCAAGCTCCAGCTCGTGCCGACCGCTCCCGTGTACATCTGCCTGGTCGACGGAACCGGCAAGAAGCTGATCCCAGGCCAGATCTTCAACCCCGGCCAGCCGATTCCCACCGCGACCGCATCGAAGTTGCTGCTGACCCTCGGCAACGCCTCCGTCCGCATGAGAGTCAACGGAGCGCACGTGAATGTGGCACCGTCGTCGAGCTCGATCGGCTACCTGTTCGAGCCGGGCGGCCACCGGATGTTGCCGGCGGCCAAGCAGCCGCGCTGCGTATGAGCGACGAACGTTCGAGACCGGCGCAGGCGCCGGCTGGGTCAGGCGACGCGCTGGGCGCACGGGCGGCAGCGCCGGGCCCGGGCGGGAGCACGACGAATCCTCGGGCCGGGATTCTCGTCACCGGGACCGAGGTGCTGACCGGGATCATCTCGGATCGCAACGGTCCGTGGCTGTCCGCACGCCTGCGCGAGAGCGGCGTGGACGCGGCGGCGATCGAGATCGTCGGCGATCGTCCCGACGACCTGCTGCACGCGCTCGAGTCGATGGCCCAGCGCGGATTCGCTCTGATCGTCACCAGCGGCGGGTTGGGCCCAACGGCGGACGATCTCACAGCGGAGATCGTGGCTCAGTTCTCGGGGCGCGAAATGGTGCTCGACGAACAGCTCGAGCAGCGGATCGGCGAGATCCTCCGCCCATTGATGACGCGTTGGCGAGGGCTGGACCACGAGGCGATCCGCGTCTCGAATCGCAAGCAGGCGCTCGTGCCAGCAGGCGCGACGATACTCGAGCCGGTCGGAACGGCACCCGGTTTTGTGGTTCCGCCCACGACGCCAGGTCAGCCGACGGTCGTCGTGCTGCCAGGGCCGCCAGGCGAGCTTCAGCCCATGTGGCGGACGGCGGCGCAAACGGCGGCGTTTCGCGACGCCACCGCCGGCGCCACCACGTATCGCACGGGCATCGTGCGGTTGTTCGGCATCCCCGAGTCGGAGATCGCGAACACGCTCCGGCTGGCCGAAGCCGAGGGTTTGGCGCTCGAGCAACTCGAGATCACCACCTGCCTGCGGCGGGGGGAGATTGAGGTCGCGACGCGCTATGAGCCGGCGGCTGAGGAGCCCTACGAGCGGCTGATCGAGTTCATCGCCTCACGTCACGCCGACACGCTGTTCTCGCTCGACGGGACGACGGTCGACGAGCAGGTGGCGGAGCTGCTCGCGGGGCACATGGTGGCGGTGGCGGAATCGTGCACCGGCGGGCTGATGTCGGCGCGCTTGACCAGTCGCGCCGGATCCTCGGCGTATTTCGCGGGGGGTGTGGTGGCGTACTCGAACGAGGTCAAGGCCGAGCTCGTCGGCGTCGACGCCGAGCTGATCGAACGCGTGGGCGCCGTCTCGGCCGAGGTCGCCGAGGCGCTCGCCTCTGGGGCAATGGAGACGTTCGGCGCTGATGTCGGGATCGGCATCACCGGGGTCGCGGGACCGGGCGGAGGCACAGCCGAGAAGCCGGTCGGCCTCGTGTGCTTCTCCGTATGCGAACGAGGTGGGGCTCGGATCACACGCAGTGCCCAGCTGCCGGGAGATCGCGCGGACATCCGCGACCGTTCGACCACCGTGACCATGCATCTGCTGCGGCGGTTGCTGAGTGACGAGGACGAACGCGTGCGGGTGCCGCTCCCGGGGGAGGTCGAGGGGTCCTCACGGACGTAAGTGGTGGCGCGGGGCGCGGGGGTGTCGGACGGTGGCGGCGAGCCGGTGGTGGGTGAAGCCGGTGGGGGTGAGGGCTTGGAGGTGGCGGGGGGTGTGGGTGGCGAGTCGCGAGAAGCACCGCCGGCCGAGCGTGTGCGCCTGTTCGTCGCCCTCGAGTTGCCGGCTGAGGTGCGTCAAGAGCTCGTGCGTTGGCGTGAACGGCTGCCGAGCGCGGCAGCGCCGGTGCGCCTGCGCTGGGTGACGCCGGCGTCGCTCCACGTAACTCTGTGCTTTCTCGGCTGGCGGCCCGCCGAGCAGATCCCATCGATCGCCGAGGCTTGCGCTGTGACCGCCGCCTGTGCTCCGGCGGAGCTGAAGCTGGCCGAGCCGGTGTGGCTGCCTCCGCGCCGTCCGCGCGTACTCGCCGTCGAGCTGCGCGACGAGACGGGTGGGCTGTCGCAAGTACAGGGACGGCTCTCTGCGGCGCTTGAGGCCGGGGGTTGGTACGAGCCGGAGAAGCGGGCGTTTCGTGCCCACGCGACGGTGGCTCGGGTGCCAAAGGGCGCTCGCGTTGGGCGGGTGGCGTTGCCGGCGCCGGCGCGCCTGAGCTTCACCGGCCGTCGGGTGACGCTGTTTCGCTCACGGCTGTCTGCGGCGGGCGCGCGCTACGAGCCGGTCGCGTCGGTGGCGCTGGGCGCCTAAGGCCCGTACCGGCTCGAGGCTCGGGATGGACCAGCTGGTTGAGGTCAGGCCGGGACGGACCCGATCGCTGAGCGACCAAATCGCAAGGTGGCGCGCGGATGAAACGGCGTTTGCATGCGCTCTGGTCGGTATCTCGACCTTTCGTAATGTAAGAAAGCGCCACGATCCGCCGTCGCTGGCATGCGATTTGGTCGTTGTCGTCGCCGCCGGCGGCAGGAGCTTGGGTGGATTGCTCTGTGAACGCTGTCGAGATCGCCGTGGCGTTCGTCAACGACGCGTGATCAGGGCGCTCACGAACGCTGTGGTCACAGAATCGCTGTGATGTTCGCGAGCGCGGTGAAGCTGCCGGCGCTCGCGCACGGTACGGCGATGGCCAGCCGCTACCGGAGGGAACGTACGCGCGTGCGCGGCAGCTGGTAGCTGTGAGTGCCCACCGGCAGCGTCCACCCGGACATACAGAGTTGACACAGAGTTGTTCGGCTTCCGTTACGTCTCTGTCTTGTTCCGTTACAGCACCTCGTTCTAGCGTCTCGTTTCCGTCCGCCGCGCGCCCTACCGTGGGGCATTCAGAGCATGAGATAAGGAGCCGAACGAAGATGACCGAGAACGAGAAGAATGGCGCTAGGACCGGCGCGGCCGCCGGCAAGCCGGCCGGCGCAGCCGGCGATGCCAAGGCCGATGCCAAGCGTCAGGCCGCCCTCCAGGGCGCGCTCACACAGATCGAGCGCCAGTTCGGCAAGGGAACGGTCATGCGGATGGGCGATCCGGGCGCGCGGGTCGCGGTTGACGCGATCCCCACCGGTGCGCTCTCGCTCGATCTCGCGCTCGGCATCGGCGGTGTGCCGCGTGGTCGGATCATTGAAATCTTCGGTCCGGAGTCATCGGGAAAGACGACGCTCGTCTACCACATCATCGCGGAGGCGCAGAAGCTCGGCGGGGTGTGTGCGTTCGTCGACGCCGAGCACGCGATGGACCCTCTGTACGCGCGCCAGATCGGGGTCGATATCGATGAGCTGCTCGTCTCCCAGCCCGACTACGGAGAACAGGCGCTCGAGATCGTCGACATGCTGATCCGCTCAGGAGCAGTCGACGTGATCGCGGTCGACTCGGTTGCGGCGCTGACGCCGCGCGCGGAGCTCGAGGGACAGATGGGCGATCAGAGCGTGGGCGTTCAAGCGCGGATGATGTCGCAGGCGATGCGCAAGCTCACCGGCAACCTCAATCGCACTCAGACCCTGTGCGTGTTCACGAACCAGATTCGCGAGAAGGTGGGCGTGATGTTCGGTTCGCCGGAGACGACCACCGGTGGCCGTGCCCTTAAGTTCTATTCCTCCCAGCGGCTCGACATCAGGCGCATCGAGACGCTCAAGGACGGCACGGAGGCGGTTGGCAACCGCGTGCGCGTAAAGGTGGTCAAGAACAAGGTCGCGGCGCCGTTCAAGCAGGCAGAGTTCGACATCGAGTTCGGCAAAGGCATCTCGACGTCGGGATGCCTGATCGACTACGGGATCGAGCAGAACATCATCACCAAATCCGGCTCGTTCTTCTCCTATGGCGAGGAGCGGCTTGGCCAGGGTCGGGGCAACGCCAAGGCATTCCTCGATGAGCATCCGGACGTCGCGCGCGAGATCGAGCACAAGATCTACGCGGCGTTGGGAATCGGGCGCGATCTGGTCAAGCCGATTGAGTCGCGCGAAGACCGCGCTCGAGGCGAGACCACGGGTGGCGCGGCAGTCGCGGCAATGGGACCCCGAGCCGCGTGATCGCCGGCAACGCGCGCCGCGGCTCAACGTGAACTTGAGCCAATTCCGCTGAGGGCATCCATCGTGAGGGTGCCTGCGGTGAACGCGTCATCAGGGCGCCCGCGGCGGACCAGGTTCACCCGGGACGCGGTGGCGACGTTGCGGACAACACGACACAACCATGACTGCCTCCCAAACTGACCCGCTCCAGCATGCGCTCGATCTCGCCTACCGATACCTGAACCGGCGTGAGCGCACGCGGACGGAGGTGGGCCGCCGGCTTGAGCAGGCTGGGATCGAGCAGGCCGTTCGCGAGGAGGCGTTGAGCACGCTGACTGAACAGGGTGTGCTCGATGACACCCGCTTCGTCCGTCTGTTCGTGGAGGACAAGCGCGGCCTCGAGGGCTGGGGCAATGAACGTATCCGGCCTGCACTGCTGCGACGCGGAATCGACCGCGACCTGGTCGATGACGCGCTCCACGGTGCGGACGGTGGCGAACGCGAGCTCGATCGAGGGCTCGAGTTGCTCCGTGTGCGGTTCCCGATCCCACCGCAGGATCGGCGCGAGCGTGATCGGGCGCTCGGAATCATGCTCCGCAAGGGGTACGAACCCGATGTGGCCCTTGATGCGCTAGCCGCTTACGCCCGGGAGCTCCCGACGGAGTGACGCGGCGCCACACTCGAACCTTCGTTCCTGGTGCTCGCGCTCGCGGTCGCTCCGTCGCGTGCTCGCGGAGTCGAAGCGCCTGTCCGTACCGGTGCGTGATACGTCGCGCGCCGACACCAGCTGTCATCCCGCCGCCGGGCCGCGTAATGTAGACCCGGCTGACGGCCCAGCAACCGGGGAGGAAGAAGCCATAACCGATCTTTGTCGCGCGCTCTCGCACGGACGCTCGTTCCTGATGATGACCCTATTGACGGCGTTGCTGGGCGCGGGCGCCGCCCACGTGGCCTTAGCGGCGGGCGCGCCGGGGGGGCCCGAGACAGATCTGGCGGGGAATACGTCGCAGAAGCTGCCGATCTCAATGCGGCTCACAGGCCCGACCGTCGCCAGCCTGCGCTACCGGATCGAAGATCGCTGCCCCGGCGGGCGGCGACTGCGCATCAGCGCCTGGGGGTTTCCGCCTCTGGCCATCAAGGGGTCCCGGTTCAGCGGGAAGTTCACCGCCCAGCCGCCGCATAGCGCCACGAGCACGATCAGCGGTGAGGTGGCCGGCGAGAGGGTTAGCGGCTCGCTGCTGGACCGAACGCGCTCGCCCAAGACCGGAGAGCTCTGCTCCGGCAGCGCGACCTTCAGGCTGCGACCTCGCTGAGGGCGGTCCCCACCGGGATGCGCCGGCGGCGTCGACCGTTGCTCGGAAGATCACTCACCCCGTGCACAGGAGCCGTAGGAAGCACGTCCCGTCCGGTCGTGAGCATTAGTGCGGTTTGCGTCAAACGCCGCCCGGTACTACGATGCTGAGAGCGAACGAATGGCCCAACAGGCCGAAAAACACCAGCAAACTTCGTATATCTGGATTCCGGAACAGCTTTGACGGCAACTCTTCACGGGTCGCTTGATCCGCCGAGACAACTGACTGCAACCGTCGGCTAACCGCCGCCTGAACGGCGGCGAGATGGTCGCAGCCCCGGCATCCGTTCGTGCGCCTCGCACGGGCCGCTCGGTCGCTCCCGAAAACCCGAAGCAGGAGCCGATTCGGTCCCGGCCGGATCGCCAGGAGAGGAACGACCATGGACATCATTGCCGCCGCAGCCTTGATCGCGGTGGGAATCGTGGCCGCGGCGGTCGCGTTCGCGCGGGTAAGCGGTCGCGCGCGCGCCATGTCGTCGGCGGCGACGGCGTCAGCCTCGCCGGCCGCACCGGCACCGACGCTGGTACCGAGCCCGATCGAAGACCCCGAGCCCCCGGAACGGGCAGCCGAGCTTGCCCGTCGCGAGGCGAGCCTCGCCCGCCGCGAGTCCGAACTCGAGACCGAACGCGAGGCTCTCGCCGAAGATCGGCAAGAGCTTACACGGGAACTCGAGCGAATCTCCGGACTCTCGACCGCACGTGCGAAGCAGTTGCTCCTCAAGGAAGTCGAGGAGGCGGCGCGCCACGACGCCGCACGGCGCATCCGCCAGATCGAGGAAGAGACCAAACGCGATGCGGACCGCCGGGTACGCAACATTCTTTCCGTCTGCATGCAGCGAGTTGCCGCCGGTCATGCCGCCGAGACGACGGTTTCGGTCGTCCAGCTTTCCGCCGACGAGATGAAGGGCCGGATCATCGGCCGCGAAGGCCGCAACATCCGCGCTCTCGAGAACCTCACCGGCGTCGACTTCATCATCGACGACACGCCGGGGGCGGTCGTGCTGTCGGGCTTCGATGGCGTCCGCCGCGAGATTGCCAGGCTGACCTTGGAGAAGCTGCTCCAGGACGGGCGGATTCACCCGGCGCGCATCGAAGAGACCTACTACCAAGCCAAGTCAGAGCTCGAGAAGCACATCGTCGACCTGGGCGAGGAGGGCGTGCTCGAAGCCGGCGTTCAGGGCCTGCATCCTGAGCTGATCAAGCTGCTCGGGCGCCTCAAGTTCCGCACGAGCTATGGCCAGAACGTCCTGGCGCACTCGATCGAGGTCTCGCGCCTGGCGGCGATGATGGCCCAGGAGCTCGGCGCCAGCCCGAAGACGGCCCAGCGAGCGGCGCTGCTTCACGATGTCGGCAAGGCCGTCACGCATGAGGTCGAAGGCCCGCACGCGTTGGTGGCAGGCGACCTCGCGCGCAAGTACGGTGAGTCAGAGGCCGTCGCGCACGCGATGGAAGCGCACCACAATGAGGTCGAACCTCAGACGATCGAGGCGGTCATCGTCCAGGCCGCCGACGCACTGAGCGGGGCCCGGCCCGGGGCGCGGGGCGAATCGCTCGAGCAGTACGTCAAGCGCCTGCGCGATCTCGAGCAGCTCGCCACCCGCCACAAAGGCGTAGACAAGGTCTACGCGATGCAGGCGGGCCGCGAGATCCGGGTGATGGTTGCGCCTGGCGCGATCGATGACGACGCCGCAACCCTGCTCTCCTACGAGATCGCTCGCGAGATAGAGAAGGAGCTCGAGTACCCGGGCCAGATCAAGGTCACGGTGATCCGCGAGTCGCGCGCGGTCGAATACGCGCGCTGAGAGACGCTGGTTACCCTTGCCTTGCGGATGAAGCGCTATCACGTCACGACGTTTGGTTGCCAGATGAACGAGCACGACTCGGAGCGGATGAAGGGCATGCTCGAGTCCCTTGGTTATGCGGAGGCCGACTCGCAGGAGCAGGCCGACCTGATCCTGTTCAACACGTGCTCGATCCGGGAAAAGGCCGACGACCGTTTCACCGCTCATCTCGGTCATGCGAAGCGAATCAAGTCACAGCACCCGGAACGGATCGTCGGGGTCGGCGGCTGCTGGGCTCAGTCGGTCAAGGAGGAGGTATTTGCGCGCTTCCCGTTCGTCGACGTGGCTTTCGGTCCTGGCCAGGTGCACAAGCTGGCCGAGTTCCTCACCGCAGATTCGCTGAGCGCCCAGGGCTACTTCGAATTCGAGGGCTTCACCGGACACCTGCCGGCCAAGCGCGCTCGCGACTACCAGGCGTGGATGCAGATCAGCGTCGGCTGCAACTGCGTCTGTTCATATTGCATAGTGCCTTCTACTCGGGGGCGAGAGGTGAGTCGTCCGTCGCACGAGCTAGTCGCCGAGGCGCGGCGACTAGCTTCCGAGGGCGTTCGCGAGATCACCCTGCTGGGCCAGAACGTCAATTCTTACGGCCGCGACCTTCCGCGTGACGCGCGCTCTTCGTTCGCAGAGCTGCTCGGGCAGCTGGACGCGATCAGCGGCATCGACCGGATCCGTTACACGAGTCCCCATCCCAAGGACATGCGCGAGGACGTGATCCGCGCTCACGCTCAGCTGCCCTCGCTGTGCGAGCACATCCATTTGCCGCTCCAGTCTGGCTCGAGTTCGGTGCTCAAGCGCATGCGCCGCACCTACACGCGCGAGCGCTATCTGGACCGCGTCGCGATGATCCGCGAGCACGTTCCCGACTGCGCGCTCACCACCGACATCATCGTCGGCTTCCCCGGAGAGACCGAAGCCGACTTCGAGCAGACGCTGGAGTTGGCGGATGCCGTCGGCTACGACGGAGCGTTCACCTTTATCTACTCGCCGCGTCGCGCCACCGAGGCCGCCACGCTTCCGGACCAGGTCCCCCACGAGGTCAAGGTGGAGCGCCTCGAGCGGCTGGTCGAGGTGGTGCAGCGTCGAGCCTTCGATCGTGCCCAGCGGTTCGTCGGGCGAGCGTTGGAGGTCCTGGTCGAGGGCCCATCGCGCACCGACCCGAGTCGTCTCCGCGGGCGCTCTCGGCATAACAAGGTGGTCAACTTCGCAGGTCTCGGCGAACCGGGCGAGTTCGTCGAGGTCGAGATCTCCAGCGCGACGAGCCAGACGCTGTCCGGGCAGGAGTCGATCTTCGCCCGAGCCGCCCGCTGACGTTTTTCGACGCCGTGTCGTCCGCGAGGTATGCGAACATGCGTTCGATGCGGTGGAACAACTTGAGCCTGATTGAGGAGGAGCGAGCCCGGTTGCCGGGCTACCGCGAGGACGCGGTGGTGCGGCACTTCGAGGCGCCGGACGCCGTTCAGACTCGGTTCTACGAAGTCAGAGCGAAGTCGATCCTGAACAAGGTGCCGGAAGCGTCTCGGGTGCCGTTCCGCTGGACGATCAACCCCTACCGTGGCTGCACGCACGCCTGCTCCTACTGTTTCGCCCGGCCAACCCACACGTATCTCGACTTCAACGCCGGCGCAGATTTCGAACGCGAGATCGTGGTCAAGGTCAACGCGCCGGAGCTGCTGCGCACGGAGCTCGCGCGGGCTTCGTGGCGGGGTGAGCACGTCGCGCTGGGGACGAACACCGACCCTTATCAGTGGGTCGAGGGCCGGTACCGGCTGATGCCGGGTATCTGGGAGGCGATGCGCGACGCGGCTAACCCGTGCTCGATCTTGACCAAGTCGCCGCTGCTGCTGCGAGATCTCGAGCTCATGCGGGAGGTCAACGAGCGCTCTGAGTTCAGCGCTGCGCTGTCGGTGCCGACGCTCGACGAGCGCGCGTGGCGGGCGACGGAGCCGCACACGCCAAATCCGAAGGCCCGGCTCGAGGCGGTGGCCGAATTGACGCGCTCAGGGATCAAGACGGGCGTGCTCGTGGCGCCGCTGATGCCCGGGATCAATGATGCGCCCGAGCAGGTCGCGAGGATTCTCGAGCTGGCTTCGGAAGCCGGGGCGGCGTTCGTCAGCGGGATCGCCCTGCACCTCAGGGGCGAGGTGCGGGGTTTGTTCTTCGAATGGCTGGAGGAGAATCGACCCGATCTGCTGCCGCGCTACCGCGAGCTCTACCGACGAGGTGCTTACGTGCCCGCGGAAGAGCGCCGGCGGATCGCGGAGCTGGTGAAAGACCCGGATCCCTTTCCCGCGGAGCGACTGCGCGGGCGGTCGCTCGAGCGCCCGCCGGGGGGCAACGATATCCCGCCGCAGGCCGGTCAAAAGGAGGCAAGCCAGCAGAAGCTTTTTTGACGCGTACCCTTGTTGGAGAGGCGCCTATCGCGAGGAGACGCCGCGCCGGGGGGAGGGCCGGGCGAAGGAGGCTACGCCGCGTCGACGGGCGCCCCCTGGATCGAGCGGCCGACGTGTTGCGGCCGCCGGGGCGACAAGTGCCGAGTGCCGCGATCTTCCGCCCGGCGAGGCGACGCGGGTGGGGCACGGCAGCCGGTCGTTCGAGTCCAGCGTGCAGAGGCGATGATGAAACCCAGCTGGCGCGTGAAACCGGGCGTCGGAGCCGGTGGTAGGTAACGAGGCCGTCGGGCATAGGACGAGCACGAGATGAGAAGAAGATTCAGAACAAGCAAGGACCTCCACCTCGAGCGGATGTTCGAGACTCGCAGCGAGGCGTGGGAGCGCGCTGGGCTGGCGGTCAACGTGGCCAGCAAGCGGGCGTTGCGCCGAGCGCAGCGCGAGGCCCTGGTGCTGTTGCCGCTGCTCGTTGGCGTGCTCGTCGTCTACTCGTACCGCAAGGAGCTGTTCGGGATCGGCCCGAACAGTCCGTGGGAGACGCCGCTGCGCATCGTCACCGTGCTGGCGCTGCTCGCGCTGGGCTGGGCGATCGCGCGGGACATTGGGCGCGCTGCCGCGCCGACGTTCTTCCGGCGGATGGATCCGGGGACGGCCGGAACGGTCGGGTTTCTGATCCGCTTCGCGACGCTCGCAATCACGTTGCTGGTGGCGCTGCGCGTCGCCGGGGTGCACCCGCCGACGCTCGTGGCCGGAAGCGCGTTCACCGCAGTGATTCTCGGCCTCGCCGCGCAGCAGACCTTGGGCAACCTGTTCGCCGGCATGGTCCTGCTGAGCGCCCGGCCGTTCCGGGTCGGTGAGCGCGTGCGGCTGCAGGCCGGCCCGATCGCCGGCACCGCGGAGGGGATCGTCAGCTCGCTCGGGCTGCTCTATACGACGCTAGCGCGCGGCGAGGACCGGATCATGATCCCCAACAACGTCGTCCTGGCTTCGGCGGTGGTGCCGCTCCGTGAGCCAGAACCGGTGGATGTGCGGGTACGCGTGCCGGCCGGCATTCGTCCCAGCTATGTGCAGACGCTGCTCGACGAGCAGATCACCACGCCGACCCGCTCGGCGGCCACGGTGCTGCTCGAGGAGATCGACGGCGACGAGCTCGCGATCCGCGTTCAGGCGACGCCGGAGCGCGCCTCCGATGGCGCCAGCCTGGCCGACGAGGTCATCGCAACGCTGGCCTCGGTGACCAAAGAGCACGAACTGCAGCCCGAGTAGACGGGACGTGGGGCCTGTGGCCACGGCCAGCCTGAGTAGACGGCTGGGGCCTGTGGCCACGGTCAGCCTGAGTAGACGGCTGGGGCCGGTCTGTGGCCACGGTCCGCCGCGTCATCGCTTGTCCCGCTGACCCGCGGCCAGGTCCGTTGCGATCTTCTCGCTGCCCAGGCGGCGGCTCAGCGTCGAGGCGAGGCCGGGCGCCGCGCCGGCGAAGCTCGCCCCCAGCCGCAGCCCGACGGGCGCGACTTCGACCTCCGCCCGGTCCTGCTCGACCGCTCGCAGCACCGCCGCCGCCACCTGCTCCGATGTGCGCGTGCCGACCCATCGCGGGAGCGTGATCCGGGCGTCGGCGAACATCCCGGCGTCGCGGATGAAGCCGGGAAGCACCAGCGAGACGCCGATTCCGTGTGGGCGAAGATCCTCACGCGCGCCGAGCGCGAAGCCCCGCAAGCCGAATTTCGTGGCCGAATAGACCGACGACGCAGCGGATGCGGACTTGCCGGCGAGCGAGGACATGAACACCATGTGACCGCGCCTGCGCTCGATCATCCCTCCGGCGAACCCGTGCGCGAGGGCGATCGGCGCGCGCAGGTTTACCTCGAGCATGCGATCGATCTGATCCTGGCTCAGCTCGAGGAGATCGCCGCTCGCCGGCACCGCGGCATTCGCGACGAGCACGTCAATCTGACCCGCTTCACGTATGAGCCGTTCGACCTCCTCGCGCCGGGAAAGGTCGGCGGGCAGCGCGCGTCCAGCGACTTCGCGCGCCAGCGGCTCGAGCATCTCGACACGCCGTCCGGTGAGGATGAGCTCGGCGCCGCGGGCGGCAAATCCGCGTGCGATCGCGACACCGATCCCGCCGGTGGCGCCGGTGAGGAGGACCCTGCCGCTGACCAGGCTCATCGGGGGCGGCAGTGTAGTTGGAGCGTCCCGATCAGCCGCCGCTACCGGAGCCGCCGGCGACCGAGCACCCGCCGGCCCCGCGCTCGAGCTGCGCGCGGGACGGAGGATCGGAGGCCAGCAGCTCAGGCACGGTCACCGAACGCAGGTGTCGGCGGTGAAGCTCGGGCAGGAGCGTGGTCAGCGCACGGATGGTCTGGCCCCGGTTCTCGTGCATGAGGATGATCGATCCGGGATGTAGTCCCGCTTCGACGTTTCGGATGATGCCGGCGTAGTTGGCGCCGAGTGAATCGGCGGAATCAACGTTCCACACGATCTGGAGCAGCCCGAGCTGCTTCGCGATTCCGTCCACCATCGTGTTGCGGGCGCCGTAGGGCGGGCGGAACAGCAGGGGGCGGGGGCCGCCATCGGACTCGATCCGGCGGATCGTCCGCGACAACTCAGAGCTCACGACCGAGGGCGCCAGCGAACTGAGCACGGGATGCGTGTAGCTGTGGTCGCCCAAAGCGGCGAGCTTCAGCTCGCTCGGCAGGTAGCCCGGGAAAGCGTCGATGCTGCGCCCGACGACGAAGAACGTCGCTCGCTCGTGGGCCTGAGCGAGCTTGCGCAGGGCCAGGTGCGTGTAAGGCCCAGGACCGTCATCGAACGTGAAGGCGACCGCATTGCCGCGCATCCCGGCGCAGTACACCGGCAGCCCGAAGCCGGCCAGGTGGCGCACCGCTGCGGCTTGGCTGGCGGTCAACCGACCCGGCTCCGATGCGCCGGACCTGGCGTGACCGTGCCCGTTGCCGTGCCTACCGGTCGACGGGCGCGTACCTCCGCCGGAGCCGCTTGACTGGGCTGCCGTCGCCGCTCCGCGGGACGAGTGGCCGCTGCCGCTCGCAACGATGACAATCGCGACGATCAGGGCAATCAGGACCCCAGCACCGGCGAGCGCCATCGCGCGGCGCCGGCGGACCTGGGCGCGCCGTTCGACGCGGCGAGCGGCGAGGTGTGGAGGCGCTCCGGCCATGCACGCAGGGTAGACATAGGCCAGGCGGCGAGCGCTGCCGCGCGGAAGCGGCGCGCGCTGCGGAGGCGTGGTTAGCAGCGGGCCTGGACCCCGCGGGTATGCGCCGGTGGCTCGCCATCTACCGCGGCGCGCCGGCATCGAGCGCAACAGCCACCAGCCACAGCTGCTACCGAAACCGCACCAGACGCCCCCGATCCGCGTCGAGCTGACCCACGGTCAGATCGTCGCCCCCGATCAACTGCTAACTCGCAGCCGCCCGTGCGCCGTGACGATCAGAGACCGCGACCCGGGCCGAGCGGGCGGCGAGAGCACGCTGTCAGTGCTCGAGTGCAGGCTCACCAGATAACGCCCTGCGCGCAATGGTCGCCTGTTCACCTTCAGGTTCCAGTGGATCTGCGAGCGCCCGGCGCGATGGCGGCCGAGCGGAACGACCCCCACGATGACTAGGCGGTGCCTGATCCGCTCGCGCACCAGGAGCGCGAGCTCCCGCGGCTTTCGCAGCACCGCGATGACGGTGGCGCCACGGTTCTCGGCGCCATGGGTGCGCAGGTCGAAGGACCTCGGAGTCAGCTGCCCGCAGCAACGCGGCGGAACGATCACCACGGCTGTGTAGATGTCCGCAAACGCGATAGACCCGCCGCTGCTGCTTCGCGAGCTGCCGATGGCAGTGCAGAACCCCGAGAGCGATGATGACGGGCACGAGACTGCCACCAGGGACGGAGACGTCCCGCTGTTCGGGTTCGGGACGGCTGCAAACTGCCAACTGCTGCCATTCCAGTACTCGCCCCAGTCGTTCGTCTGGCCGCCTGGCGTGTCATAGACGCCGACCGCCCAGCAAGTGGCGGGTCCGTTGGTCGTCGGTGAGCACGAGACACCGCCGAGGGCGCTGTCGCTGACACCAGGGCTACCCGGATCGTTGGCTGACCAGCTCGACCCGTTGTAGGTCTCGGCTTGAGCGAGCACTCCGTTGGCGTGGTAGTCACCGACCGCAACGCACGCGGTTGAGGACGTGCACGACACGGCCGTGAGCTCGCCGCTCGAGCCATGGGCGGTGAGGCCACCGCCGATCTGCGCCAGCCAACCAGAACCGTTGTAGACCTCAGCGATGTCCCCCGCCGGGCCGCCACCCACCGCGACACAGAACGTCGAGGACGCGCATGCCACCGCGTCTAACCGAGCGTTCGGCACGGTCTGAGCCGAGGGCGTCCAAGATGTCCCGTTCCAGACCTCCTCGAGCGTCCCCTCGCCGCTGGCAGTCCGGAAGGTCCCGACGGCCACACAGAAGTCCGGCGAGACGCAAGACACTCGGTTGAGTTCGCTGAACGTCGTCCCGGTCGGAAGCTGCAGCGGCTGGTTCAACCACGACGCGCCGATGCGGGACTCGATCAACGCGACCGCCCCGCCGCGGCTGAAATAGAAGCCGACGGCGTAGCACACGGGAGCGGTCGCCCCAACAGTTGGGCTCTTGCGCGTGAACATGCATGACACTCCCCTGAACTGCGAGGGCTCGCCCGGGTCTGGTTCGTGCGCCTGCTCAAGTGACCAACCCGAGCCATTCCAAACTCCGGCCGTCACTTGCCGTGGAGGCGCGGGAGTACCGGGGAGTGCCATCGCGAACGAGGAGTCTCCGACGGACACGCAGAACGACGCCGACGCGCACGACACATCATTTTGCTGATAGCCCGCGCTCGGGTTGAAGCCAACCCTTCCCGGCAGCAGCTCTGGGGTAGCCCATCCTGTGGCACTAGCCGTTGAAGCGGCAGCCAAAGCGGCCAATGCGACGATCAGCCCGTACATCCCCAAGCGTCTAACCGAAGGACGCGTGCTCACGGCCTGGGCCCCCCGCAGACGAAGTTGTCCACACCGGCAAAGGTCACGTGGGCGCTCTCGGTGAGACCCAAAGCGCGGCTATCGTACCCGCGCCGACGCGCGCCGTGGGAAAGCGTCGCTCCCCCAAACCTGCGCCGGCTCAGCCCGGGAAGAGCGCCACGGTGGCGGTGAACCCGTGCAGGAAGCTCCGCCCGCCCACCGGGCCGATCTCGCCGGCGGCGAAGAAGCCCGCCGTCGGAGCTCCCTGCAGCTCGTTTTGGACGGCCAGCGCATCGTGGTCCGGGATCCCGAACATCCCGCGGCCCCGGCCGTTACACGAGAACACCACGGCGCCCGCGGGCGGCTGGCCGGCCAGCGCCTCGATGCGCGTACGGAGTGCGCGGTGAAGGTCCTCATCCGCTGACTGCGCGTCGCGCGCGTGCAGGCGCACGACCTGGCCGATGTGCACGCCTGCTCCGACGACCAGGCTGCCGGTTGAAGGATCCGCGCCGAGGACGCCGCGGACGAGGAAGTCTCCCTGCTCGTACTCCGGCCTGCCGCTGTCGATGACGATGCCGATCAGCAGGCCCCCGGCAACGAGGGCGCGCTCGCGCCCCGACATCTCACCGATCACGCGTTCGACCGTCTCGAGCGCAGGGCGGCCGGCCAGCTCGTGGATGACGTTGCCCTCGCCGGCTGTGATTGTGAGCTCGCGACCTACCGGCGCGGCTCCCTGGGACACACAAGGCAGGAGGTCGACGCTCCGCAGGGCCACCCCAACCGCGCCACGATCGCGGACCTCACCGCCGAAGAACAACGAACCGTTGCCTTCGTGGGTCCGCGCGCTCGCGAGCCCACCGAGCACCGGGATCGTCGGTGCCCGCCTAAAGAGTTCCGTTAGCGCGAGCTCGGTCGGGAACGAGTACGGGTCGCTCAGCACGATCACGCCCGTCGCGGCTTCGACGTCCGGCAGGTTCTCGAGTTCCGCTTCCGGCCCTTCGCCAGCCACATGCGCATGGAACGGGACGGCTTCACCACGGCCGAAGCTCGCCGCCCAGACCGCGACCGCGGTCTCGCGTTCCAGCTCGCGGCCGGCGCCTAGTACACCCCCGGCACCGCACCCGATCAGCGTCGCCGGCTCGAGGACCCCGCGGATCCCCTCGAGCACCGCCTCGGGAGCGGCCAGATGAGCGCCGCTCGCGAACACCAGCGCAAGGTCGCTGCGGCGAGCGCTCAGGCCCGCGGACGCCTGCTCGGCGGCCTCTGCGCCGGCGGCCAGCGGATCGGCCCGGGTCGAGACGCCAGCGCCCGCGCGCAAGCTCACTTCACCACCTCGCGCTCGATAGCTTGACGATACTGGCTTGAGTGCAGCGCCCGGACGTGATCGCCCTGTTCGGCCCAACCGGCGTGGGCAAGACGGCCGTTGCCCTGGCCCTGGCCGACAGACTGCTGGAGCTGGGCGAGCGGCCGGTCGCTGTCTCCGCCGACGCGCTGCAGGTCTACTCCGGGCTCGAGGTGCTGACCGGAGTCGCTACCGCCGCCGAGCGGGCCCGGCTCGAGCACCGATTGATCTCGTTCCTCCCCGTCGATGCGCAGTTCAGCGCCGGCCAGTACGCCGAGCTCGCGCACGCAGAGATCGACGGGTTACTCAGCGAAGGGCGGCGACCGATCGTAGTCGGCGGCACCGGCCTGTACCTGCGCGCCGCATTAACCGAGCTCGCGCTGCGCCCGCCCCCACCGAACGGCGTCAGGGAGCGCTGGCAGATGGAGCTCGAGCAGCGTGGACCAGCAGCGCTTCATGCCTTGCTGGCTTCGCGGGCGCCGTGGGCGGCGGCGAGCATCGACCCGAGCGACCGCCAGCGCGTGGTGCGCGCGCTCGAGCTGCTCGAGGCGGGCGAGCTCGAGCCGCCCGAGCGTGAGTCGGAGCTGTGGACCGACGCGGTGCGACGGCCGACGCTGCTGATCGGCCTCGTGATGGAGCGCGAGCAGCTGTACGCCCGGATCGACACGCGGGTCGAGGCGATGGCGCGCGCCGGCGCGGAGCAGGAGGTGCGCGAGGCCAACGCCGCGGGAGCGTCCGGCACCGCGCGCAAGGCGCTCGGGTTCGAGGAGCTCCTCGTCGGCGACATCCCGGCAATGAAGCGCCGCACGCGCAACTACGCGCGCCGGCAGTTGACCTGGATGCGGAAGCTGGCCGCGGTCACAGTGATCGACGTCACCGGCCGCACGCCTGCCGAGGTCGGGCACGAGGTGCTCTCGCGCTGGCTCAGGGGACCGGCGTGAACGGGTACATCGCTACCACGGTGCCGAGCAGCAGCACGGCCCAGAGGGCAAGCAGGGCGCGCCGCCGCCGGGCACGAGCCAGCAAATAGGCGACGGCGAGGTAGATGCCCGGCATCACCACGACCATGTAGTAGATGTAGCTCGTGCGCTCGAACGCGAGACTGAGGACGACGAAGGGCAAGAACGTACCGAGCGACCACGCCAAGGCCACGGCCGGCACCTCGCCCGCCCGGGTCGTACGCATCCGTGACACGCTCGCCGCCAGGCTGCGGCCGCGGCTGCGGAGCATCTCCCACACGATCCACAGCAGCGCCGGCAGGGCCAGCAGCATGATCGCCGGGCTGATCATCCCGAGGAAGTGCGCGGCCGGATGAACGTTGTAGAGGCCCGGTGCCGGGCGGGCCGGGTTGATGTTCAGGTAGGTGATCGGCTTGAAGTCGACGAGCCATGTCCACGGATACGAGGCGATCCCCTGCGCGCCGTGGGGGCTGGTCTGGTTCGCGCCATAGCTGAGTATGTGGGCAAGGTGACGAAACGGGGATGTGCCGAGCACCTTCGCGCTCGTGGCGTCGTAAGGCGGAGCGATCTGATCCATTACTGCGAGCAGGGCGATGAACACGGCGACAGCGCTCGTGACGCAGGCGCCGAGGCGCGCGAAGCGCACACGCGGGACCTCGCGGACACGCAGCAGCTCGAGCAGCGCAAGCGCCAATAGCGCATAGGGAGCGACCAGCTTCAGGCACGACCCGACGCCGATCAGCAGCCCGGCCCACACCGGCCGCCGGCGCACGTACAGCGCCACCGAGAAGATCATCAACGCCACCACGGGCACGTCGAGCGTCGCGATCCGCCCGTGCACGAGCAGCAGGTTGTCAGCCGCCATCAGTCCGGCGGCAGCCAGCGCCAACCACGCTCCGCCGCCGGCCGCGCGCGCGAGCACGAACATACCGATGATTGCAAGCGACCCGAGCAGCAGGCTCGGAAGCCTCCAGGCCAGCGGCCGGTCGCCGAGCAGCTCGATCGATCCGGCCACCAGCAGCTTGACCAGCTGCGGATGCTCCGCGTTCGGATCGTCGCCGAGCGGAGTACCCGTGTACTTCTGGTCCGCCGGCGGCGGGATGCCGGCGATGACGCGCGCCGCGTTGACGTAGTAGACCTCGTCGAACACGAGCAGGTGATCGTCGGCGGAGCGACAGGGAGAGCGGCAGGGCGATCCGAGCCAGGCCACGCGGGCTCCGAGCGAGAGCAACAAGACGACGGCCAGCAGTGCCAGCGGGAGCGGGACGAGGGATAGGCGCTGGGCCATGGCGAGGCGACGGTACATAGACTGCGGCCGCGTGGTCTTCGAGAAGTGGCACGCGCTCGGAAACGACTATCTGCTGATCGAGCGCCAGGCGCTCCCGTTCGAGCTCACTCCGCCGCGGATCCGCGCGCTGTGCGCCGCTCACACCGGCGTATTTGCCGACGGCATCCTGCTGCTCGCCGAGCCCGAGCGAGCACGCGAAGTCGCCGAACTGCGGATCTACAACCCGGACGGCTCGGAGGCGGAACTGTCCGGAAACGGCGCGCGCGAGGCGATCCTGTACCTGCGCCGGCGCGGGTGGACCGATCGCGATGAGTTCTGGCTGCGCACACTCGCCGGCCCGATCCACGCGACGGTCACCTCGCCCACCACTTGCAGCGTCGAGCTCGGGCGCGCCACGGTGCGAAGCGCCGACTATCCGAGCGGCGGCGCCGACGGCCGCGGCGAGCTGCACGCCGGCGGGCGGACCTGGCGCTTTCAGCACGTCCAGGTGGGAAATCCCCAGTGCGCGATCCGCGTGGCAGGCGAGCCCGAGCTGGCTGAGCTCGAGCTCGGGTCGATCGGTCCGGCGATCGAGCATCACGAGCTGTTCCCAAACCGCACAAACGTCTCCTGGTTCGCCGAGCTCGGCTCCGGTCAGATCCGGGCGCGGATCTTCGAACGGGGAGTGGGGGAGACGTCGGCCAGCGGCACCGGAGCGACCGGCGCCGCCGTCGCCTACGTGCTCGACGGCGGCGCCTCGCCGGTCACGGTCGGGCTCGACGGCGGCCAGCTCGAGGTGGCGGTGGGGGAGAATCTGGAGGTCCGCCTGAGCGGCTGGGCCGTGCCCGTGTTCCAGGGAGCGCTGGCCGAAGAGTTCGTCGAGGAGCTGCATGCGACCCAGTAGGCGCCTCGACAAGCTCCCTCCGTACCTGTTCGCTGAGCTCGAGCGAAAGATCGCGGCGAAGCGCGCCGCCGGCGTCGACGTCATCAGCCTCGGCATCGGGGATCCCGACACACCTACCTACCCGCGGATCGTGAGCGCGGGCCAGCGCGCGCTCGCCGACCCGAGTACGCACACCTACCCGACGAACCGCGGGCGCCCGGAGTTCCGCGAGGCGGTGGCGGGCTTCTACGAGCGGAGATTTGGCGTCGCGCTGGACCCGGAAACCGAGGTGATGGCAGCCATCGGGGCCAAGGAATGCATCTTCAACCTCAACCTGGCGTTCCTCGATCCCGATGACGTGGCCCTCGCCGCCGATCCTGGCTATCCCGTGTACACGGGGGGGCCGCTCCTCGCTGGCGCCGCGGCCGAGTTGATGCCGCTTCTGCCCGAGCTCGGCTTCGCTCCCGATCTGACGGCGATCCCGCCGCCGATACTCCAGCGCTCGCGCCTGCTGTTCTTCAACTACCCCAACAACCCCACCGGCGCGATCGCGCCCGACGGCCTGTTCACCGACATCGTGCAGCTGGCGCGAGAGCACGAGATCCTCGCTGTGCACGACAACGCTTACAGCGAGATCACCTACGACGGCTATGTCGCACCGTCGTTTCTCGCCACCCCCGGC
>JAFAZV010000461.1 GCA_019239445.1 Solirubrobacterales bacterium
GGCACGGCGATCGGTGCCAATGCCGTTGTCGATCGCAGCTTCCCGGCCGGCAACGTGACCCTGGGTGGAGTGCCGGCGCGACCGATCAGCGAACGCGGCTCGGCCGGGTTGCTGATCGTCCGCGACCCATCGTGAGCCTGAACGTTCGCCGGCTCAGCGCGATGCTCGCCGCGCCATGCTGCTGATCAAGCACCCCGACAGCTACCCGGCCGAGCGCGCGTACGTCCACGAAGTCGTCTTAAGCGAGTTCCTCGGCCTGCGATGGCGCTCCGAGGCGCGGCCCGAGGGTCCCGTCGAGCTCGTCGCGCCCGCGGACGGTCAACGACGGCTGCGCATCGCTGACGTGCTGTTCTCGACGCGCCCGGAGCAATGGCTGACTGCCGCCAGTCTCCCGGCTCGCCCGCTCGCGCGCTGGGACGTCGGCGCGAGCCCACTCGCGCCGACGCTCGTCTCGACACAGCTGCCGATCGTCTACGGCGAGGAGCCGTTGTATGCCGAGGATCCTGGCCGCAGCATCTCCCTCGGCGTCGACCTGCTCGGGAGCATCTTCTTCCAGCTCAGCCGCTACGAGGAGGTCGCGCACAACGAACGCGATCAGCACGAACGCTTTCCCGCCGCGGCGATGCTCGCGCGCCAGGAGGGGTTCCTTGACCGCCCGCTGGTCAACGAGTACGTCGAGGTGCTGCGCTCGGCGCTGACTCGCCTGTGGCCCGGGTTCTCGACGCGCCGGCGGAGCTTCGCGCTGCGCCTGAGCCACGACGTCGACTGGCCCACGCACGCACGTTTGAGCGTTCCGGGTGCGGGCAAGGCGATGCTCGGCGACCTCGTCCGCCGGCGCGATCCAGGCCTCGTCCCCACGCGAGTCGCGACGCTGCGCGCGCAGCGACGCCGGCGCCCGAGCGAAGATCCCTACAACACGTTCGACTTCATCATGGACCAGAGCGAAGTCCATGGGCTGAGGAGCGCGTTCTACTTTATGTCCGGGCGCAGCGACCCTCGCTACGACTCGACCTACAGCCTCCAGTCGGACTGGGTTTCTGCGCTGTTGGCGCGAGTGCATGAGCGCGGGCACGAGATCGGGCTTCACCCGAGCTACTCAACCTTCCGCGACCCCGACCGCGTGCACGCGGAGTTCGGCGCCTTGCTCCGCGCGTGCGAGCGCCTGCACATCAGCCAGACCGCTTGGGGTGGGCGCCAGCACTTCCTGCGCTGGGAGAACCCGACCACGTGGCGCGCCTGGGCGCGGGCGGGGCTCGACTACGACTCGTCCCTCGGCTTCTCCGACGCCGCTGGCTTTCGCTGCGGAGTCTGCTTCGAGTATCCGGTCTTCGACCTCCACGAACGGCGCGAGCTGCCGTTGCGCGAGCGCCCGCTGATCGTCATGGAGATGGCGGTGATCGACGGCGGACCCTCCCGTGACAGCGAGGCACTATCCGCGATCGCTCTGCTGCGCGAACGCTGCCAGCGGTTCGGCGGGGAGTTCACGCTGCTGTGGCACAACTCGCGCTTGGCGTCGCCCCGGGAGCGCCGGCTCTATGCCGCCGCCGTCGCTGGTAATAGCGAGTTCTAGCGTTGCGGCGGATGCTCAGCTTGTTTGACCGGCTTCGCCACGCGGCGCGGCGCCCCAGCGACAACCTGCTCGCCCGCGGCGTGACGCTCAGCGTCATCGGCCGCGGCGGCAGCCTGTTCCTCGGCTTCGTCGGGTCGGTGGCGCTGGCCCGGTTCCTGGGCCCGTCCGACCGCGGACTGCTGGGTTTGATGACCTCGGCCAGCGCGGTTGCCCTCGCCCTGACCGCGCTCGGAGTGCCGCAGGCAGTGGTGTACTTCTCGAGCCGCCGCGAGGCCGACCAAGGTGCACTGCTCGGCAACAGCTTCGCCCAGGCGACGCTCCTGACCGCCGTGATCGTGCCGTTGGCGCTGGTATTCCACCAGGCGCTCGCCGACGCCCTCGGGCACGGCCAGGGCGGACGCACCTGGGCGCTGGTCGCTGTCCTCGTGTCGATCACCTTCCTCGATTGGACGACGCACGGTCAGCTCCAGGGGATGCTGATGTTCGGCCGTTTCAGCGCCCTGCTGATCATCGGCAAGGCGCTCAGCGTGGTCGCGATCCTGGCGCTCGTTGGCGCCGCGGGGCTCGGCGTCGCCGGCGGCGTCATCGCCACCGCGGTGGCGTCGATCGTGATGATCTTCGGCTCGCTGCCGCCGATCCTCGCCCGCGCCCGCCCCCGGCTGAACCTCAAGCTGTGGGACCGGATGGTCAGATACGGCTTCCGCGTGCAGATCGGGTCGATGCTCCAGCTGGCGAACTTCCGCCTCGACGTGATAATCGTGCAGCTCTTCCGGCCGCTCTCGCAGGTCGGCTACTACGTCATCGCGCAGACGATCGCCGAGCTCGTCGTCAACCTCGCCGTCGCCTTCCAGGGCAGCATCATGCCGCTGGTCGCGCACTACGAGGGCGATGAGAAAGCCCGCACGAACACGATCCTCTCGGTACGCCATCACGGGATCCTCGCCGCCGTGGCCGTCATCGGCAATGCGATCCTGGGGCCGCTCGTGATCGCGCTGGCCTACGGCTCGAAGTTCACTCCCGCGATCGCTCCGATGCTCATCCTGCTCCCGGGCATCTGGTTTCTCGGCATGGGCGTCGTCATTCAGGGCGATCTCTCGGGCCGCGGGCGCCCTGGCCTGTCCTCGGCGCTCGCCGGCCTCGCGGCGATCGTCACGGTCGCACTCGACTTCGCGCTGATTCCGCCCCTCGGCGTGATCGGCGCAGCGCTAGCCTCGGTGGCCGCCTATTCGACCTTCGGGATCGCGTCTCTCGAGGCTCTGCACCGGGTGACCGGGATCTCGATCCGCGAGCTGATCGTTCCCACGCGAGCCGACTTCGACGCCTACCGCTCGGTGATCGCGCGCGGGTTCGCGGCGCTAAAGCGCTCTGCTCGCCGACCAACCCCTCCGCAGGCCGGCGACCATCTGACATGATCACTGCGGGATGAACGAAGTCACCGAGGCTCCGAACACCCAGCGGATCTGGCCGATCCTGTGGCGGGAGAAGTGGACAATCCTCGCCTCGATCGTGGTCATGGTTGCGCTCGCGATCGCCTACACGCTCCATGCCTCGAAGACCTACCAGGCGACCGGGATCATCCAGGTCAACCTGCCGACGAGCCAGCCCGGCAGCCAGGACACCACCGCCGCCAACCAGGGGCTGGCGCAGAACTACGCCAAGCTGCTGACTTCGTCCGGGTTCCTCAACTCGATCCGCGGCTCGGTGGAAGGCGGAAGGCTCAGCACCGATGAGCTGCAGTCGCGCGTGAGCGCCAGCAACCTCCTGAACACCGCGCTCGTGCAGCTGCAGTCGACCGGACCCAGTCCGGGCGACGCGCAGCGCCTCGGCAACGAGGTCGTCAACGCGTTTCTGAACAGCCTGCGCAACGCCGCGGTGGCGCGCACGGATCAGCAGCAGACACAGCTGCAGCAGTCGATCAACACCTACGACGTGCAAATCGCGGCGCTCACGGCCCAGCCGCGAACACCCGCCGTGACCGCACGGATCACTTCGCTGCAGGCATCGCGCAACGCGCTCATCAACCAAAACGCAAACCTCGTCGCCAACGGCGTCGCGCAGCAGACGAGCGCGACCGTGTCCTCGCCTCCCGTTGCCTCCTCTAGCGCGATCTCGCCCAAGCCGTTGCTGAACGTGATCGCCGGTCTGCTGCTCGGCCTGCTGCTCGGGGTAGGGCTCGCCTACCTGCGCAGCGCGCTGCGCAAAGGCGTTCAATCGGCCGAGGAAGCCGCCTCGATCACGAATCTGCCCGTCCTCGCCTCGATCCCTTACAAGCCACGCGCGGCCGGCGACGATCCGGGGATCAAGGAGGCCTACGGCGTCCTGCACACGAACCTCCTGTTCGCGCTTCACCGCAGCTCGGCCAGCGTCGTCACGATCGTCGGTTACAACCCGCAGGTCGGCAAGACCTCCGTGGTGCAGGGGCTTGCCGACGCGTCGGTGCGCTCCGACCGCAACATGCTGATCGTCGACGGGGATATGCGCGCGGCGATGCTCTCGAAGCGGCTCGGCTTCGCGGGTCAGCCGGGACTGGTCGACGTCCTGCAGGGCGCTGTCGAACTCGAGTATGCGCTCGTCGAGCTGCGCCCTGGCCTGACCCTGATCCCGGCCCGCGAGTCGCGCGTCAACCCAGGCACGCTGCTCTCAGGCGATCGGATGCGCGAGCTGAGCGCCGAGTGGCGCGAGCGCTTCGACTTCGTCGTCATCGATACGCCCCCCGTCGCCGGGCTCGCGGACGGGCTGATCCTTTCCTCGCTCGCCGACTTCGTCGTGCTCGTCGCGCGCGCCGGGATGACCAAGCCCAACGAGCTCACGGCCGCCACGACCAGCATCGATCACACCCACACGCCGATCGCCGGGCTGGTCGTGTTCGAGGAGGCGATGAGCGAGCTCTACTACCCCTACGCGCACGACCGCAAGGGCGAGGCCGGGGGGCCGGAGCCGCCGCGCCGGGAGACCGTGCGCGGACGCGATCCAGCGCAGACGTCCTGACCAGCCGAAGCTCACAGCTGTGGTTGATCCTGGCTTGGGCAGCCGGGATCGTCATCCTGCTGCCCGCGATCACGCAGCCGCTGCTGGCCTTCGCGTTAGTGGCCGCCGTCGTGGGCGTGTGGCTCGCTTCCCGGTCGATCGCCTACCCGCTTGCACTCGCTTTCGCGCCCGCGCTGGTCGAGGCGATCTACGGCTCCAATCCCCTCCCCAGCGGCGGCACGACGTTCCTGTTCCTCGGCTGGATCGGGCTCGCCATCGCGATCGCCGTCGCGCGCGGCACGCAGCCGCGGACGCTGCTGAGCGCCCCGGTGGTGCTGACGCTGTCGCTCGTGGTGCTGATGCTGATCCGCCTGAGCGGAACACTGGATCCCTCCTACGGAAGCAAGAAGCTCCAGCTGTTCATCGCCAACAACCTCGTGTTCGTGATCGCCGGCGTGTTCGTCGGTGCGCAGCGCGAGCACAGCAAGCGCTTCTACGCCCTGCTGCTGACGATTTCCACCGCAGGCGCCCTGCTGCTGCTCGGTCAGCTGGCGACCGGCGCGGCCTCGAACCTAGTCGCCAACCGCTTCTCGATCAGCGCCCAGGAGTATCCGATCCAGCTCGGGCGAAGCGCCTCAGACGGAATGCTGCTGGCCATCTATGGGATGCTCGCCTGGCGCTCGCTGGGCGGCCGGTTGGCGGCGATGGCGGCCTTTCCCGCCCTTGCCGTGGCGCTGGTCGCCGCGGGCTCGCGCGGTCCGGTGCTGGCGTTCATCGTCGGGCTGCTCGCCCTGCTGACGCTGGTGGCCGCCACCGGCCGTGCGCGCACGAGGCTTACCCGCGTGGCCGCCGTCGTACTCGGCGCCGTGGCCCTGGTGCCGTTCGTCGTTCCCGGCTCGACCGTCGGCCGCGCCCTGTCGGCGATCTTCGGTGGCGCCACCGGGCTCTCGACCAGCGGCCGGTCGGGGCTGTGGGCGCAAGCTATCTCGAACTTCTCCGCCCATCCCGTGAGCGGGATCGGCACCGGCGGCTTCGCCGGCCTGCAGACCGGCGAGCTCTACCCGCACAACATCCTGCTCGAGGCCGCGGTCGAGCTGGGAGTCGTCGGTCTCGTGATCGTCGCCTGGCTGATCGTCGCCTCGCTGCGCCGGATGATCGCCGCCTGGCGAACGGCCGTGGGCAGCGACCGGCTGGAAGCTTCCGTGCTCACGGCGCTGTTCATGGCCGCGCTCGTCAACGCGCTGTTCTCAGGCGCCTTCCAGGACAACCGCGAGTTGTGGCTCTGGGCCGGACTCGGGCTGGGCATGCTCGCGCGCCGTCCGGGCGGGCCAGATATCGTCCGCGCGCGTGAGACCGGGCCTGATCATGGTCTGCGACGTCGACCTGACGATCCCCGACGCGACCCGCACGCACACGGTCGAGGTGGCGCGCGGCTTCGCCCAGGAGGGTCTGGACGTCGACCTCGTCACGCAGGGACCTGATCCCGAGGTCGATGGCGTCCGCCACCATCGGGTGCGAGTGCCGCTCCGCCCGCGCTGGCGGCGGTTGCTGGCGCTGAACACGATCGCGATCTCGCTGCTCTGGCGCCGCCGGCGCGTTGCCCGCCGGCTTTATGTCCGTAACCGCTGGAGTGTCGTGCTGATCATGCTGGTAGCTCGGCTGCTTCGCTACAGCGTCGTCATGCAGGTCGACGACATGGCCTACGGACCCGGTTACGAGCGCGCCATCAGCCCGGTCGAGGACTACTCCAAGCGGATCACCACCTACCTGACCTGCCGCTTCGCGCATGGGTTCGTCGCGGTCACGCCGCAGCTGAAGGAGCTGCTGGTCGCCCACTTCGCGGTCGACCCGGACCGCGTGCGCGTGCTTCCGAACGGTGTCGACGTCGACTTCATCCATCCGCTGGCGCGAGAACCGGCGATCGAACGCCTCGGGCTCGATGCCGGCCTGCGCTACGTCGTCTTCTGCGGCAACCTCGCCGATTGGGTGGACTTCGAGACGTTGTTGGGGGGCTTCTCGAGCGTCGCACGAGCTGAGCCGCGGGCGCGGCTGCTGCTCGTCGGCGACGGAGACGAGCGCGAGCGCGTGGAGCAGCGGGCGGATGAGCTCGGACTCGACGGCCGGGTGATCTTCACGGGGTTCGTCGCCGATCGGGCACGGGTGCGCGACTACCTGGGCGCCAGCACGCTCGCCGTCGCATCACACGCCAGCGACTACATCAACCGGATCGGCGTGAGCCCGACGAAGGTCGCCGAGTACCTGGCCGCCGGCCGCGCCGTCGTGGCCAAGGCGGTGCCGGGGCTCTCTGAGGTTCTCGAGTCCTCCGACGGCGGCGTTGCCGTGCGCGGAGGCGCCGGCGAAATGGGGCAGGCGATGCTCACTCTGCTCGATCCCGCGCGCGCCGACGAGCTGGGGCGCAACGGCCGCCGGTTCGCCGAGTCGCGCCTGACCTGGCCGTCGATCGTTCATCGCACGATGCCGCTGTTCGAGCTCGCTCGCGCACGCTCCCAGAGCTCGAGATAGAGGCGCTCGAGCGACCGCACGACCACGTCGAGGTCGAATTCCGCCCGCTGACGGGCTCGCGCGTTCGCGCCGAGGCGGGCGGCGAGTTCGCGATCCTCGAGCAGCCGGCTGATCGCGCCGGCCAGAGCCGCGGGATCTCGCGGAGCCACGAGTAGACCGTGAACTCCGTCCTGCACCAGCTCCGGGATACCGCCCACTGCGGTGGCGACGATCGGCGCCCCGGAGGCCATGTACTCGAGTAGCGCCAGGGGGCTGCCCTCGGTCTTCGACGGCAGCACCGCCACGTCGAACGCCCCGATCAGCTGCCGCGCGTCGGTGCGCTGACCGAGCAGCTCGACGCGGTCGTGAAGGGCCAGCGCGTCGATTTCGCGCCGCAGTCGCGCTTCCTCCGGTCCGCCGCCGGCGATCACGCAGCGCGGCGCGGCGCGGCCCATGGTGTCGACGGCGGCGATCAGATCGTCGTGCCCTTTCTCCCACGTGAGCCGGCCGATCGCGCCGACGAGCGGCTCCCGCGCCGGGATCCCGAGGCTGGCTCGGGCGCCCGCGCCGTCCACGGCGAACGAGTCGATCGCGTTCGGGAGTACGCGTATGCGCGCGGGCGCGATCCGCTCGGCCTCAATGATGTTCAGCCGGTTACGCTCGGACACCGCCAGCAGCACGTCGCTGAAGCGGCCAACGATGTTGCGGTGCAGGAACTGGCGCTCGGGCCGGCGGTGCGAGGACCAGATGTGCTCCTGGCTGACGATCACCGGAACGCGCGCGATGCGCCCGAGAACTGTTCCCGGAATGCTCGCGCGCGGCATGTGCGCGTGGACGATGTCGATGCGCTCGCGAACGAGCAGGGCGAGCAGGCGGGCCCAGGGTGCCAGCGTCGCCGTCGAACCGCGCTCGAGCCGGAGCACGGGAATTCCCTCTTCGCGGAGCTGCGCCACGTCGGCTGCGGTCTGCCCGGCGCTGCCCGGCGTGGGCGAGCGCGTGATGCACACATAGCTGCGAAACCGGCTGCGGTCGAGGCGGCGCGCGAACTCGAACGCGATCCGTTCGGCCCCGCCGAAGCCGAAGCCGATGTCGCGCGTCAACGTCAGCACCCGCAGGCGCGTCTCCCCGGATCGAGCGACGAGAGGCACGATCAGCCATCATGGCAGCACCGGTCATGGCCAGACGACGCCTGGGGACGCTCGCCGCCGTACCGCCGCTGCCTGGCGTGGCGGCGGTGGCCCTGCTGCTCGTCTGGGCTTATCACGACGGTGGCTATGACGCCGGAACGTGGTATTGGGGCGCGCTGGTGGCGCTCGCGCTGGTGGCGATCGCGCTCATCAGCCCGCATCGGCCACGTCTCTCGCCGCCGGTCAAGCTGGCGTTGCTCGCGTTCTCGCTCTATGTCGGCTGGTCCTATCTGTCGATCGCGTGGGCGGCGTCGGCCGGCGACGCGCTCCAGGGCAGCAACCGCACGCTGCTCCTCCTGCTGATCTTCGCGCTGTTCTCGCTGCTCGACTGGCGCGCCGAGGCGGCGTTGTGGACGCTCGTCGTCTATGTCGTCGGCCTCGGCGTCATCGAGGGAGCGGTTCTGATCCGCCTCGCCACCGCGCCGGACGCGTTCGCGATGTTCAGCGGCGCCCGCCTCGTCACCCCGACTGGCTACTACAACGCCACAGCGGCGCTGTTCACGATCTCGGCGTTGCTGGCGATCGCGCTTTCCGTCCGCCGCGAGCTGCCGTTGCTGCTGCGTGGGCTGACGCTGGCGATCGGCTGCGGCGGCCTGCAGCTAGCGGTTCTGGCCCAGAGCCGCGGTTGGCTGTTCACGCTTCCGGCCGTGGCGGTGATCGCAGCGCTGGTGGTGCGCGAGCGGCTGCGGGTTGCCGTTGCGGCGGCGGTGGCGGTGATCGCCACGTTGGCGGTGCTGCGACCCCTGCTGCACGTGTTCAAGATTCTCGACACACCGCGCGATCCCGATCCCGTGTTCCGTCACGCCGGGAGGCTCGGCTTGATCGCCTGCGGCGCGGTGTTCGTGGTCGGCGTCGGGCTGGCGGCGTGGGACCGCCGGGCTCGGGCCCCTTCGCTCAGCCGGGGCGTTCAGCGCGCGCTCGGGGCCGTCGTGGCCGCGGCGGCGATCGCGGCGGCGATAGCAGGCGGCGTCGCGGCGACCCACGGCCACCCCTTCCGCTTCGTCTCGCGTCAGTGGTCGGGCTTCACCAACGTGAACGGCGGCGGCGACACCGGGTCGCACTTCTCCCAGGTCGGGACCAGCCGCTATGACTTCTGGCGCGTTTCGGTGCACGCAGTCGGGGCGCATCCGCTGGAAGGACTCGGCCAGGACAACTTCTCCGAGTACTACGTCACCCGGCGGCGCACCTCCGAGGAACCCACCTGGACCCACAGCATCGAGCTCCGGCTGCTCGTTCACACCGGGATCGTCGGCTTCCTCCTGTTCACCGCGTTCGTGGTGGCCGCGGTTCTAGCCGCCCTGCGGGCGCGCGCGAGTGGAGGGCTCGCCGGCGCGCTCGCCGGCGCGGCGATGCTCCCGCTCGTGGTCTGGCTCGTGCACGGCTCGGTCGACTGGTTCTGGGAGATGCCGGCGCTGAGTGGGCCTGCGCTCGGCTTTCTCGGTCTGGCCGGCGCGCTCGCGCCCCGTGGCGCGCTCGAGCCGGCGCCGGCGACCACGACACGCCGCAGGGTGCCCCGCAGCGCCATCCTGGCGGGCACCGGCGTCGCGGTGCTTGCCGGTACGGTCGTGCTCGGGTTTCCGTACCTGTCGGTCAACCGCGTTTCGACCGCCAACCACATCAGCGCCCGCAACTCGGCTCAAGCTCTCCGCGACGCCGCCACCGCGGCCGATCTGAACCCGCTGAGCGCGGAGCCAGGGCGTGTGGGCGGCACGATCGCGCTCCGCAGTGGGCGGCCGCTCGAGGCGCAGCAGCGTTTCGAGCAGGCGATCAAGCGAGACCCCGGCGGCTGGTACGCGTGGTTCGGCGCCGGCCTGGCGGCGTCGGCACTGGGCGAGAACATCCGGGCCCAGCAGGCCTTCAAGGTGGCGGCCTCGATCAACGATCGGCAGCGAGCCGTGACCGAAGCCCTGGCTCGGGTGAACACTGTCCATCCACTCACCCCCGCCCAGGGACTGCGGCTCCTGACCCTGGCGCGCTGAGCCACCTCGTTCGCTCAAGTCGCGACGCTTGCGTGCCGATTAACCCTCAAATACGCGGAGATTCCGCACGCTTACGTAACCATCACGACGCCACTCGGTAAGGTAGCCAAGCCGGAGAGTGCCGTTACCGGTGGCCGGGCCGCACTTCACGACGGGGGCGCGGCGAATTCGAGTCAGACGGAAAGGATTCTGCATGAAACTCATCGCGACGCTTGTGGTGCTGCTGGCGCTGATCGCGGCGCCGAGCGCAGCGCTGGCGCAGAACACCTCGACCTGCCAGGCCTACAACCCGCAGCTGTGCACGAGCCAACAGAGCACGGGCTCATCGAGCGGGACGCTGCCGTTCACCGGCCTCAACGCAACGTGGATCGTCCTCGCCGGAGGCGGCCTGCTCGGCGCCGGCCTGGTCGTGCGGCGGGTTTCGCGACGCCTGAACTGAACGGCGTACGGCGGGTTTCGCGACGCCTGAACTGAACGGCGACTCGAGGCCCGACGTCTGCCGAGCCGCGAGCCCTGCGCGCCCGCGGACGCGCCAGCTTGCCTTGAGCGCAACCTGCCGGCTCAGCCAGCCAGCTGCCGGCGGATCAGCCGCGTCACCTCGCCCCCGTCGGCGCGGCCCTTGGTCTCGCGCATGACGAATCCGACCAGAGGGCCGATCGCCTTCATGTTGCCGGCACGCACCTGATCCGCTGCGGCCGGATCGGCGGCCAGCGCGCGCGCCACGATCTCGGCCAGCCCGTTGTCCTCGCCGCTGATCGCGCCGAGGTTCTCGCGCTCTACGATCGCCGCGGGCTCCCCGCCCTCAGTCACGAGCCGGCTCAGCACCTCGCGTCCGGCGTCGCGGCTCACCCGCTTGCCCGCGATCAGCCCGACGAGCTGAGCCAGGCTTCGGGGCGAAACCTTGGACTGCGCTGGATCGGCGTCTGAGCCGATCCGTTCCACCAGCTGCTCGATCCAGTTGGCGATCGCGACCGGCTCGCTGCCGTCGCCCGCCGCCACGGCAGCCTCGAAGTAGTCGCCCAGGTCGGTCCGGAACGCGAAGTTACGTGCGCGGGCGGCGCTCAGGCCGAAGTCGCGCTCGAAACGCGCCGCCCGCTGCGCCGGCAGCTCCGGGACCGCCGCGCGCGCCTGCGCGATCATCTCCTCGGTCGGCACGACCGGCACCAGGTCGGGATCCGGGAAGTAGCGATAGTCGTGTGCCTCCTCCTTGGAGCGCAGCGGTGTCAGCCGCCCGGACACCGGATCGAAGTGCAGCGTCTCCTGCACCACGGGCTCGCCCGCCTCGAGCAGCGCGATCTGCCGCTCGACCTCGGCCCGCACCCCGCTTTCCAGGAACGCGAATGAGTTCATGTTCTTGAGCTCGGTCTTCGTCCCCAGCGCCCTCGAGCCGACAGGCCGTACGGAGACGTTCGCGTCACAGCGCAGCGAGCCCTGCGACATGTCGACGTCTGAGACGCCCAGGCGCCTCAGCGTGGCGCGCAGCAGGGTCAGCCACTCGCGGGCCTGTTCAGGCGAGTGGATGTCCGGCTCGGTGACGATCTCGACCAGCGGGGTGCCGCCGCGGTTGAAGTCGACCCAGCTGCGGTCCGCGCCGTGGATCCGGCCGCTCGCGCCGACGTGGTTGAGCTTGGCCGCGTCCTCCTCGAGGTGCACGCGGTGGATTCGCACCTCCCCGAGGTGCCCGCCCGTGCACAGCGGGACGTCGTACTGCGAGATCTGGTAGCCCTTCGGAAGGTCGGGATAGAAGTAGTTCTTACGGTGGAAGACCGAGCGCTGCGCCAGCTCGCACCCGAGTGCCAGGCCGATCATCAGCCCGAACTCGATCGCTCGCCAGTTGACCACCGGCAGCGCCCCCGGCAGTCCGAGGCAAACCGGGCATGTGTGCGTGTTCGGCGGATCGCCGAAGGACAGCTCGCAGCCGCAGAACATCTTCGTCCGCGTGCTCAGCTGGACGTGGATCTCGAGGCCGATGACGGGCTCGTAGTCGGTCATCTCGCGCGCTCCGCGGTCGACCCGCTTCGTGCCGGGCTCCCGTCGAAGCCAATCGCCTGCTCGAGCGCGTACGCCGCCGCCAGCAGGCGGTTCTCGCTGAAGGCCGGACCGGCGAGCTGGAAGCCGACCGGGAGTCCGCCGCTCAGCCCGCACGGAATCGAGATGGCCGGGATTCCGGCCAGCGGCATCGGCACGGTGCAGAAGTCGTTGAGGTACATGGCCAGTGGATCGTCGGTCTTAGCCCCGAGCTCGAACGCGGTCCAGGGACTGGTCGGCGTGACGATGAAGTCGAAGCGCTCGAAGGCGGCGGTGAAGTCCTCGGAGATCTTCGTGCGCACTTTCTGCGCGGTGCCGTAGTAGGCGTCGTAGTAGCCGCTCGAGAGCGCGTAGGTGCCGAGCATGATCCGCCGCTTGACCTCGGCGCCGAAGCCGACCTTGCGCGTGCGGCTGTACATCGTGACGAGGTCGGCGCTGCCGTCGATCCGCAGGCCGTAGCGGACGCCGTCGAACCGGGCCAGGTTGGCCGACGCCTCGGCGGGAGCGATCAGGTAGTAGGCCGAGAGCGCATGTGGCGCGTGCGGCAGCCGGCAGGGCTCGATACTTGCTCCGAGCTCCTCGGCCAGCTTCAGCGTCGCCTCGAAGCGCTCGCGCACTCCGGGTTCGACGCCGCCGGCCTCACTCGTCAGCTCCTCCGGCACCCCGAGGCGAATTGCCCGCAGGTCCTCCGCCCGCGGCAGCTCGATCTCGTTCGGGAACTCGAGCGAGGTCGAATCGCGTGGGTCGTGGCCGATCATGTGGCGGAGCAGGAGTGCAGCGTCCGCGACGTTCCGGGTCAGCGGCCCGGCCTGGTCGAGCGAGGACGCGAACGCGATCATCCCGTAGCGCGAGCAGGCGCCGTAGGTCGGCTTGAAGCCGACGATCCCGCACAGGGCGGCCGGCTGGCGGATCGAGCCGCCGGTGTCGGTGCCGATCGCCCATGGCGCCAGCCCGGCGGCGACGGCGGCGGCGCTGCCGCCGGAGGACCCACCGGGAACGCGGGTGCGGTCCCACGGGTTGAGCGCCGGCCCGTAGCCCGAGTGCTCGGTGGAGGAACCCATCGCGAACTCGTCCTGATTGGTCTTTCCGAGCAGCGGCGCGCCGGCGTCGAGCAGCCGCTGGACGACGGTGGCGGTGTACGGCGGGCGATACCCCTCGAGGATGCGCGACCCGGCCTGGCTCGGAACCCCCTCGGTGCAGAACAGATCCTTGACCGCAATCGGCACGCCGCCGAGTGCTGCCTGACCGTACGCCGCACGTGCCGGCGGGTCGTCGGCAACCCACGTGAACGCGTTCAGCTCGTCTCCCGCGGCACGCTCGCGGTAAGTCTCGAACAGCTCGGCCGGCTCGATCTCGCCGGCGCGTATCCGCTCCGCCGCGGCCGCGCCGCTCAGCTCCAGCAGCTCGCTCATTCCGCCGCTCCTGGTGTGGGCACGCCGAAGCCGCCTGCAAGTGGCTCCGGCGCCGCCTCGAGCGCGACCTCGACCGGCAACGACGGCACCGGCTCATCCTCCCGCAGAGCATTGAGAACGTCGATCACGTGCGAGGTCGGCGGCACATCATCGAGATCGAGCTCGCGGATCTTCTCGATGTGATCGAGCACGTGCGAGAGCTCGCGCGCCATCCGCTCGATCTCCTCCTCGCTCAATTCGAGCCGCGCGAGGCGGGCAACATGAAGCACCTGGGAGCGATCCAGCATCGAGCCGATTCTAGGAGGGGGCGCTGATGGCCGCCCTCGCCCTCGAAGCGCCCGCCGCCTCCGAGCGCCCGCCGGCTCAGGAACCGCCGGCGTTCTTGAGCTGCACCGTCTCGATCTCCGCCGGCCCATCCTCGACGAGGATCCCCTCCTGGCGCAGCGACAGCCAACCGCCACACGCGATCGCCGCGGCCGAGATCAACCCGACGTACGCCCCGACCTTCTGATCGACGTCTGCCCCCGGCGGGTTGATCAGCACTCGGTAGATCAGCGCGAGTGTGCACAGGAGGCCGAGGACGGTGACGACGACGCTCAAGCTGACTGGCACCGCCGGCGCCCGTCGTACCGCCTGAAGCACAGTCAACGCGAGGCCGCACGCCGCAGTGACGAGGATCAGCCACCGCAAAGTGGTGAGGCCGCTCCAGCCGGTCGACGATGGTCGTGGCCCCGCGTGCTGGCCGGATGGTCCGTACCAGTCGAGCGCGAACAGCGAGACGAGCAGCACGAGAGCGCCGGCGCCGACGATCACCTCGCCCGTGCGAAGCCTTCGCGGCTCGAGGTTCATGGCACCTCGGAACCGTTCAGCGACGGTGCGTCGATCCGCGGGCGCCGGCTGAGCGGGATCGCGGCGCGGCCCGGCCCGCCGCCACGTTGCGCGCCTGGGCGGCGCAGAAGACGAGCACGCCGGTGAGGATCACGTCTAGGTAGAAGCCCCAGCCGAACAGGTCGAAGTGGACGTGAAACAGGAACTTGAGCGCGAGGAAGGCCGCGACGACGACGGCGAGGATGAATCGCGTGTTGGTGCGCGTGCCGCCCACCGTCGGAATTTCGGTCTGCGGCGAGAACCGTTCGACCGCGACGTCGGCCACGATCAGCAGCGCGGCGATGAAGGCGAGGATCCCGAGCCAGCCATCGGGCGCCGAGGTGGCGGAATACGTGGCCGAGAGCGTGAACGGACCCGCGTCGACGCTGATGTCGAACCAGGGCAGGACGAGCAGGCAGATGGCGAGCACGAGCGCCAGCCCGCCGACGATCAGATTCGCGCGCGCAGCCGTGTCGGAGGTCATTTAGCCCCGGAAGCGTAAAGCACCGGTCGGACGCGGCCGGCGACACGAACGGGAGGTGAGTGGAAGGCATGGCAGTGCAGCGGCCGGGGCACGAACGGAAGCGCGCGCCACGCTCTTCAGGTACCGGAGCCGGTTGAACGGCTGCGAGTACCGGAGCCGGTCGAGCGGCTGCTGGGAGCACTCGCGACGAGAGTCGGCCGCGCCCCCCGCCACCGCGGCGCCCCGCCTACCCCGCGGACGGACGTGACTGCACGCGTTCGCGCCGGCGCACCCTGCGCGGGACCCCACCCCGCCGGGCGCGCTCCTCGCGAACCGAGTCCCACCCCCCGAGGGCGATCCCGATCGCGGCCAGCAGGCCGAGGTAGGCCCCGATCTTGATGTCGACGACCGAGCTGGAGCCGGGGAGGTCGATCAGCACCCGGTAAGCCAGCAGCGCCGCGGTGATCGTCCCCACGGTCGCCGTCACGATGCCGGTGTCGGTTTTCGTTCCGTGCGAGCGCTGGGTCGCGTGGAGCACGACAGACCCCAGCGCCACCGCGATCGCCGCGAGCATGAACCACCGCGTGACCGTGAGCATGTGCCACGCGTTCTCGGCCGTCTCGATCCCCGACCGGCGCGAGCGCGGCAGCCCGACCGAGCCGAACCACTCGAGGCCGAACATGATCGCCGCCAGCATCAGCGCGCTCGCCGCGCTGATCAGCTCGCCGACGCGGATCCTCGGCCCTGCCGGCGCCGCGGGCGAGACCACCGACATGCTCAGAGCGAGGAGCGGCCAGGCGCGAGCGCCTGCATCCGCGCCGCGGTGAGCGTGTTGCGCAGCAGCATGGCGATCGTCATCGGCCCGACTCCCCCGGGCACCGGCGTGATCAGGCCGGCGCGCGGCGCAGTGTCCTCGAAGTCGACGTCGCCGCTGAGTCCCTCGGGCGTGCGGTTCATGCCGACGTCGATCACCGCGGCACCCGACTTGACGTGCTCGCCGGTGATCAGGCGGGGCAGACCGACCGCCGCCACGAGGACGTCGGCGCGCGCGCACACCCGCGCCAGATCGCGCGTCCGCGAGTGGCAGATGGTGACCGTCGCGCTGCGCTGCAACAGCAACGCCGCCAGCGGCTTGCCGACGAGATCGGAGCGCCCCACTACGACCGCCTCGGCGCCCTCCAGCGGGACGTCGTAGGAGTCGAGCAGCTCGAGCACGCCGAGCGGCGTGCACGGCCTGAGCCCGGGAGTGCCCTGCGCCAGCCGCCCAGCGCTGATCGGGGTGAGTCCGTCGACGTCCTTCTCCGGCACGATCGAGCCGGTCAGCGCCGCCCCGTCCAGCCCCGCCGGCACCGGCAGCTGGAGCAGGATCCCGCTCACTCGCGGATCGCCGTTGCATTCGTCGATCACCGCCGCCACTTCGTCCTGGGTCGCATCGGTTGGCAGGTGCCGGTGCTGATCCGCGATCCCCACCTCCGCGCACGCCTTGCGCTTGTTGGCCACGTAGATCGCCGAGGCCGGATCGTCGCCGACGAGGATCGTGGCCAGTCCGGGCGCCTCGTCGGCGCGCTCGGTCAGCTCGGCCACCTCGCGCCTGACGTCGGCGCGCACCCGTGCGGCGACCGCGCGTCCATCGATGATCGTGGCGCTCATCCTGCCCGGGAACCTACACTCAGCGCCTGGAGATCGGAGCTAGGTCGGCCACCAGCTTACGCTCGGAGCGGTCTTGGCTGAAGCGGATGACCACGATCCCGCCGGGCTCGATCCCGGTCACGACGCCCTCGCCGAACGTCGGATGAGTGACGTCATCGCCGAGGCGATAGGCCGGCATTGGCGCAGGCGCGGCCGCCGCTCCCGACCCATCCGGCGGGCGCGCGGCGGGCCAGGCAGTGGCGCGAGCGCGAAAGCCCGCCAGCCCCCTCGGCGCCTGCTCCTCGCGGTCGGTGAGAGCGGCCGGGATCTCGCCCACGAAGCGGCTCGGCGCGCCATAGCCGCGCGCCCCGAACACGGTGCGGCTGCGGGCGTAGGTGATGTAGAGATCGCGCTCGGCGCGCGTAATCCCCACGTAGCAGAGGCGCCGCTCCTCCTCCAGGCCACCCTCGTCCAACGCGCGCGAGTGCGGGAAGACGCCTTCCTCGCAGCCGATCATGAACACGATCGGGTACTCCAGGCCCTTCGCGTTGTGCAGCGTCATCAGCGTGACGAGGCTCTTGTCATCCGTGCGCGTGTCGGCGTCGGCGATCAACGCGATCTGCTCCAGGAACTCGGCCAGCGAGTGCGTGTCGCTCTCGGTGGCGTCGTACTCGGCGGCCACGTTGACGAGCTCCTCGAGGTTCTCGATCCGCCCCTGAGCCTCGATCGTCCGCTCGGCCTCGAGCGCTTCCGTGTAGCCCGTCTCCTGAATCAGCTCCTTGAGCAGCTCAGACACCCGAGCCGATTCGGCGCGCTCGCGCAGCACGTGCATCGTGCCCATGAAGCGCCGGATCGCTTTGACCGCGGCCGCTCCCATACCGGGAACCTGTTCGGGATCGGCCGCGGCATCCCAGATCGGGACTCCCATCGTGTTGGCGAACGCGAGCAGTCGCGATACGGAGGTCGAGCCGATGCCGCGGCGAGGCGAATTCACGACCCGCGTGAACGCCCCGGCATCGTGCGGGTTGATCAGTGCGATCAGGTAGGCGATCGCGTCCTTGATCTCAGCTCGGTCGTAGAACTTCGTGCCGCCGATCACCTGATAGGCGATCTCGGTCCGCACCAGCGTGTCCTCGAGCACGCGCGACTGCGCGTTCGTCCGGTAGAAGACCGCGACCTCCGAACGCGAGACGCCCTCATCGACGAGCCGCTGGATCTCGCCGGCGACGAATCGCGCCTCCGCGTGCTCGTCTTCCAGCTCGCGCACCTTGACCGGATCCCCCTGACCGAGGTCGGTCCAGAGCGACTTGATCGTCTGACCGCGGTTGTTGCGGATCACCGCATTGGCGGCGTCGAGAATCGTCTGCGTCGAGCGATAGTTCTGCTCGAGCTTGACGACGTGCGCGTCGGGGAAATCGTCGCTGAAGTTGAGGATATTGCGGATCTCCGCGCCCCGGAAGCCGTAGATCGAGTTGTGGGTGACGAGTCCGCCCGCGATGAAGTTGTGGGTGGTCTCGACGTCGAGGTCGTAGACCGGTCTTTCGAGCGCCACCGGGCGCGCCGAGACCACGACGTCGTAGCCGCCCTCCTCGTCGAACATCAGCATCCCCGGTCGAACGTCCCGCGCGGCGGTGAACGGCAGCTCGCCGTCGGCCGCCAGCGCCGCGCCAGCCCGCACCGCCACGTGTCCAGCGGCGGCTTGAAGTGCCGCCAAACCGTCGACGTCGACGGACTCGCTGCCAACCGCGACACGATGCCTCGCCGCACCCGCTCCACACAGCGTCAGACACAACGTTTCTTCCGCTATGCCGAAGGAACGCCCAGCATCCTCGCCGGCAAAGTGCACGTGGTCCGCGGTGCCGACGAGGCGCCGACCTCCGAGCGTCCGCACTTCTACCCCGGCCCCGCTCCACGAACGGTGCACCCGCGTCACCCGCGAGGCCCCGAACACCCCCGCGCCCCAGCCGGATCGCACCTCGTCGCCGACGCGCACCGCCTCGATCGGCCGCAACGACCCGTCCGCCATCGTCACCGGCGTCCCCTCAAGCAGGCACTGTGCATCGTCACCCACCACCATCAGGTTCCGGTGCTCACCACTCAGCAGCTGCAGCCAGCGGTACTGCGCGTGGTTGGTGTCCTGGTACTCATCGACCAGCACGTGGCGAAAGCCGGTGGTGTAGCGCTCGCGGACCTCCTCGAACAGCTCGAGCAGGTTGACGGAGCGGACGAGCAGGTCGTCGAAGTCCATCGCGTTCATCCGGTGCAGATCGCGCTCGTACTGGCGGTAGACGTCAGCCACCGTCTGCTCGAAGTAGGAGCCGACCATCCGGCCGTAGGCATCCGCGTCGCGCAGGCGGTTCTTGGCGTCGGAGATCTGGTTCTGGACGGCCGCCGGCGTGAAGCGCTTGGGATCGATCCCCAGCTCATCCAGGCAGCGCTTGACCAGCCGGCGCGAATCCGCCTGGTCGTAGATCGTGAACTGGCGCGTGTAACCGAGGCGGTCGGCGTGCGCGCGCAGCATTCGCGCGCAGGCGGAATGAAACGTCATCACCCACATCGCGCGGATCCGTCCGCCGACGAGCAGCCCGGCGCGATCGCGCATCTCGCCCGCCGCCTTGTTCGTGAACGTGATGGCCAGGACCTCGTTCGGCTTGGCGGCGTCCGTCGCCACCAGGTAGGCGATCCGGTGCGTCAGCACCCGCGTCTTTCCGGAGCCGGCGCCCGCGAGGATCAGGAGCGGACCGTCACCGTGGGTGACGGCCTCGCGCTGGGGGCCGTTGAGTCCGGACAGGAGGGTGTCGACGTCGGTGCTGAGCTCGGCCATCGGCGCGAACTACGGTAGCGGCCTGAGCGGAGGTGTCCGGAGCGGCGCGGACCGCCATCCTGTGCTCGCATGGACGCCCTTCGAACCGCCTGCGCCGCGGTTGCCGAGCGTGCGCGCCACGTCCAGATCGACCGCGAGCGGATCTCCGCCTACGCCGCCGAGCTGCCCCTGCCCCTCCCCGCGGCGCCGCCGGCCGGCGCGAGGCCGCGCCCCCACGCCACCGACGCCGGCGTCGAACCCGCCGCCACGTTCTGGATCACGCTGGACGCGATCAACTTTGGCTCCGGCTGGTTTCCGACCCTGCGCAAGCGCCCCGGCCGCTCGGGCTACCACACCGTCGCCGCCGGACTGACCGCGCAGTTCGACGCCGAGGGCCCGTGGAGCGCCGCCCGGATGCGCGAGATCGACTCCGTGACGATTGCGCGGGTGCTCGGACAGGATCCCGAGCACCCGTTGATGGAGTTGTTCGCGCGCTCGCTCAGAGACCTCGGCGCCAACGTCCTGACCCACCACGCCAGCCGCTTCGACGCCCTCGTGGACGCCGCCAGCGGCTCGGCGGTGACGCTCGCGACGGGTCTCGGAGCGTGGGATTGCTTCGCCGACAGCTCCACCTACGACGAGCTGACGCTTCCCTTCCTCAAGCGCGCGCAGATCGTGGCTGCCGACCTGGCCCGCGCCGGCGTGGCCGGCTTCCACGACCTCCCCCGCCTGACTCTGTTCGCCGACAACCTCGTGCCGCACGTGCTCCGGCTCGACGGCGTCCTGCGCTTCGATCAGAGCCTCGTCGCGCGGATCGAACGCGAGGAGCTGATCGAACACGGCTCGCGCGAGGAGGTCGAGATACGCGCGTGCGCGCTACACGCGGTCGAGTTGATCGTCGCCGCACGCCCGGGAAGCCACCCGGCCGCGATCGACCAGCTGCTATGGGAGCGGGGTCAGCAGCCGCGCTACAAGGCCTCTCCGCGGCATCGCTCGCGCTGCACCGCCTATTGACCGCTCGCCTGCGGCTCTAGGGCCTCGCGATGAGCGTCGGCGATGGCCTCGGCGCCGGCCTCACCCACCAGCAGCTCCGGGCGCATCGTCCCGCTGGCGGCGAGATCCAGCGCCGGCAGCCGGCCGGCGGCGGCACGGTGGGCATCGAGCGCGATCACCGTGGTCTCGCCACCCAGCGGCGCGGCCGCGGTCGCCACCAGGGTCAGGGAGCCGCCATCGACGATGTTGCGCGCTGCCGCGAGTGCCTTGCGCGCGCTGTGCGCGTGCAGCGTCGCCAGCGTGTCGATCAGCACGAGCGCGTCGCCGCCGCGCGCGGCGATCCGCCGTGCCTGGTCGACGACCAGTTCGACGACCTGATCCTGCGCGTCCTGAGAGGCGGCCATGCTCACGGCTGCGCTCGGCCGCAGCGCTCCGCGCTCCCACTCGGAGATCTCCTCCGGCCTGACGCCGGCCAGCGCGAGCAGGACCTGGAGGTCCTCGCGCTCGGTCAGCGCCGCCGCCATCCGGCGCAGCGCCTCTGACTTGCCCGCGCGCGGCCCGCCCACGATCGTCACGCGCGACCCCTTGCCGAACGGTGTCAGCCATTCGATCGCCTTGAGCGTCGGATCCTCCGAGCCCAGCGCGATCCGCTCCTCGGCGAACGCCGCCGGCAGCTCATCGAAGCGAGCCCCGGACGCCAGCTCGGCCGCCGGCATGCCGTTGATCGTGTCGACTCGGATCAAGGACGGGAAGCGTTCCGAGCGACGCGGAGGACGCCGCGGGCCGGCGATCCGATCGCCTGAGAGGAGCTCGAGCCGCTTGACCTGCGCGGAGGAGATGTACACGTCCTCGTCCGACGGCTCCGGCGGCGTTACGCGGACGAACCCCGAGCCGCCCGGCAGCAGCTCGACCACGCCCTCCACCGTCTCCTCCGCCTCCCGCGGCTCAGGCCCCCGGGCCTCCTCGAGCCCCGCCTCGACCGGCACGACCTCGACCGGCACAGCCTCGACCGGCACAGCCTCGACCGGCACGGCCTCGACCGCCATCGCCTCGACCGCCTCCTCGTCCGCCGACGCGCCTTCGGCCGCGAGCTCCTCCGATACCGGCTCCTGGCTCTCCTCGGCCGCCTGCTCGTCTCGCGCCGAGACACGGCCCCGGCCCCCGCGCCGGCCACGCCGCCGCCGGCCGGCCGGCCGCTCCTCCTCGTCGTCCGGACGCTCCTCCTCGTCGTCCGGACGCTCCTCCTCGTCCGGTGGCTGCACCCCGTCGACCTCGGGCGTACCCGACTGGCGCTCGAGAATGGCGTCGATCAGCTGCGGCCGGCGCAGCCTCCTGTAGCCGTCGATCGAGAGCTCGGACGCGATCGCGTGCAGGTCGGCGAGCGGGCTCTCCTCGAGAGCGGCACGGTCAAGCACGGACATGGTTCCTCCTTGCGGGCTTATCGGTGGGCTCCGCTCGCGTTGAGCCAGCGAGCGGCGATTGCGCCACCGAGACTAGCGGTCGGAGGCCGATCCTTGCTGGCGGCGCAGATACTCAGCCAGCCGCACCTCGGGCGCGAGGTCCGCCTCGCCAGCGAGAACCGCGTGCACGGCGAGGAACTCGCGCGTAGCCGCGACATCATGGACACGCATCACGTGCGCGCCGGCTTGCACGCC
>JAFAZV010000458.1 GCA_019239445.1 Solirubrobacterales bacterium
GAGCGCCCACGCGCACGGTAGCGGACTGCTGTTGACGCACGCCGCGCTGCACGGCGGCACGACGGCCTTTGCGTGGGCTGCTGGGTTCTTCGCAGTGGGCGCGTTGGTCGCCGCAGTCCTGCTCGAGCGCGGGACCAAAGCACTCAGCATCGACGCGGAGGCCAGCACAGCGGCCGCCCAGTCACGCGACGACGCTCGAGCGGCTCAAAGCGCGCTCTCGTCTGTGTGTCACAACTCAGACCGCTGCCTTGTCTTGGGATGTAGGTGATCAGTATTCAACCCACCGGTGTGAAGGAGTCGATCATGAGAGTGTTTGTTGCAGGTGCGACGGGAGCGATTGGGAGGCAGCTGGTGCCTCGCCTCGTAGCCGCTGGCCACGAGGTGGTGGGCTTGACTCACGTGGAGTCCAATCGCGCTCTGCTCCACGAGCTCGGGGCCAAGCCCGCGGTTGCCGATGCGCTGGATCCCGATCAGGTCGCTGACGCCGTGGCCCACGCCATGCCTGATGTGATGGTTCACGAGCTGACCGCGATCGGGCCTGTTGACATGCGTCACCTGGATCGCGATTTCGTGATGACTAACCGCCTGCGGACCCAGGGGACTGACTATCTGCTCTCGGCTGGGCGGGCGGTGGGGGTGCAGCGGTTCGTGGCCCAGGGCGTAGCCGGCTTCGGCGCCTACGCGCGTACCGGCGGGCCGGTGAAGCGCGAGGAGGATCCGCTCGATCCCGCGCCCGCGCGCGAGCTGCGAGCGAACCTGGCCGCGATCCGTCATCTCGAGGAGGCGGTCTTGGGTGCGACTTGGACCGAGGGGATCGTGCTGCGTTACGGCGCGTTCTACGGGCCGGGCACGTCGTTGGCGCCCGGCGAGGAGCAGTTCGAGTTGGTACGCCGGCGCAAGTTCCCGCTGGTCGGCAACGGTGGCGGGGTCTGGTCGTTCATCCACGTCGCCGATGCCGCCGAGGCGACGGTGGCGGCCGTCGAACACGGGCGTCGCGGTGTCTACAACGTCGTCGACGATCATCCGGCTCCGGTGGCCGAGTGGCTGCCGGCGCTGGCTCAGACGCTGGGCGCGAAGAAGCCGATGCGCGTGCCCCGGTTCGTGGGGCGACTGTTCGCCGGTGAAGCCGGCGTCGTGATGCTGACCGAAGTTCGCGGTGCATCGAACGCCAAGGCCAAGCGCGAGCTCGGCTGGCATCCGGCGCATCCGAGCTGGCGCGAAGGGTTTCAGGGCGCATGAGCGATCGCGAAAGACTGCTCCAAGAGCTGCAGCCGACCTCGTTCGCGATCGCCTACCGGATGCTCGGCAGCGTCTCCGAGGCCGAGGACGTCGTTCAGGAAGCGCTACTACGGGTGCACCAGGCTCTGGAGGCCGGGGAGCAGCTCACGTCGCCGCGCGCGTTCGTAGCGACCATCACAACACGACTGGCGATTAACGAGCTTCGGTCCGCGCGCGCCCGCCGCGAGCGCTACGTCGGCGAGTGGCTTCCAGAACCGATCATCACCGATGGCACGGATGACCCCGCGCAGCAGGCGGAGATGGCTGATTCGCTATCGCTGGCGATGCTGGTGCTGCTGGAGAGCCTCTCACCTGAGCAGCGTGCCGTGCTGCTTCTGCACGACGTGTTCGACTACGACCACGCAGAGATTGCCGACATCATCGGCAAGAGCACGGTCGGGGTTCGTCAGCTCGCCACCCGCGCGAGAAAACACGTCGAGCAGCGCCGCCCGCGCTTCCAGACCTCTGACGAGCAGCGTGACGCGCTCGCGCGACGGTTCTTTCAGGCCGTCGAGCAAGGCGACCTGGCGGGTCTCGAGACGCTGCTTGCTTCAGACGTGCAGCTGACCGGGGACGGCGGCGGCAAAGTCCCCGCCCTGGCCCAGACGCTGCATGGGCGCGCTCGCGTTGCGAGCACGATCATCAACTGGCCTCGCATAACTGACGTTGCCGGCGTGTCGCTGCGCCTCGTCGAGGTCAACGGCGGCCCAGGCGCGCTGTACCTCGATGCCCGGCAGCGGCTGGTCGCTGTGATAGCGCTCGACATCGCCCGCGGGCAGATCAGGAGCATCAACTCGATCCTCAACCCGGACAAACTCGCGCACCTTGGCCCAGTCGGCGACTTCAGAGCGCTGGTGGAATCGGCGAGATGAATCCCCCGCTTCGACTCACGCCGCTGAGCGAGAGCGCGGTGTGAGCCACCAGGAGGGTTCAGCGCCGAAAGAGCTCCTGAACCGCCGTAGCGCCCTCGCGCCGCCCGTCAATCCTGAGAACGACCTCGTCGCTCCGACGGGCGATCGTCCAACGCGCGAAGGCGCAGCATCGACGCTCGAGCTCGACGAGGCGATCGAGCCGACGCTCGACGTCATCGCTGGCAGAGAAGGCGAGCATCATGCCCGTTGGTGTCTCGGCCTGGCTCCGTACGGCTTCGCTGATCAGGCTCTGCCATTCGGACCGGCGGTGTTCGGCTTCGCGGCTGGAGAGCGAGCAAGCGATCGGCGTGTCGGCCATCAAGGAAACGCTACCGGGAGTTCAGACGGTTTACACCTGTCCGTCCAAACGGTCAGCGAGCATCGCTCTGGTCACCACCTGGCTTGGGCGCCGCGTACCGGTGGTGAAGATCGAGCGGGTTGCCGGCCGGGTCTGTGAAGATCGCCTGATGGCAGACGCCGGAGTCGAACGTCTCAGTCACGAACTTGACGCCGGCGGCCTCGAGTCGCTTTCGTGCCGCCGCGACGTCACGGACTCTGAGCGCGATCGGCATGCTGTTCGGCGAAAACCGCTGACCGAAAGCGTCGTTCTGCATGACTGCGAGCGTGAGGTTCCCGGCTTGAAACTCGGCGCCCGGCATCTCGCCGTAACGGGCTATGCAAGGCAGCCCAAGCGTCTCGCCGTAGAAGCGACAGCTTGCATCGAAGTCATTGGCGGGGACGGCGACGAAGTCGACGCCGCTCACCAGCGGCTCATCGGCGGACATCACAAAGCTCCTTCCATTCGAGTCACAACACGAGACCACGGGCACAGCCTCGCCTCATCGCTTCGGGCTCAAATCGTCACGATGATCCGTCCTGCTGTCGCGATACGCGCAACGTTGCTGAGCGGAAATGTGCCTGCGCCTAAGAGAGCAAATCTTTCAGGTATGTCTCTACCACCTGTGGATCGCCGCGGTCGTCTCGCAGACCGATGTAGCGGTCCGGACGCACTCCCAGCACCGTGATGTTGACAACGCCGAGCTGAGCGGCCACCGACTCATCGATTCGCCCGACGGGCTGATCGGCCGGCCGCATGCACAAGCCGAGGACGGCATCAACCGCTGCGCCAGAGCGTCGTTCAAGCTCCGAGGTCAGCTCGGCGACCCGGCGCGGATCCCCGCGCGGGCCGCCGAGGACGATCATCGTGTGACCAGGGCGATGCGTGAGCTGGTGGAGCGGGCGGGGTTCTCCGTCGACTGGTTCGACGTCTCCCGTATCGGGCAGGAGCCGGCCCGGAGCGGCGCCGAAGCCTTCGTCACCGGCGACTGCTCGCGATCTCGGATACACGCGATCGAGCTCCGAAGCGGCCGCTGCCTCGTGGTGCGCCGCGTCGAGATCTTCGAGCGTGCGGCGGATCGCGGCGTCACGCGTCGCTCGTTCGCGGGCATCCGTCAGTGTGTGCGCGATCTCGACTTCGGCCCCCGATGAGACCACTCGCTCAGCGACCGGCCTTCGTTCGGCTTCGTAGGTGTCGAGCAGCCCTGCGCCCGCCTCTCCGCGACACACGAGGGCGAGCTTCCAACCCAGGTTGAAGGCGTCCTGAAGGCCGGTGTTCATCCCGTGCCCCTCGGCCGGAGTGCAAGCATGTGCAGCGTCGCCCGCGAGCAGCACGCGGCCGCACCGGTATGTGGCGGCGACCCGGGAGTGACAGCGGAACCAGCTCGGGTTCTCAACGCTGGCGAGCGTGACTCCGGGAACGTAACGTCGAAGCACTTCGCAGCTCTCGGCTACGAGGTCGCTCGTTTGAGATGTCGGGCGGACATAGACACGCCACCGCCGGCCCGGCAGCGGGGTGAGGATCACCGGCGGCTGGTCGAGGTGCACCGACACCATGTCGTAGTCGCTGTGCCACCCCTCGGCCGTCGCGTCGAACACGGCCCACGGCGCGTCGATGTCGGCGCCGCGAAACGCGATCCCCACCGCTTTTCGGACGGCGCTGTGGTACCCGTCGCATCCGACGACCCACCGGGCGCGAACTTCGCGCCGCTCGCCATCACGTTCAACGGTCGCCGTTACCGAGTGCCCTCCCGGCTCTAGGCCGAGCAAACGCGTCGAGCGGGCGACAGCACCCCCGTGGGCCTCGAGGTAGTCAGTCAGCACGGATTCAGTCACCTCCTCGGACACCCCGAGCTGATAGCCATAGCGACTTCCAGGGAGGTACAGGCTCTGCTCTCCCACGACCTCACCATCGGAGTAAACCCGCGCCCCGCGAGTCCTGACTCCTCCCGCGAGCAACTGGTCCGCGGCTCCGAGCGCCTCGAAGATCTCGAGTGACCGTTCGTGGACGACCGTGGCCCTGTCCCAGCCTTGCGGAGCGTCTAGCGCGTCGATCAGCAGGCATGGCACCTCGCGTCGCACCAGCTCCGCCGCCAGCAACAGCCCGGTCGGACCGGCGCCAACTATGAGCGCCTGCAGATCCGCGTCGCTTACCTCCACCGTCGCGGCAACCCACCCATGTTGCGATTGCCGCTACGCGGCCAGCGCCGCGTCGGACGGTCCCGGGCCAAGGCTGAGACCGGGAACCACCAGCGCCTCGGCGGCCGCTTTCAGGCTGGTCAGCATGGCATCGAATAGCGGGTCGCGCGGCCGGCTGGCGCGCGTGACCGCGAAGATCCGGCGGCGCAGAGCCGGCCCCACTAGCGGACGCACGATCAAACCTTCATGCACGGCGGGCGAGAGACCGAGCAACGGGACAGCTGCCACCCCAAGGCCAGCGGCGACCAGGCTTTGCACGGTCGGGTAGTCGTCGACCTCGATCGTGAACCGAGGGCGGAAGCCCGTCCGGTCACAGACGGCGAGAAATTCTTGGGCGCAGGGGCAGGACCGATTGCGGTCGCCCGACACCAGGCGCTGGTCGGCCAGCTGGACCAGCTTAACCTCGGGCGCGCGGGACAGCGGATGCTCGGCAGGCAGGACGACGAAGTAGGGGTCCTCGAGCAGCGGCTCCCACCGCAGCCCGTGGTCATCGGGCGCGGGATCGGGCAGCGCGTCGCCGGTCGCCAGGTCGAGGATGGCGACGGCGAGATCGACGCGGTCCAGGCGCACCGCGGCCAACGCGTCGAGCTGCTCGGCCAGCGCAAGGTCGACCTCGACGTCGGGGTGCTGAGCGCGAAACTCGGCGACCGCCGCAGGCACCAGCCCCGTGGCGGCGCTGGGAAGACTGGCCAGCCGAATGCGCCCGGTGTGCCCGGCGTTCAGCGCGGCCAGCGCGGCCTCGGCTTCCGCCACGCGCTCCAGGATCTCCCCGGCGTAGCGCGCTAGCAGCGCTCCCGCTGGTGTCGGCCGCACTCGCCGCCCGTGGCGCTCGAGCAAGGGCGCTTGGGTTTCGCGTTCTAAGGCCGCGATGTGCTGGCTCACCGCTGACGGCGTGTAGTTGAGCTCGGCAGCGGCGGCGGTCACGGAGCCGCTGCTGGCCACGGCGTGGAGCACAGCGAGCCGGTGAACGTTCAGCATCGACAGCAATTCTACAGCCACGCTTAAGAGCTGTCGAGAAACATTCGCTTGTACTTCAACGTCGTCTAGTCCATCTTGCTCGGCATGGAGTCATTGCTCTGCCTGGTTGGCGCGACGCTGGTGTCGGCGCTCGCGATCGCCGAACTCATTCGACGCGGTCTTGCCGACGGCGACTGCCAGTCCGACGCCGTGGTTCAAGTACGGCTGGCGACATCCGAAAGCCCGGACGCTCGCGGCCGATGGACGCAGGCCGTGGTCACGAACCTGTCGACGTCGACAGCGCTAGTCGCGCTGAGCGTTCGTCGCGGGCGCTGGCGCGGCTCGGCAGCCGCAAGCGTCGAGCGTGGCGCCGCGAGCCGGCGGTTTCGGCTCCAACTCGCCGAGCAAATCGTGGGTGCGGTCCCGGCAGGGGAGCGCCGCGCGTTCTGGCTCTGGGCGGAAGGCGACGCGCGCCGGCTGCAACTGGTGACCGCGGTCGGGACGCCAGGGCGATTGCGGTTACATCGCGTCCCCCTTCGCGCCGCGGCGGAGGGCGATCAGGCCTGGCCACCCATCGGCGCTGATGCCAGCAAGCTCGCGAGCCGCGGTGCGTCACCGGCGTAGCCATCAAGCTGCGGCAGAGGGTGAAACGGGTGCCGCAAGCGGGCGTCCGGCGTCTGGCGCCGAGTGGCCACCGAATCGCACCTGCCACGAGCTGACGATCCGTCCGGCGTTCGCTGATGATGAGCGCGAGATCGAGCGCCTGGCGCAGCTTGATGACGCCATAGTGCCGCCCGCGCCGCTGCTCCTCGGCGAGGTGGCGGGCGAGCTGTGGGTGGCCGTGTCGCTGAGCACCCCTGACCACATCGCTGACCCTTTTCGCCCCAGCGCCGAGCTGGTGGCCCTGGTAAAGGCTCGAGCGCGCCAACTACACGCCAAGCAAGCGCGCCAGTGCTGGTGGCGCCGGCTCGGAGACCTGACCGCTGCTCAGCCGACTCGCAGAGGACGACAGGTCAGCTGACAGGCCGCCCGGCCACCTCCGACAGTCGTCGCTGAGGGAACCGTCGCTTTGCCTGGAGGGCGTCTTCAACACGCGCCCGCCTGACCGCCCCAACCCCGCTCGGATTGCACCGCGTACGGGTCCTCACGATCACGGCTGGTCGTTTTCCCGGTAAGCGAGCGCGAGGCAGTGAATGACACGCCGATTGTGGACATAAAGCAAGTGGTTAGGGAGTTCTACTAGCGCTGACAGCTGCACCCACCGCAGGGTCTGCGCCACTTCCCCGGGCAAATCCGCGCTGACATAGGACACGCCTGGCTTTCTTCTCTGGGTAAACCTGTCCAAACTTGGCTCGGGGTGCTCCCTCTCGGTGCGGGCGCTTGACACCCGCATTCGCCGCTGAATAGAGTGCGGTCGAGAGGTACTCCACCCAGGGGTGCTCGGGGGAGGTTGGCTAGGCCAGTGCTGATACGACGGTTCATGCCGTCTTTCCTCACCTTCGTGGCGAGCATCCTGACCGCGTGGGCGTTGCTTACTCCGGCGCCGGCGTCCGCAGCTTCAGGTGGACAACGAGCGAGCGCGGCGGCATGCCGCACTGACGTGACGTTTGGCCTGATCGAGGCCAAGACGACCGGTTG
>JAFAZV010000032.1 GCA_019239445.1 Solirubrobacterales bacterium
GGGAACCCGAGCGACGGCACGTCGGACGGGTACACCTCGTGCCCGTGCTCGGCCGTGTCGCCGATCTCCATGTTCTGCTCGGACATCCGCAAGGGCACGAACAGCCCGACGAACTTGAGCAGCACGAACGTCCCGATCGCGGAGAAACCGATCACCCACACGGCCGCGAGGGTCTGCCACTTGAGCAGGACCCAATTGCCGTGGATCAGCCCCTTGGCGCCGACCGCCTCGAGGTGGTTGCCGACTCGGTTGTAGGTGATGGCCATGTTCGGGTCGGCAAACACGCCGGTGAGCAGACCGCCGGCGAGGCCGGCGAAGCCGTGGGTGTAGATCACGCCGAGCGTGTCGTCGACGTTGCGGAACGGCCGCAGGCGGCTCAGGTAGTTGAGCGCGAAGTACACGAGCGTCGACGCGATGACTCCAAGCGCGATCGCCCCCCAGCCGTTGACGTAACCAGCCGCCGGCGTGATCGCCACCAGGCCGGTGATCATCCCGTTCACACCCGAGAGCAGGCTCGGCTTACGTCCGGTCAGGTAGTCCCAGGCGACCCAGATCAGGAACGCGACCGCCGTGCACAGGTTCGTGTTGAGGATCGCGGCCGAGGCCGACATGTTGGCCGTGTAGGGGTCGCCGCCGTTGAAGCCGTTCCAGCCCAGCCACAGCAGGCCGGCGCCGACCGCGACCATGGCCACGTTGTTCGGCGCGTCGACTTCGCGATCGCGCTGGAGTCGCGGCCCGATCACCGCTGCCGCGATGAACCCCGACACTCCGGCCGAAAGGTGGATCACGTACCCGCCCGAGTAGTCGACCGCACCATGGTGACCGAAGAAGCCGCCGCCCCAGATCAGGAAGGCGTTGACCGCGTAGACGACCGTGCACCACAGGGCCACGAACGGGATCCAGGCTTTGAAGTTCACCCGCCCCAGGACCGATCCGAGCATCAGGATCGGCGTGATCGCGGCGAACACGAACTGGAAGTAGACGAGCGCCGACTGCGGGAACGCGGTCGTGCCGATCGAGGGAATGTTCGCCTGGTGCTGGAGCTCGGTGTGGCTGAGCGACGGGCCGGGTTTGCCGACGAACGTCGAGAAGAAGCCGGTCCCGTGGCCGATCGGGTGCCCGAAGCCCATCTTGAAGGCCCACAGCACCCATACGACGAGCACGACGGCAAAGGCGGCGAAGGCCAGCATCATGCTGTTGATCGACCAGCGCTTCTGCATCACGCCGCCGTACAGGACGACGAGCCCGGGCACGCTCATCAGGCCGACGAGCGTGGCGGCGGTCATCTGCCAGGCGTTGTCGCCAGAGCTAAGCCAGGACGGTGCGGTAACGGCCATAGGTCTCCTTCGTATCCGTATCGAGGTAGTGAAATTCTTCTTGCGTCCCGCAAGGGCTCGAATGGCCCGCAGTCCAGCGTTCGCCAGCGCCTCCTGGACATTGGGATAAACCGACCCCGCTCAGAGCGGGGAACCGCGCACCTGATCGCTACAGGCGCACGGGTCTCCCGTTCGGTACGACGAGAACCGACCCGCGCGCCGCGTTCAGGCGTGAACGCGCGATGCCGCTGAGGCCGATGCGGCCCTCGGGCCCCGGCGAGCCGACGACGATCAGGTCAGCCGACCCCTCGTCGTGGTCGGTTACCGAGGCGCCCGTTTTCTCGGCTAACACTCGCGCTGTCTGCAGTGCTGCGGTGTCAGCGTCCGCGGCGGACACGTTGACGGTCTGGATCGAGGCCTCGCCCGTCGTCCGCAGGCCGGCGGCGGCGACGGCAATCGCGACCGGCGAACCCTCGAGCAGGTGCTGAGCGGTGTTTCCAGGCTCGGCGTGTCCGGGCGGGGTGCGGTAGTCCGAGCCGAAGACGATCAGCTGCGCTCCCTCGCGCTCGGCCAGGGCCTCGAGGCCTTCCCCAGTCGAGCCGCTGAGCACGACGTGGCGCGGGGTGTCCGGCGCGCCCAGCCAGCTCGCGCCCTGCTCGAGGCGGCGCTGCGCGTCGTGCTCGGCCAGCTCCTCGCGGCGAGGATCGAACTCGCGGGCGTGGCGCACGTAGGCGAGCGCCAGCGAGGCGCCGGCGCGCGCGAGCAGCTTCCCGAGCGCCAAGGCGTCGTCGTCGTTGGGCGTGCCGTCGTAGGACACGATGATCGTCGTGCTCATGGCCGCGCGGATGCTGGCGCGGGGTCGCCGGCGCGGCATTGGCCCTCGGGCCAATCATCGCGCGAGCCCGGCTGTCCACGTGGACGCGCGACCGGCACGGGCGCGACCCACGGCCGAGCGGATCGGGTAGGAGGCGCCCGACCATGTGCGACGATCGATTGGTGCAACGGTTCCCCTGCCGATGAAGCGCGCCTTGGGCGCCGCCGTCTGGATCGGGCTCGGCCTCCGCCTGCACCACCACTTCCACGGACCTCCGTTCGACTATGCCGGCTTGGCCGCGGCCTGCTTCGCGAGCTGGATCGGCCTTCCCGGGCCCGGTGAGACGCTGTTGATCGCGGCCGCGATCTTCGCCGCCAAGCACAAGCTGGACATCAGCGAGGTGCTGCTAATCGCGTGGGCTAGCGCGACGGCTGGCGGCACCGCCGGATGGCTGATCGGCATGCGCGCCGGACGCGTGGTGGTGACTGCCAAGGGACCGCTGCACTCAGCCCGACTGCGCGCGGCGGAGCGCGGAGATGAGGTGTTCGCGCGGGTCCCGGTGATCGCCGTGCTCCTGACGCCATCGTGGGTTGCGGGGATTCACCGCGTGCGCCCGCGGATCTTCCTGCCGCTGAACGCGGGCAGCGCGGTCCTCTGGGCCTGCGGCTTTGGCTTCGGCGCCTACTTCGCCGGGCCGGTCGTGCTCGATGTGGCGGCCGATGTGGGGTGGGTCACGGTGGCTGGGCTTGTGGGGCTGGTGCTGGCGGGGGTGGTGCTCGAGCTTCGCCGCCGCCGGCGAGGGCACCCGCCGGGTGCTCCGCCTGCGCTTCCGAGCCCCGACACCGAGGTCGAGCGGGCCGGCGAGCGCTGAGCCGGCGGGCGCCAAGCCGGCGGGCGGTGAGCCGGCGCGCGCGACGAGCTGGCGGGCGCTGAGCCGGCGCGCGCCAAGCCGGCGGGCGATCGCCGCGCCTGACCGGGAGAAAGTCCCCTCACCTCCACCTCGGTGAGGAGCCGCGGGGAATTTCTACCTCGAGGCGACAGCTAAGTCCCAATCGTCGCCGGGCGTCCGATGGCATGGGGCTTTTCTACCGCCATCCCCTTCGCCGGCGTCGGCGGCGATCAGCGCTCAGAGCTGGGTCTGTGACCAGTCGATCGCTCGGTAAGGCGGCGCCGGCGACCCGATGCTGAGCTGGATGACCGCGTGCGGGGTCAGCGGGATCGAGCGCGGGTCCTTGTTCCATGCCTTGCCGTTGACGATCGCGGTGACCTTGCCATGGGCGCCGGCGATCTGGTCGGGCCCGAGCGCCTGGTGCCAGATGTCAAAGAAGTTGCCCAGCGTGTAGATCCGCTGCGAGGGCGACTCGACATGGATGACCCCATCGGGAGCATGCGTGTGAAGCCAATAGATGCACTCTCCGCCGGTGGCGACGGGGCCTTGAGCCGACTGCACGACCTGGGAGGAGGGAATCCCGATGCCACCCGGCAACGCGTGGGGCTGGCCGCCCACGAACACGCTCAGGTGAGCGTGGATGTGGTAGGCGAGCTGTTCGATCGGCCCGCAGGGGATGCGGTCGACGGTACGGTCACTCGTCGTGCCAGGCGACGCGAGATCGCTCCCCGGCTCGATCGCGACGCCCTCGAAACCGAGCTGGGTGGCGTTGGCGGCGCTGCTCGAGGCCGAGGTCGACGCGGATGCCGAGGCCGACGTGGCGCTGCCCGCAGACGAGCTCGAAGACGAGCTGCTGCTCCCGCAACCGGCGAGCAGCAGGATCACGAAGGGGAGGATCAGCCAGCGGAGTCGCATCAGCTCGCGAACGGTACTCGGTGGTAAGTTCTAAGCGCGATGAGCACCCCGGCGATGCCGATGACGACGGCGTTCGAGTTGCCGGACCTGCGCGTCCGCGAGAACCTCGGCATCTGCTACGGCCTCGTCGTGCGCAGCATGGGTTTCACGGGCGGGGTCACAGCGTCGTTCAAGGCACTCCGGCGGGGTGAGGTCTCGGAGTACACCCAGCTGCTCGAAGACTCGCGCCGGCACGCCATCGACCGAATGATCGACAACGCGCGGCTGATGGGCGCCGATGCCGTCCTCGCCGTGCGCTTCGACTCCTCCGAAATCGGCGGGCAGTTCACCGAGATCGTTGCGTACGGCACGGCGGTGACGGTCGATCGCGCGGGCTGACCCGGGTGCGACTCGGCGACGCCGAACGCGACGCGTTGCTGGGGCAACTCAGTCGTCACGCTGCCGAGGGGCGGCTCGACGTAGATGAGCTCGAACGGCGCGTGGAGGCGGTCGCTTGCGCGCAAACGCGCGAGGACGCCGCCGCGGTGCTCGCCGACCTGCCGCCGCTGCCGGCGCCGGCCCGGGCGTCGCGGCGCTGGCGCGGGCGCGGGCACGGCGAGGCGGAGACGGCGGCGCCGGATTGGCACCCGACGAGCGAGCGTTTCCGCGACCCGCGCACGGGCCGGGTCATGCGGGTGTGGGTCGACGCGGCCGGCGGCCGGCATTACGTCGCCGACGATGCCTCGTAGTTGTGCGCCACGTGCGCGGCGGGCGTGGGCGCGCTGCGTTCGGTGGCGCTGATAATGGTTGCGCTGGCCATCCCGCCGATCAGCGTCCCGACCGTCAGAGCCACGATCACGCCATGTCGCATGCTGAGCATCGGTCGAGGATGACGTGCCCGCGTGAGCATTCGATATGAGCCAGCTTTGAGCTTTGTAAGAGTCCGAGGCCGATGCGAGAATCGCTCCGTGAGCACGGGCCAAATCCCGTTTCTGCGCCAGCTCGGCTCAGAGGATGCGGACGCGCTCGTGGGGCTGATTCGCCGGCGCAAGGTTCGCCGGTCGCAGCCGATCCTGCGAGCAGGCGCCGCTGGCGAGGAGGTCGTGCTCGTGCTCGACGGCAGGGTCAAGCTCGTTGCCTACGGCGCGGACCATCGCGAGGTCGTGCTGGCATTGCGCGGCCCTGGCGAGCTGCTTGGCGACATGGCGGCGCTGAGCGGTCAGCGCCGTACGGCCACCGTCGTCGCGGTCGACGATGTCGAGGTCGGGTTCCTGCGCGCCGATGACTTCCGGGGGTTCCTGCGCGAGCACCCAGACGCGGCGCTGGTGCTGATCCGGACGCTCGTCCGTCGCCTGAGCGAGGCCACGCGCGATGTCGTCGACCTCGCCACGCGCGACAGCGTCGGGCGCATCGCCAAACGGCTGCTCGAGCTGTCCGCCGAGCACGGAGCGCCGGCCGGCCCGGGACGCAGGATCGAGCTGTCGTTGAGTCAGGACGAGCTGGCGCGCTGGACCGGCGCCACCCGCGAGACAGTCTCACGGGCGCTGCGGCTGATGCGCCAGCTCGGGTGGGTGGCGACCGACCACCGGACGATCACGGTGCTCGACGCGGCCGCGCTACGCGAGCGGGTAGGCGAGGGTTAGCGCCCGACCTGGCGGCGGTCTGCTCCAGGCGGACGCCCCGCCGCCTGGAGCAGCTTATGCCGACGCGAGCCCCTGTTCGCGCTCGCGGCCGAGTCGGGCCCCACCGCTCGACCGCATGCCCCCGTTTACCGAGACCCCAGCCCGTTCGTTCGCGGATTCCGTGTCGCTTGTGTGCGACGCCGGTTGCGCCCCGGTCCAGGTGATGACTGTGTTGGTCATCGCTGCAGGTCAAGGTACGGCCTGGGCAGGGGCCGCGAATGCGACATTTCTCACACGGTCCGCCGCGTCTGGGCGAACGCGGTGTCGGTCCTGCTCGACCGTGGCGCCGCCGCGTGCACGCGCCGGCGCCGAGCGCGATCAGTCGCGCCCGCCGCCGAACAGGCGGAGCATGAACAGGAAGATGTTGAAGATGTCGAGGAAGATGCTCGCGGCGATCGGAACCGCGCTCGCCATGTTGGCGCGGCGCAGCCGGTTGAAGTCGAAGATCGTGAAAGCGCCGAAGATCCCCAGGCCAGCGATGCAGTAGATGATGTTGCCATGGGGGATGGCGACGAACAGCCCGATGATCCCGAACAGGATCAGACCGAGGAGCGCCCAGAACAAGCCGCGCGCCCAGGAGGACAGGTCGCGCCGAGTGGCGTAGCCGTAGGCGCCGAGCGCGGTGACGAACCCGGCCGTGGCGCCGGCCGCTTGCCAGACGACCGCCGGTTCGGCCTTCGCGTAGGCCGCCACCACGGGCCCGATGGCCAACCCGAGGAGCAGTCCGAGACCGAACAGCAGGGCGATGGCCAGCTGCTCGCGCCCACGCGACGAGGCGATGTTGAGGCCGAAGATGCAGGCGAAGGCGCCGATGAACAGGAACAGACCCGTGCGCCCGTTGAGGTTGCGACCGATATAGGCGCCGAGCGCGGTGCAGCCGAGGGTCAGGGCGACGAGCCCCATGACCTGACCGAAGACCTCGCGGCTGCGATCGCGTGTTAGCTCGC
>JAFAZV010000183.1 GCA_019239445.1 Solirubrobacterales bacterium
AGCTCTTCGTCGGGCTCGACCATGGCTCCCGGGTGGTAGTGGACCTGGAAGGTCTCCAGCAGCTCGTCGCGCCGGTTCTCGTCGACCGGCACCTCGTCTGCGATCAGCACCCAATCCGCGCCCTCGTATTCCTCCATGTTGAAGATCTCGGCATCGAGCTCGGGTGAGTCGTCCACGACGACCAGGACCTCGGTTTGCGGGTTGAAGTAGGTCCCGGGGCGATTGACGAGATCGTCGAGCTCGAACTTGCGCGGATCGGCCATGTGTGCGGCGCAGCGTACCCCGTTTTGAAGCGCGTTGATCAGAGATCGTTCAGTGCCGCGATCTGGCGCTCGATCTCGGCTTCGACGTCCAGCGGCGGCTTTCCGGCGCGCAGACGCCGGTGGTTGCGAGCCACCACGAGATCGCGAATCTCGTCACGAAGCTCAGGGTCGATCTGGGGGCCGGTCAGCCGCCGAAGCTCCTGTTCGACGTCGATTGGCTGCTCGCCTCGCCGCGCGCGGCGTAGGTTTCGCGCTTCGAGCAGCTGGCGGATCTCGGTGTCACGCTCGAGTGTCGAGGCCGACGCAGCGGGCTTCGACGCGCTGGGTCGGTCGGTGTCCATCAGCAGCCGATCCTTGCCGTAGTCCTCCCAGGTCCTACCGCTGAAGATCAGCGCGGCCAGGGCGCCGAGGATCCCGACCCCGCACACGACCCAGAGGACGATGGCGAACGCGTCGTGCATCCGCTCCAGTGTCGCGCACGCCGCAACAGATCCGGCCCCGAAGATGCGCCGATCGGCTAACCTTGGGGGTTGACTGACTAGTCAATCTACTTGAAGGCCGCCGATCCTGGCGACCGCAGAAGGAGCAATCCCGTGGTTGATTTCACGCTCACTGACGAGCAGAAGAACATGCGTGAGATGGCGCATGAGTTCGCCGAAAAGGAGATTCGGCCCGTCGCATGGGAGTACGACCGCGACGGCACTTGGCCGCAGGACATCATCGAGAAAGCGTGGGAGCTCGGCTTGATGAACAGCCACCTTCCGAGCGAATACGGCGGGCCGGGTCTGGGCTACCTGGACGGTGCGGTGATCGAGGAGGAGATGGCTTGGGGTTGCTCCGGCATCAGCACCTCGCTCTCCTGTAACGGCCTGGCTACAGCGCCGATCGCGCTCGCCGCCTCCGAGGAGTTGAAAAGGGAGTATCTCGGACGGCTGAGCGAGGCGCCGCTGCTGGCGTCCTTCTGCCTGACCGAGCCCGATGCCGGATCGGACGTGTCAGGGATGAAGACGACCGCCACCCGGAAGGGCGACAAGTGGGTGATCAACGGCTCGAAGTGCTTCATCACCAACGGTGAATACGCGAACTACTACACGGTGTACGCGAAGACCGACAAGGAGGCCGGCCACCGGGGGATCTCCTGCTTCATCGTCCCGCGGGATGCCGGCGTGGTGGTGGACAAGCACGAGGACAAGATGGGCCAGCGTGCGTCGAACACGGCCACGATCACCTTCCCGGAGGTCGAGATCCCGCTCAACCACCTCGTTGGCGAGGAGAACAAAGGCTTCAAGATCGCCATGATGACGCTCGATCGCACGCGTCCCGGGGTCGCGGCGATGGCTGTCGGCGTGGCGCGGGCGGCGATGGAGTTCGCGGTCGAGTACTCCAAGCAGCGCGTCCAGTTCGGCGTGCCGATCGCGATGCACCAGGGTATCCAGTTCATCATCGCCGACATGGCGACCAAGGTGCACCTGGCGCGCCTGGCGACGTGGAACTCTGCGGTACTGCTCGATCAGGGCAAGCGCAACACCCTCGAGTCATCGCACGCCAAGCGCTTCGCAGCTGACATCGCGATGGAGGTGACGACGGACGCCGTCCAGGTTTATGGCGGCTACGGGTTCATCAAGGAGTACCCGGTCGAGAAGCTGATGCGCGATGCCAAGATCCTCCAGCTCTACGAGGGCACGGCGCAGATCCAGCGGCTGGTCATCGCCCGCGAGACGCTGCTGCCGCGCCGCGCCGAGGAGCCCGTGGAGGCCGCGGCTTGAGTTCCGGCCGATGGGGCGCTGGCGGACCGCGACGGTCGTCGGCGCCCCGCCGGCGGTGACCTGCTGCGCGCCGGCGAGGTGAGCTCGACCAGCCTTGTCTACCGCAGCGCCGCCGGCTATGAGCTAGTCATGCGTCTGCTCTACGGCCGCCACTACCGAGCGCGCATGGCGGTAGTAGCCGCGCAGGTCCCCGACGGCGCCAGCGTGTTCGAGTGTTGCTGCGGGCCGGCCACCATGTACCGCCGCTGCCTGCGGGCACGGACATCAACCTACGTCGGTCTCGATGTGAATCCTCGCTTCGTGACCCGGCTGCAGGCCGAGGGGATCGACGCCCGGAGAGTCGATCTTCGCGATGCGACCAGCCCGCTGCCGGTCGCAGACGTGGGCCTGATCCAGGCCAGCCTCTACCACTTCCTCCCAGACGCGGCGAGCCTGCTGGAGCGCATGCTGATCGCCGCTCGCTCGCTCGTCATCGTCTCTGAGCCAATCCGCAACCTCTCCACGGGCGGCGCGGGCCTCTTGGCCGTGCTTGCGCGCCGCAACACCGATCCCGGCGTCGGCGGCCACCACGCCCGCTTCGACGAACGCTCCCTCGACGACCTGATGCACCGCTACGCCGAGCGCGTGCGGCGCCGCTTCATTCTTCCCGGCGGCCGCGAGAAGGCGTATGTGCTGGACGCGCGGTGATCGTCTCGAAAGTCGCGCCAGCATCGGCCGTGTCGAGATCGCCGTCCGTGCGCCGATCGATGAGGTACAGCGGACGATCCTTTACCTGTTCGAAGATCCGCCCCACGTACAGCCCTACTACACCCACGCTGACGATGATGAACCCACCTAAGACGAGCAACAGCACGGCGAGGCTCGTGTAGCCCGGCACGTCGCGATTGCTACCGGCGAAATAGTCGATGATCTCGAAGGCAGCCAGGCCGATCCCGGCCGTCGAGATCAGGAAGCCAAGCGCCACCACCATCCGCAGGAGTGCCGTGCTGCGGAAGAACCAACCGTCCAGCGCCGCGCGGAGCAGTCGTCGCGGCGTGTAGGCGCTGCGCCCGGCATGGCGGTCGTGGTGATCGATCTCGATCGCCGTGGAGGAGAACCCAAGCCAATCGAGGGCGATCGCGTACTCGCGATCGCGGTCGCGCAGTCGCAGGAAGGCGTCGATCACCTGGCGTGACAGCAAGCTCATGTTGCTGTAGCTCGGGCGGTCGCGACTCTCGAGGGTCAGGCGCCGGTAGGTGCGGCTGGTCTGGCGGCGAAGCCAGGAGTGCCTCCAGCGCCGGCGGACGGTACGCACCACTTCGTGCCCGTGCCTGGCGGCCCACAGCCGAGGGATGTCTTCGGGCGCCTCCTGCAGGTCGCAGTCCATTACCACGGCCCAGCGCCCGCATGTCTGCGCCAGTCCGGCGGTGATCGCCGCGTCTTGGCCGAAATTGCGGCTGAGGCGGAACGCGTGCACGCGATTGTCGGTCCGCGCCAGCCGCTCCAGCGCGTCCCAGGCTCCGTCGTCACTTCCGTCATCGACGAACAGCAGCTCATAGCTATCGGTGATTGACGCCAGGCTTCGGCTCAGGCGGGCGTGCAGCGCTCCTAGACAGTCCGCGCATGCATATACGGGAACCACCACGCTCAGCTCAACCCCGACCGTCACGGCGCGATTGTCGCTCATCGTCGAGGTGAGCGCAGAAGTCAGCCGATCAACGTCCGGCGGAGCGCAGCCACTACCCGATCCTGCTCGGCCTCGCTGAGGTCGGGGCTAAGCGGCAAGCTAAGGGTTCGTTCCGAGATGTCCAAGGCCACCGGAAAGTGGCTCGGCCCCAGCCCGTAACGCTCGCGGTAGTAGGGGTGCAGGTGGACCGCCCGGTAGTGCACGCCCGTCCCGATCCTCAACCGGTGCAGGGCGGCGAGCAGCTCGTCGCGACCGACGCGCACCTCATCAGCCACGAGCACCTGGTAGAGGTGGCGTGCGTGGCGAGTGTCCGGCTCTGCGGCCGGAGGCGTCTCGAGCGGCAACTCCGCCAGCATCTCGTCGTAGCGCGCCCACAGCTCGCCGCGGCGGTCGATCCAGGCCTCCAGCCGCGGCAGCTGGTGAATCCCGAGCGCAGCCTGGACATCCGTCATGTTGTACTTGAAGCCGGGGCGCTCCACCTCGTAATGTCGAAAGCCGACGTCGGAGAAGCGCTGCCACGCGCCTTGACTGAGGCCGTGAAGGGCCAGCCCCTCGACCTCGGCCGCAAACTGACCGTCCTCGGTGACCAGCGCTCCTCCCTCGATCGTGGTCACGTTCTTTGTCACGTAAAACGAGAACGCGGTCAGATTCCCGAACGCGCCAATCATCCGTCCGCGCCAGCGCGCGCCGATGCCGTGCGCGGCGTCTTCGATCACGTGGAGGCCGTACCGGCGGCTGAGCGCATTCAGGCGGTCGAGGTCGGTCGGCCGGCCGGCTAGGTGCACGGGCATCACGGCCCGCGTGCGCGGAGTGATCGCCGCCTCGGCGGCGTCAAGATCGA
>JAFAZV010000270.1 GCA_019239445.1 Solirubrobacterales bacterium
ACGGTTCTCACGCGCGTCCGCGTCGACGCCCACGACTCGTCGTTCGTGCGGCCGACGAAGCCGATCGGCCGCTTCTTCGCTGACGAGCGAGCGGCTCGTGCCGCGGTCAGTGGTCAGCTTGCTGTGGCCCCCGACGCTGGACGAGGCTGGCGTGCGGTAGTGCCAAGCCCGAAGCCGCAGCAGATCGTTGATGTGTCGGCAATCAAGCTGCTCCTCGACCGCGGCATGGTGGTGATCGCGGCCGGCGGCGGCGGTATCCCAGTCGCCCGCGGCAAGCGAGGCCTGGTCGGGCAGCAGGCGGTGATCGACAAAGACCGCGCATCCGCGGTTCTAGCGCAAGCCGTCGACGCCGACCTGCTGGTGATGCTGACCGCTGTCGAATGCGTAGCGGTCGATTTCGGAACCCGCTGGCAACGCGACATGGCGCGGCTCACGATCTCGGACGCACGGGAGCTCCATGCCTCCGGCGAGTTTCCCGCCGGGAGCATGGGACCCAAGGTCGAGTCGGCGATCACCTTCGTTCAGGGCGGCGGGCGCGGCGCGATCGTCACCTGCGCCGAGCGGCTGCGCGACGCGATTCGGGGAACCGCGGGCACGCGCCTCGTTCCGGATGCGCAAGGACCCTCGGCGACGGTTTGGAGCGGCGCCGGCACGGTGGCCGCATGAGCTGGCACATCCGGGTACTCGCGAACCGCTACGCCGACAGCGTCCGGCTGATGAGCATCTCGCGAGCGATCCGCGAGCAGCAGGACGTTCGTCGCTGCGAGCTCGGCATGGGAACGGCTGCAAACCTCGAGTTCCTCGCTGGGCTGGGCGCAGACGCGCAGGCCTCGCCTGTTGACCTGGTCATCGCCGTCGAAGCGGACGACGGCGCCGCTTCAAACGCGCTGGTCTTGGCCGGGCAGCAACTCGAGGCACTGCACGCGCCGAGGGGCGCCGACGAGCGTGGCGCTGTTAAGGCGCGCTCGCTCGGCCAGGCTGCCCGGTTGCTCGACGCCGCGAACATCGCGCTGATCTCGGTACCAGGCGAGTACGCCGCACTCGAGGCGCACCAGGCGCTGTCGGCGGGTTTGCACGTGTTCCTCTTCTCCGATCACGTCCCGCTCGAGGCAGAACTCGAGCTGAAACGGCGCGGGGCCCACCTCGGGCTTCTCGTCATGGGCCCCGAATGCGGTACGGCTATGCTCGGAGGCATCGGGCTCGGCTTCGCCAACGTCGTCGCACCCGGACCGGTCGGAATTGTCGCCGCGGCGGGGACGGGAGCCCAGGAAAGCGCGTGTCTGCTCGACGCCGCCGGCGTGGGGGTCTCCCACATCGTTGGCGTGGGTGGACGCGACCTGTCGGCCGAAGTCGGAGGGATCATGTTCCGACGCGGGATGCAGCTGCTGGCCGAAGATCCCGGCACCGAGACGCTCCTGCTCGTTTCGAAGCCACCGTCCCCCGACGCCGTACGCGCGCTGGCGGGCGACGTTCCGGAGGGCGTCCGAGTGATCGCGGCCTTCGTGGGGTGGGAGGGCGGCGAGGCTCCATTCGAGGTGCATTCAAGCCTCGAAGCCGGTGCCGCGGCCGCCGCTGGCACTGCGCCCCCCGACGCCTCGAATCTCGCGCGGGCCGTCGACGCGCGGCGGGCGCAAACCTCGGGGTATGCGCTGCTCGGCCTCTACTCCGGCGGGTCGCTCGCCCACGAGGCGGCGACGATCCTCGAACCCGTGCTCGGGCCGATTGCGGGCAATGTGGGCGGTGGACCGTCCGATGAGCCGAGCGGCCACCGCATCTTCGACCTCGGCGAGGAGCAGTTCACGCAGGGCCGGCCGCACCCGATGGTCGACCTCACCGCCCGAGTCGAGATGCTCGAGCGCGCCGCCGCCGATGAGCGGACCGGTTGCATCCTGATGGACGTCGTGCTCGGCTACGGTGCTCACCCCGATCCAGCCGGGGGCTTGTTCGACGCTGTGCGCCATGCGTCGAAGGGCGCGGCCGTGATCGCCCATGTCTGCGGGACGGGGGGCGATCCGCAAGACGGGGCCCGGCAGCAGAACAGGCTTCGCGACGCCGGAGCGCTCGTGGCCCCCTCGAACGCGGCAGCCGCGCGGCTGGCCCTGCGTGCGGTCGGTTAGTCGCCTTGCGGATCGCGATGCTCACGTACTCGCTGCGACCGCGCGGGGGCGTCGTCCACGCGCTCGAGGTCGCGGAGGCACTTTTCCGGCGCGGACACGAGGTCGAGTTGATGGCGCTCGGCCGTCCGCAGGACGTTTTCTTCCGCGACCCCGCGGTGCCGTGGCGGATCGTGCGCTACGAACCGACCGATGCGCCCTTCGACACGCGCGTGCAGGCGATGCTCGACGCGTATCGCGATGGACTCGCCGCAGTGCTGCGGGACTTCGACGTGATCCACGCTCAGGATTGCTTGTCGGCAAACGCAGCGCTCGCCCTGCGCGACGCCGGGCTGATACCGCATGTGATTCGCACCGTTCACCATGTCGACGCGTTCACGTCGCCGTCGCTGATCGAGTGTCAGCGCCGCTCGATCCTCGATCCAGACGCCCTCCTGTGCGTCTCGGCACCGTGGCGCGCGTGGCTCGCGGGCGAGTTCGGGCGCCGAGCGCTGCTGGTACCGAACGGCGTTGACACGCGGCGCTATCGTCCCCCGGCCGATAGCGCCGAGCGTAGAAGTGACCGGATCGCGAGCGGATGCGACGCCTGCTTCACGGTTCTGGCGGTCGGCGGCGTCGAGCCTCGCAAAGGTTCGCTCACGCTGCTAGAAGCGTTCGCCGAGCTTCGCGAACTTGTGCGCGCCGTCGATCCGCTGTTAGTCATCGCGGGCGGCGCGACGCTGTTCGATTACCGGCACGAAGTGGAGCGCTTCCACTCCCGTGTGCGCGCCCTTGGGCTCGACGCGCGGGTACGGGTGCTCGGCTCTCTGCCGTGCCACGAGTTGGAGCGGCTCTACCGTGCCGCCGACGTGTTTGCCTTCCCCTCGATCACAGAGGGCTTCGGCCTCGCGGCGCTCGAGGCCGCGGCTTCGGGGCTGCCGGTGGTGGCGTCTGACCTGGAGGCTTTCAGGACCTTTCTCGAGCATGAACGTAGCGCGCTCCTGGTGCCGGTCGGCGACAGCGGTGCACTCGCCGACGCGCTTGTTCATCTGGCGTCGGACGCGCGTGAGCGTCAGCGCCTGGCCGCCGTCGGCCCGGAGCTCGCGCGCCGGTTCAGCTGGGATGACGCCGCGATCACCCACGAGCGCGTCTACGCCCAGCTCTTTACGCTCGGCCTCAACTCCGGCGGATCGCCTGCACCCGTGGCCGGGATCAGCGGCTGACATGGCGGAGCAACTCGAAGTCAGCGCAAGCTGGATGGGCGGCTACATGTCGCGCGTTTGTGCCCGTGGTCACGAGATCGTGATCGACGAGCCTTCATCGGCGGGCGGAAGCGACGGCGGGATGATGCCAACGGAAGCGTTCTGCGCCTCGATCGCAGCTTGCTTCTGCCTCGCGCTGGCGCACGTGGCCGGCAAGCGCGGGCGGGAGCTGCCCGGGCTCCATGTCGTGGTGCGAGCGCAGCGCGCGGGGCGGGAGCTGCGCTATGCGCGCTTCGAGATCGAGGCGCAGGCTGACGTCGCCGAAGAGGTGCTGGGGAACCTGATCGAGCCAGCGCGCCGCGTGTGCTGGGTGTCGAACACGCTGGCCAGCGGAGTGCAGCTCAGCTATCGTTACACTCGCGTGGACGGCCATACACGAAGGTAGAAAGGACCACCCGGGTGCTCCAGAATCGCTCGGAGCTTGAGCAGATGCTCCGCGGCCCCGGCAGCCTGGGCGCCGTCTTCGCGCGTCATGCCTACGGGATGCGCCGATGGGTCGAGTTGTTCGCCGTTCGCCTCCCGCAGATCGCCGACGCCCAGCTGACGGAACTGGTGGCGTCGATCGTATGCCTGAACGCCAAGCACACGGTGCTATTCCGCGAGCGGGCGCTCGCCCACGGGGTCAACCCAGACGCATACGTCTGCCCGCCTGAGGGTCAGCTCATCTACGAGCGGATGGCACCGCTGGATGCCCAGCAGACGCTCGCTTATGCGCTCGGGTCGCTCGAGCACTTCGCGGATCTGCTCGCGGTTTACGCCGAGGTCGCTCGCGATCAGCGCGATGCCGAGGTCCTTGCCGCTGTGCGGGCCGACAACGATCGCTCCATCGCCCGGCTTCGCGAGGTTGTGGGGCATCCGGCTGGCCCATCGGCGGCCGCGCACGAGCTCTACCGCTTGCGTGAGCTGGCTGAGACGCCGCTGTATGCCAACGGGCACTGACACCGTCGCTAGCCCTACCTTCCTCGAGCTGCAGCGCGAGCTTGCCGTCCTCTCGCCTCGCGCCTGGCGCTTCGGCGCGCTGACGCTGGCGTCGCGCGCGGGGGCGCTGGTGAGCGAGGGATTGCGGATCGGCCACCGGTACGGGTTCGACTCCGGCTTGTTCATGGCGCACGTCTACGAGAACGCACCACGCGGGCGGACACGTGTGGGCACGGCGATCGACCGCCGCCTCCTCGCCCGGCGGACCTGTCAGGCGTTCCGCGAGATCCGCGTTCTTGCCCGGGACGCGCTCGATGAGGCGCTCGCGGCCGACGCATCTGGAGCTCCGGTCATCGCCGATCTCGCTGCAGGTCCGGCGCCTTACCTGTTCGAGGCGCTGTCCGCGCATCCCGCTGCCGTGGCGATCGTTGCCGACATCGATCCAGTTGCGCTCGCGCAAGCGCGTGCCGCGGCGAGGAACGTCGGCCTGGAGGGTCGCGCGACGTTTGTCAACGCCAACGCGTTTGAGCGCACTGCGCTGGCCGAACTGGAGCCCCGCCCCACGATCGTCATTGAGCTCGGGTTGTACGGCATTTATCCGGACGACGCGATGATCGAGCGCCATTTCCGCGATCTCGCCGAGACCGTCTCGCCGCAGCAGATCGTGCTCAACGTCCAGACCGAGAATCCCGAGATCGAGCACATCGCGAGGGTGTGGCGCAACGCACGCGGCCAGCGCTGCGTGTGGCGGCTGCGGCCCCTCGAGCTGATCCTCCGATGGGCTGGCGCCGCAGGCTACGAAGCTGCGTCGATACGTGCGGACCGTCACCGCATCTACCGCGTGGCGCGGCTCGAGCGGAGTCGCTGAGGCGCAGCCGTGAGCGTCCTTACCTGGACCGAGCCGCGGCCGAGCGCCGTCGCGATCTCGGACCGCCTACGCCGGGTCCAGGCGAGCCACCACGGCATGTGGAACTACGTCACCTACCGCGACGCGATCCACATCCTCCAGATCGACCCGAGCACTATCTACCCCGATGGAAGCACGCGACTGGACCCAAACTCGTGGGCGGATCTTGGCTGGCTGACGTGCTTCTGCGGCCCACCCGCCTCGGCAGTACAGGCGATGAAGGATGCGGTGAGCGCGCCGTCGTTGAATCAGTACACGCCTGACCTGATCGAGCCGCTGCGCGAGCTCGCGGCGGTACATCTTGGCCGCGCGCGAGGGGAGGACTTCGAAGTCGTGGGCACCGAGGGCGCGCAGGCCGCGCTCGCGCTCGCGCTGCTGGCGACGGTGAATCCCGGCGACGAGGTGATCGTCAGCGACCCCGGTTACTTCCATGTTCCTTCCGCCGTGCTCGCCGCCGGCGGCGTGCCGGTGGTCGTGCGGATCGATGCTGGAAGCGGCTTTCGTTTCGATCCGGACGCCGTGGCGAGCGCGCTCACCCGCCGCACGGCAGCAATTTGCTTGATCGATCCGGTGAACCCATACGGAACCATGCAGAGCGCCGACGAGCTGGAGGCGTTCGCCGCGCTGGCCGAGCGTCACGATCTGCTGCTCCTACACGACGTCACCCACGGGCCGCTAGCGCTCGACGCAGGTCGAGCCTTCAGCCCCCTCCCGGCGCTCGCGCGAACCGAGCGAGCCGTGGCGCTCATGTCCGTCTCTCACTGCTATGGGATGGCCGGGGCACGGCTCGGGTTCCTTGGCGGGCCGCCAGGTTTCGTCCGCGGCTGCCTTCAGCTCAAGGCCGCGCTTACTCGCCTGAACACGAATTTGATCTCTCAGCATGGTGCCTTGGCCGCACTGGGCGACGCCGACTACCTACGTCGCGCCGAGCAGACCATCGTCGGAAACCTCTCCCACCTGGAGGAGACGCTGAAGCGCGTTCCCGGCGTCCGCCTCGTCGTGCGCCCGCAGCGTGGACTGGCGTGCGCGATTGACGTATCCGAAACCGGCGCAAGCGCACAAGAGCTGATGGTTGCCCTGTTCGCGCGTCGCGTGGCCGTCTACCCCGGTGATGGCCTGGGCGAGACGATTGCGGCCAGCACCATCCGGGTGAACCTCTCCCGCCCGGATGCATGGGCCATGGAGCACCTGCGCGCGGTGCTCCTCGACGCCGTGGAGGAGGCCGCGTCCGGCCGCTGGCGGGCGCCGGTGGCATCGCTACTCGAACGCAAGGGCACTGAGCGCGCCGCCATGCTAGCGCGGCAGATGCGAGGCTCGCGATGAACGTGCGCGAGTTGATCGCTGACCACGGCTCGCCGCTGTGGCTCGCCGACGCAGACCTTTTCAGCGCGAACCTTCGGGCATTCGAGTCAGTATGGAAGGGACATTGGCCGCAGTCGCGGATCGCGTACTCCTACAAGACGAACCGCTTGGCGTGGTTCCTGCACCGCGTCGAGCGCGCCGGCGGCTCGGCCGAGGTGGTGTGTCTTGCCGAGTACGAACTTGCGCGCCGTGTGGTCGCAGATCCGACGAGGATCGTCGTCGATGGTCCGGCCAAGCCTGAGCCCTTGCTCACGCGTGCCGGCGCAGACGGCGCGCTCGTGATTGCGGATTCACTGGCCGAGCTCGAGCGGGCGGCGGTCGCCGGCGTCAGACGCGTGGGTTTACGGGTAGCCGTGAACAGCTTCACCGGGACGCCGAGTCGGTTCGGGATCCCGCCGGCGGAGATCCTCGCGGCTGCGCGGGCTGCCGCGGCCCTCGGCCTGTCGGTGCGCGCGCTGTCGGTTCACCTCGTGTCAACTGATTTCGAAGCGACCAGCGGGCGCGTCGTCGTATCGTGGCCACGCGCGCCCGACGAGCACGCCGCGGCGGCGGCGCTGCTCGCCCGCCTCGCTTCCCAGTTGGGGCTCGAGTCGCACGCCATCGACGAGATCGACCTCGGCGGCGGGCTTCCTGCGGCCTCGGCATGCGCCGGCCATGCACGCGCCGTGACTCGGGCGCTGCGAGACCACGGCTTCTCAGGCGGGCTGCTGCTCGAGCCGGGCCGCGCCGTTGCGGCAGACGCCGTCGATCTCGCGTTATCGGTCGTGGCGATCAAGAGCCTGGCCTGTGGAGCGCGCTGCGTGATCTGCGACGCTGGCACGAACTTCCTGCCCGGGGCGCTGACGGGCCCGCCCCGCCTCGACGTGCCCGGCCGCCGCGGCCCCCGTTCACCTGCGCTCGTCACGGGGCCGCTGTGCCTGAACGCTGATGTCGTGCATCCGTGTGCGCAGCTGCCGGCGCTCGAACCCGGCGACCTGCTGCTCGCGCGCGCCGTGGGTGCGTATCAGCAGAGCGCCTCGACCGAATTCGGGGAGGCCCGGCCGCGCGTTCTCGTCAGCGAGCGAGGAACTTGGAGGCCGGCGGATGATCTCCATCACCGCAGGCAAGTCGAACGTCAGGCAGCCTAGGTGGTTCGCTAAGAGAGGAGCAATGATGACCGAGCGCTTGATCGTCATCGGAGGGGGTGGCGCGGGAACCGCGGCATCCACGATCGCCAAACGCGCGAATCCCAACCTTCACGTCAGCGTCTTCACCGAGTACCCGGACATCGCCTATTCGCCGTGTGGAATTCCGTACGCCCATGGACGCGAGATACCGGAGTTCGAGAACCTGTTCCTCTCCACCGTGCAGCGCTACGTCGATGACGGGCTCGACATGCGGATGGAAACCTGCGTCACAGACATCGACCTCGCCCGCCGCACGATTACTGCACGCAACGCCCACGAGGGCTTCGACAAGCTCATCCTGTGCACCGGATTCGTCTGGGAGCAGCCCGACGTACCCGGCGCGAATCTCGAAGGCCTGCATTACGTGAAGGACATTCGCCGCGCGATGGAATTCGACAAGGAGCTCGACACAATGAAGCGGGCGGTGGTAATCGGCGGCATGTGGCTCGGCGTCGAGATGTCGGGCGCTCTCGCGCGACGCGGCCTTGAGGTCGACTTCATCGACGACGGGCCATGGCTGCTCTCTGAGCTCGTCGATCCGGACGTCGCGGAGCCCGCGCAGCAGGCGCTCGAGCGCCTCGGCGTAAACGTTCGTACGGGAACCAAGCTGATCGGCTTTGAGGGGTCCGACGGCCGTATGCGCGCAGTGTCGACGAGCGCGGGCGAGCTCGCCTGCGACGTGGCAGTCATCTGCCTGCACAAGCTCCCGAACACGACGCTAGCTTCGGCCATCGGGCTCGAGCTCGGCACCACCGGCGGGGTCGTCGTCGATGACCACATGCGCACCTCCGCGCCCGGCGTCTGGGCGGCCGGGGACGTGGTCGAGGTCCCGCACGGCCTGTCGATGCTTCCGATCCGGGGGCTCACTGGATCCCATGCCTACGCACAGGGGCGCGTGGCTGGAGCCAACGCAGCCGGCGAGGATCGTTCGTATGACCCGGTGTGGATTCCTTGGGCGTTCATGTCCGGCGACTACACGATCGGCGGATTCTCCATCGGCGAGACCTTGGCCGAGGCGATGGGCATCCCCTACGTGCTCGCGAGCGGAGTCGGCGTGTCTCGCGCTCGCTACTTCCCGGGCGCGGCGCGAACGCACGTGAAGCTGCTCGCGGAGCCTGGGACGCTTCGGCTGATCGGCGCGCAGCTGCACGGAGGCGAGGGAATCAAGGAGCGTTGTGACTTCCTCGCGTTCGTTGGCAAGCGCGGAGCGACGCTCGAGGACCTTGCCTGGATGGAGAACATCTACTCTCCGCCGATCGGCGCCCTGTTCGAGCCGATCCAGATCGCGGCCCAGGCCGGCCTGGCAGAGCAGAAGGTGCACCAGCCGGAGCGCGAGAAGGTGACCATATGACGCTTTCCGAGCGCAAACAGCGCCTGCGCGAGCGCTCGGAGTACGTGCTACGGCTAGCTGCGATGGATGAGGTTGCGCGCCGATACCCCGACCAGGCAACCAAAGCTGCCCTTCCCCGAACGAACCCGTTCTGGCGCTGGGTGTTCGTCCCCCTGTACCGCCGCGTGCCGTGGTCGTTCAAGCGTGACGCGATGCGCAGACTGAAGATGACGGCTCAAGGTTGGCCGCAAGACGCACGCCGCTTTGGTGAGCCGTGGCGGCCACCAGCGCCGCCGGCGCGTCCCACCGCTCTCGAAGGTGCTCGGGGGGCGCCTGCATCCTGAGCGACGGGGCGTTCACGGTCACGCGCGATTTGCTGCGTGCGGAACTGGCCGGAGATCTCAGCCGCGGCGGATATGTCCTGCGCAGCGACGCCTCGGCCTCCGTGACCCGGCGCTACTTCGACAAGTTCCTCGTCCTCAGTCGACCCGGTCTGCTCACGCGCGCGGCGCGACTGCTCGCGGACCTCGTCGCCGAGGATTGCGAGCGACTTGCCGTCACGGGAGTGCCCTCTGCGACGCTGGCAACCGCTCTCGCACAGGAAACCGGGCTGACGCTGCTACTCGGGCGGGAACGGCAAGCAGGCGCGTTCGGGGGTGAGCTTTCGGCGGGCACACGCGCGACGCTGGTTGAGGACGTTGTCTTCAGCGGCCAGACAGCACTGGCAGGCGCCCGCGCGCTGCGCGAAGCGGGCGCTGAGCCGCTGGAAGTCGTCGCTCTGCTCGACCGTCAGTCTGGCGCGGCCCAGCTGCTCGCGTCCGAGGGACTGCCACTACGAGCGTTGTTCACCGAGGCGCAGCTGTTGGAACAGCCCGGCCGGCCGCCGCTATGACTGAGCCGCCAATTGGTGAGCAGTCCGCCAATGCCAGCGCGAAACGAGTGCGCGAGCGACTGGCCGAGCTCGCCACGATCGGCGGCGAGGGCGGCGGCGGTGTCACCCGCCTCGCCTACACCGAAGCTGAACGTGAGGCCCATCGTCGTTTCGCCGATTGGGCAACTCTCGAGGGGGCCCGGTGCCATGTCGACCCGGCGGGCAACACAGTCGCCATTTTCCGCGACGGCGCTCCCTACTTCCTCATCGGTTCGCACCTCGACACAGTCATGCACGGCGGCCGATACGACGGTGCCGCAGGCGTCGTCGCCGCGCTGGAGGCGGCAAGCGCGCTGAGCGAGACGCGCCACGGCGTTCGTGTGGTTGCGTTCGCGGCAGAAGAGGGAGCGCGGTTCGGCCGCCCGACGATCGGCAGTTCGCTGGCCGCCGGAGTACTAAATGATCTCGGTCTCGGAGCACTGCGCGACGCAGACGGAGTCACGCCAGCGGCCGCGGCGGCCGAAGTCGGCCTCAGCCCGACCGAGACTCAGCCTTGGCTCGATAGCGACGTGGCGTGCTTCTTTGAGCTACACATCGAACAGGGACGCCAGCTCGAGAGCGGCGCGGCGCGCATCGGGCTCGTTGATGCGATCGCGGGCAGCGTACGGCTCCAGTTTGAGCTCACCGGCAGAGCAGATCACTCCGGCGCGACGCCCATGCGGATGCGCGCCGATGCGCTGGCTGCCGCGAGTGAGCTCGTGCTCGCCGTCGAGGAGATCGCGCGGCGACATCGATCAACCGTCGCGACGGTCGGTCGTGTGCAGGTCCGCCCAAACAGCGTAACCACGATCCCCGGCCACGTGATGCTGTGGGTCGACTTGCGCGACGTCGATCCCGACCTTCAACGACGCGCTGCGCGCCAGGTGCTCGAGACAGCCATGGACATCACCGAAGCTCGAGGCCTGCACATGGGCAGTCGCGTGCTCTCCGAACAGCCGCCGATCGTATTGCCGGCGTGGCCACGCGCGATCCTCTACGACGACTGCCGAGCGCGCAACCTGACCTACCGCGTGCTCTCGAGCGGCGCCGGACATGATGCCGCCGTGGTCGCGCGACGGGCCCCCGCGGCGATGTTGTTCATTCCGTGCGTTGATGGGGTCAGCCATTCTCCCCGCGAACAGGCCAGTCCCGAAGACATTGCCCTCGGCGCCGAGGTTCTCTGCAGCGCGCTGCGCCGGACCGACGCGATCATCGCCAGCCAATGAGCGAACGTCGCCGGCGCGACCGGATCCGCGCGCCGACGCCACCCGTCCGACCGCCACAGGCGGGGGAGGATCATTTGCGCATATGCGCGAGCTAAGGCGGTTCTTCCGAGCGAACCCTCAGGTGCTGGTACTGCTGCTCATATGCCTGATCTTGGGGCTCGGAACCTTCCTGGCCGTGATCTTCGGCATCATCAGTTCGGGCACGGGCTCGAATTCTGGCGAGCCGTCCGGCGCCGTGGGCGCCTTGGCGGTGCTCGTAGGCGCATAGCTGCCCCGTCTCGGTCAGCGAGCGACACGTTCGCGGCCGGCATCGCCAGCCACGGCGCGGATCGGTGAGATGCAGTGTGCTGGGGGCGGCGGAATCGATCCCGGACGCCGTGCGCGCTCCCAGCGCAACGGTTGGCGGTGAGGATGCGGCTCGGGGTGGCGCTGGGGCTGTGGTCCGGGCTCGCGGTGGAGATACGGCCCGGGGCTCTGCTCGTCGCGCCGCGCTTCCGCTGGATGGTCGGCGAGGAGATCGTCAACTCGGCTCAACCAGGCGCGCCAGCGCTTGCTTGAAGACTGGAACATATGTTCGTGAGAGTAGAGGGCCGAGCGGACGGAACCGTGGGACGGGCGTGGCCCGGCGCACGCGAAGACGGGGTGCCGACGGCTGTTACGTCGGCGAGCCCAGCTGGGACCAGATCTCGAGCTTGCTGCTGACGCGCTCGATCACGGCGTCGGTGAACTCGGTCGTGCCGGCGTGGCCGCCGAGGTCGGGTGTCTTGATGCCGGCGCCGACGGTTTCGAGGGCGGCCTCGTAGACGGCACGCGCCGCGCGTTCGACGGTGGCACCGCTGTCGCGGGAGCGATGCGGCAGGGCGCTGGCACGTCCTGGATGGTTGGCCGAGTGCGTCGGTCCGGCCTCGGCGCGCTCGCCGGCTTGGCTGAGCAACGCCCCGACGGCGAGGATCATCGCGAGCGGGTTGGCGAGATCCTTGCCCTGCAGCGCCGGCGCGGTCCCATGAGGCGCCTCGGCCATGGCGACCGTGGTGTCGTAGCGCTCGTCGAAGGCGAGGAGGATGGACTCGGCGCCGGCGATCGACCCGTACATCGGGAGCACGAGGTCCGAGAGGCAGTCGCCGTCGCGATTCAGCGCAGGGATCACTAGGGGCGCGTCCGTGGCGCCCGAGAGCAGGCCGGCGTAAGTGGCGTCGATCAGCACCGGCTGGTAGGGGACCTCTGGGTAGCGGGCGGCGGCGGCGTCGATCTCCTCCTTGAGCATGCCTTCGTACACGGGCGACACCGTCCATTTCGGGCCGCCATAGACACGGGCGCTCATCCTCTCGGCGGTGCGGAAGGTGTACTCCGCGACGGCTCGGCAGGTCGAGCGGGTGACGCGCTCGGTGCGGTAGGCGACCTCGTCCGCGGCGCCCGCGTGGCCTTCGCGCCACTGCTCAGCGCCGTAAGCGTCCCCGACCGCCATCCGCACGACCGATATCGGGTGGTGGACGCCGGCGATCGGTGTGACGCCGGGTAGACGCCGTCCGGTCCTGACGATCACCTTGCCGTCGACCCGTTCGCGCAGGATGCGGTTCGGCGATCCGACATCGTCCGCGCCCTCGGGCGTGATCGTCGCGGCTTTCAGGCCAAGACCGGCCTCGCGCATCGCTTCCGCCGCGTCGACCACGACCTGATTCTGCGTCGCGCGGCGGTTCTCGAGCGAGAGGTCGAAGCGTTCCAGCCCGGGCTCGAGGCCGAGCAAGCCAGGATCCAGGAGGCGGAGAGCTTGCTCGAGCAGCTCCTGACCGGTCTCGTCTCCCTCGAGCACGATGACCCTGAGCGTCCCGGCCATATCGGTGACGATACTCGAGGGGAAGCCAGCTAAGCCGCCGGCAGGAGAACCTCACGCCGCTCGGCGAGCGCGGCGATGACGTTCGCCAGGTGCTCGTCAAAGTCGATTCCGAGCTCGTCGGCGCCATGCTGGAGCTCCTCGCGGTTAACGGCGGCGGCGAAGCTCGGCTGGCGCAGCTTCTTCTTGACCGACTTCGGCGTCATGCCGACCAGGCCCTCGGGTCGGACGTAGGCGACGGCGAGGACAAAGCCGGAAAGCTCGTCGACCGCATACAGCGTCTTCTCCATCGGCGTTTCGCGCGGGACGCCGAGGAAGTCGGCGTGCGACGCGACCGCCCGCACGAGCTCGGGTGGATAGCCGCGCGCCTCGAGCTCGCGCAGTGCGTAGCGAGGATGGCCGTCGTCGAGGTTCGGGTAGCGCTCGTAGTCGAGGTCGTGCAGTAGGCCGGTCACGCCCCACAGTTCCGGATCGCCGTCGAAGCGGGGGGCGTAGGCGCGCATCGCGGCCTCTACGGCGAGCATGTGGCGGCGCAGCGGTTCCGACTGCGTCCATTCGCAAAGGAGGGTCCAGGCGTCTTCTCGCGAAACCTGTTCGGGCATGGCTGTTACCCTAGCTCAGCGCTCAGGACTGGAGCAGGCGCCGGAGCGAACGAGCAATGTCGCCAACGGACACCGTCCGCCGACTGCTACAAATCCGGCGCGCGCCCTGAAGGCCACCCGTCCCCCTATCCCGGCGCCTGAGATCCCGATGGAGAAATTCGTAATCGAAGGCGGTGTGCCGCTGTCCGGCACGATCGTGCCCGCCGGCAACAAGAACGGGGCGCTTCCGGTCCTCGCAGCCTGCCTGCTCACCGACGACGAAGTCATTCTGCGCAACGTGCCGCGGATCAACGATGTCGAGGCAATGGCCCTGTTGCTCGAGTCTCTCGGGGCGCGGGTGCGCTGGCTTGGCGAGCAGGAGGTCGCCGTCGACGCCTCGACGGTCGACAGCCACGAGGTGGACCGCGAGCTGGCGGAGCGGATCAGGGCGTCGTTTCTCCTTGCCGGGCCGTTGCTGGCCCGGTTCGGGCGGGCGTACATGCCGCCCCCCGGCGGGGACGTGATCGGCCGGCGCCGGCTTGATCCGCACCTGGACGCGTTCCGGGCGCTCGGCGCGACGGTCAGGCACGGGCACGACATCGAGCTCGAGGCGCCGGCGCTGGGTCTGCGCAACTGTGACTTTCTGATGGACGAGCCGTCCGTGATGGGGACCGAGAACGCGCTCATGGCCGCTGCGCTAACGCCCGGGCCGACGGTGATCCGCAACGCGGCGTCAGAGCCCCATGTGCAGGATCTTGCGCGGATGCTCGTCGCGATGGGAGCGTCGATCGACGGGATCGGCTCAAACGTGATGACCGTCCACGGCACCACGAGCCTGCGCGGCTGTACACACACCATTGCTCCGGATCACATCGAGATCGGCTCATTCATGGCTCTTGCTGGCGTGACCGGCGGAGAGCTCATCGTCAAGGACACAGTCCCCCAGGATCTGCGCATGATCCGGCTGGTGTTCGACCGTCTCGGGCTGCGCAGCGAGCAGCGCGGCGCTGAGGTGATCGTGCCCGGCCGCCAGGAGCTTGTGGTCCGTAACGACCTGGGCGACTACATGCCGAAGGTCGAAGACGGTCCGTGGCCGGCGTTTCCGGCCGACCTGACGAGCATCGCGCTTGCCCTCGCGACGCAGGCCGCGGGGTCGGTGATCATCCACGAGAAGATGTTCGAGAACCGCCTGTTCTTCACCGACAAGCTGCAGCTGATGGGAGCCGCGATTACGATCTGCGATCCGCATCGGGCGATCGTCGTCGGGCCACGGCAGCTTCACGCGGCCCGGCTCGAATCCCCCGACATCCGCGCCGGGATGGCGATGCTGATCGCCGCGCTGTGCGCCGAAGGACTGACCGAGATCGGCAACATCCGCCAGATCGACCGCGGCTATGAGCGGATCGACGAGCGCTTGCGGCAGCTGGGGGCGCGGATCGAGCGGGTGGATGACGTGCCCGCTCACGTCTGAGGCGCTCCTGCGGCCGCGCGTCAGCGCGGCGGATCCAAGGCCGCCACACGTAGCATCCGGGCGAGCATGATCCACCGGATACCCAGCGGCACGCGCGACGTCCTGCCCGACGAAATGCGCGAGCTGCGCGCCATGACCGACCGGATGCGCGCTGTGTTCGAGCGTGCCGGGTACGGCGAGATCTACACGCCGGTGCTCGAGTACGAGGGAACGTTCGAGCGGGCGAATCTCGCAGCGCCGCGGCCGGCGTACAGGATGTTCGACGAGGACGGACAGGTGCTGGTGCTGCGCTCCGATATGACCGTGCCGATCGCGCGGCTGGTGTCGACGCGCTATCAGGCCGCGACGCCTCCGCTGCGCTTCTCCTACATCGCGTACGCGTATCGCGGAGTGCGACCGCAACGAGGTCACTCGCGGGAGTTGCTGCAGGCCGGTGTGGAGCTGATCGGCGCGCCGGGGGCCGTGGGCACGGCGGAGGCGCTGACGGTGCTGTGTCACGCGCTCGATGCCGCCGGCCTCAAGACCTACCGAGTCGGCCTCGGAGACGCGTCGCTCTACCCAGCGCTGTTGCAGGCAGTCGGGGTCGAGGCTGAGCAGCGCGAGCGGATCCTCTCCGAGCTCGTGACCGGTGACTTCGTTGGCGTCGAGCGTGAGCTCGAATCGCTCCACCTGGCCCAGGACGAGCGCGAGCTGCTGCTGCGCGTGCCGCGGACGCGCGGCGGTCCCGAGGTTCTCGAGGGCTTGAGCGGAGCGCTGCACGCGGCTGGAACCGGGATGCGCGCGGTGCAGGCGCTGCTGCCAGGTCCCGTGGCCGAGCGGATCATCTTCGACTTCGGACTCGTGCGAAGCCTCGGCTACTACACCGGCGCGGTGTTCCAGGTATATGACCCGGCCTATGGCGTCCCGATCGGGAGCGGCGGCCGGTACGACGACCTGCTCGGCCGGTTCGGTCGTCCGCTGCCGGCGGTCGGCTTCGCGCTGAATGTCGAGCGCGTGCACATCGCGCTGACAGGCGAGGAGCGCGGGCTGGCGTGAACGAGCTGCGGATCGCGGTGCCGCGGGGTGTGCTCCTCGACGAAACGCTCGACCTGCTCGACCGGCTCGGGCTCGACACGAGCGAAGTTCGGGCCAATGAGCGCAAGCTACTGTTCGAGGAGGTCGGGATCGTGACCATGCGACCTTCCGACGTGCCGACGTACGTAGCGGCCGGAGCCGCCGACATCGGGATCACCGGCAAGGACGTGCTGATGGAGCAGCCGGAGACCGAGGTGCTCGAGCTCGTCGACCTCGGCTACGGGCAGTGCAAGATGGTGCTGGCGACCGTTGCGGGAGAGGACCGGGCGGCGGAGGCACTGCGCCGGCTCGGAGTGGTGCGGATCGCGACCAAGTACCCACGGGTCGCGGCCCGGCACTTCCTCGAGACCGGTCGCCAGGCGGAGATCGTCGAGGTCAAGGGATCGGTCGAGCTCGCCCCGCTGACGGGCCTGGTCGAGGGCATCGTCGATCTCACCGCAACCGGCACGACGTTGCGCGAGAACGGTCTCGTCGTACGGGAGGAGATCGCCGAATGCACGGCGCGGCTGATCGCAAACCCGGTGGCGCACAGGCTCAAGGCACGCGCGATCGACGGGCTGCTGGAGCGACTGAGTGCGGTGTGAGCGAATCCGGCTGACGGGAGACCCCGGCGCCGCCGCGCGCCGGCTTCGCGCGCTTGTGCCTTCACCCAGCTCGGTGCAGGACGCCGTGGCCGAGATCGTCGCGCAGGTGCGAGGACAGGGCGACGCGGCGATCGCCGGGTATACGCGGCGCTTCGACACCCAGGATGCCGAGCCGGCAGCGCTGCGCGTAGATTTGGAAGCCCTTGCGAGCGCCGCCCTCGGCCTCGAGCCAGATCTCGCGGCGGGTCTGAAGGAAGCGATACACAACGTCGGGGTTGTTGCGGGCGCGTGGCGAGAGGAGAACGACCACGTCGTCGAGCTCGGACGGCACCGTGTCACGTTGCGCACGGCACCAGTCGCTCGCGCCGCAGTCTACGTTCCGGGAGGACGGGCCCCGTATCCCAGCACGGTGGTGATGGGTGTCGTCACCGCCCGGGCTGCCGGCGTTCGCGAGGTGGTGGTCTGCGCGCCGCCGGGTCACGACGGGGAGCTCCACCCGGTGATCCTGGGTGCGTGTCAACTCACGGGTGCGCGGGAGGTCTACCGGATGGGAGGAGCGCAGGCGATCGCGGCGCTGGCGTATGGGAGTGAATCCGTGACACCCGTCGACGTGATCGTCGGTCCGGGCAACCTGTACGTGCAGGAGGCCAAGCGCCAGGTCTCGGCTCAGGTCGGGATCGACGCGTTCGCCGGGCCGAGCGACCTCGTGGTCATCGCCGACGACGGAGCTGATCCAGAGCTTCTCCGGCTCGACCTGCTGGCGCAGGCCGAGCATGGGCCGGGTGCGCTGGTGATCGGCGTTTCGAGCTCGACATCGCTGCTTGGCGGGATCGCGGAGCAGCTCGCCGCGGCACCTGAGACCGGCGCGGTGGCCGCGCTGGTGCAGGTTGGAAACGCACGCCAGGCGCTTGCGCTGGCGCAGGCGTTCGCGCCCGAGCACCTCGAGCTCGTCGGCCCCGCCGCTGAGGCTCTGGCCCCGGAGATCACGGCCGCGGGCTGCGTGTTCGTCGGCGCCAATGCCGGAACGGCGTTCGGCGACTACATCGCGGGCTCGAACCACGTGCTTCCGACGAACGGCGCGGCGCGGTTTGCCTCCGCGTTGTCGCCGCGCCACTTTCGCCGCAGCTTCACCGAAGTCCGGGTCGACGACGGCAGCGCGCTGGCGCGAGCTGCGGCGCCGATCGCGCGGGCGGAGGGATTCGAGTTGCACGCCCGGTCGATGGAGGCCCGCATCCGCGAGAATGGCTAGGCATGGCGCGTACGGCTGAAATCGACCGCAGCACGCGGGAGACCGATGTGCACGTTGCGTTGAGGCTCGAAGGCGACGGCCGTGGTGAGCGCGAGACCGGTGTCGGCTTCTTCGATCACATGCTCGACCTGTTGGCTCGTCACGCTCGCCTCGAGCTGCACGTACGGGCGAGCGGCGACCTGCATACGGGTGCTCATCACACGGTCGAGGACGTCGGCATCTGCATCGGGCAGGCACTCGATCGCGCGCTCGGCGACCGGGCCGGGATCGGGCGCTTCGGCCAGGCCACGGTGCCTATGGACGAAGCGCGCGCCGCGTGCGCTATCGACATCTCCGGCCGTGGGCTGTGCGTGTTCGCCGGGACGCTGCCCGCGGGCGCGATCGGGAACTTCGACCACGAGCTTTTGGAGGAGTTCTTCCGCGCGCTGGCGGTGAACGCCAAGCTGACGCTCCATCTCACGCTCGAGGCAGGATCCAACGCGCACCACATGATCGAGTCCGCGTTCAAGGCGGCGGCCCGTGCGCTGCGGATGGCGGTGGCGCTCGATTCGACCGAGCGAGGCGTTCCCAGCACCAAGGGGATGCTGCGGTGAGCGCGACGCTGCGGATCGCGGTCGTCGACTACGGAATGGGAAACCGGCGCTCGGTCCAGAAGGCGCTCGAGCATGTCGGCGCACAGGCGACGATCACGCGCGAGCACGAGGAGCTGGGGCTCGCCGACGGCCTCGTACTACCGGGCGTAGGCGCGTTCCCGCAGGCGATGGCGAATCTCGAGGCGCTCGGCCTGCGGGAGCTGATTCTGGCTCGAGCCGCCGCGGGCACGCCAGTGTTAGGAATCTGCCTTGGAATGCAGCTCCTGTTCGAGCGCTCGATCGAGCTCGAGCCCACCGACGGCCTCGGCCTGATCCCGGGCGAGGTCACCTGGCTGGACGCCGGCGGCCGGCGCATCCCGCACATTGGCTGGAACGAGGTTCGCTTCGGACGCGCCTCTCGTCTCACTGAGGGTCTACCGCTCCACGGCGCGGCGTTCTACCACGTTCACTCGCTGGCGGTCAGGCCGAGCGACCCGCGCGACGTGATCGCCACCACCGAGTACGGCGAGCGGTTCGCGACGATCGTCGAGCGTGACGCCGTACTCGGCGTGCAGTTCCATCCCGAGAAGTCGTCGCTGATCGGATTGCGGATGCTCGCCAACTTCGGGGCGATCTGCGGCGGAAGGGCGCGGGAGCCGGCCGGCGCGGCGGCGCGGCGATGATCCTTCTACCTTCGGTGGACATCCTCGGCGGCAAGACGGTCCGCCTCGCCCAGGGCGACTTCGACGCCCAAACGACCTACGACGCCGATCCCATCGACGCCGCGCGACGGTGGGTGGCCGAAGGCGCGCGCGCGCTACATGTGGTCGACCTCGACGGCGCGCGCAGCGGCACACCATCGAATCTGGCTCATGTCGAGAAGATCACGGGCGAGGTCGAGGTGCCGGTTCAGGTCGGTGGCGGCCTGCGCACGATCGAGGCGGTGAATCAGGCGCTGGCGGCGGGGGCCGCTCGTGTCGTGCTCGGCACGGCCGCGTTCAGCGACCTCGACTTCCTCGACACCGCGGTAGCGGAGCATGCGGATCGGGTCGTGATATCGCTCGACGCCCGCAACGGGCTGCTGGCGCGCTCGGGGTGGACCGAGCAGACGGATATCCCGGTCGAATCGGTCGTGCAGCTGATGCACGATCGCGGCGTACGGCGGTTCGTGTTCTCGAGCATCGACGCGGATGGAACCCTGGGAGGTCCTGATGTGGAAGGCACGAAACGGATCGCGCGAGCGATCCGCGGGAGCTTCATCTACTCAGGCGGAATCTCGACGCTCGAGGATCTGCTCCTGCTGGCGAGCTTGCGCCAGGTCAACCTGTCCGGCGTGATCGTTGGCAAGGCGCTCTACGAACGCAGGTTCACCGTGGCCGAGGCGCATTCGGTCCTCGACGGCCTCACCTAGCGGCTTGCACTACAAGCGCGTCATCCCGTGCCTCGACGTCGACGCCGGACGCGTGGTCAAGGGGATCGGCTTCCTCGACCTCCGGGACGCGGGCGACCCGGTCGAGCTCGCGTCGCGCTACGACGAGGCGGGCGCCGACGAACTCGTGTTCCTCGACATCACGGCGACCTCGGACAAGCGCGAGACGGTGGTCGAACTCGCGCGCCGCGCCGCTGATGAGGTCTTCATCCCGTTCACCATCGGCGGTGGCGTCCGATCGATCGCCGACGCGCAAGCGGTGCTCGATGCCGGCGCGGACAAAGTGTCAATCAATTCTGCGGCGTTGGCCCGGCCAGCGCTGATCGACGAGCTGGCGCGAACGTTCGGCGCGCAATGCGTGGTCTTGGCGATCGACGCCAAGGCCCAAGAGGGGGGAAGCTGGGAGGCCTACGTAGCCGGCGGGCGGCACGCGACCGGTCGGGACGCGGTGGTCTGGGCACAAGAAGGGACCGAACGCGGCGCGGGCGAGATACTGCTCACGAGCATGGATCGCGACGGCACGAGCGACGGCTACGACCTCGAGCTCATACGAGCTGTTGCGCGGGCAGTGCGGGTGCCTGTGATCGCCTCAGGCGGGGCGGGTGAACCCGAGCATCTGGCGGCGGCGCTCGAGGCCGGGGCGGATGCCGCACTGTGCGCGTCGATATTTCACTACGGGCACCACACGGTTCCGGAGGTCAAGCGGCGACTGGCGGCACGCGGCGTCGCGATCAGACCTAGCGCTTAACCCGCGCGCGGGGGGAGTGTCGTCCACGCGGGAGTTCGCAGGGCTGACCAGCGGCCGTGCTCACCCGGCCGCGTCGGCAATGATCAAGTTATTTGTTGTATCCGGCTGCGAGAGCGCCGCGACTAAGCGGCCTCTTCCACGTATCCGGCCGCCGAGCACGTATCGCAGTACGCGGCGGGCGGAACACGAGGCTCGTAGCAGCCGGGCCGACAGCAGGTTGACGACCGCTTGGGCCGGCCCCGACCAATGCGAGCAGCGGCAGCATCCTTGAGCTCCTCGCGCATGCGATCGAGCTCGGCTGCATGCTCCGCGCAGAACCGACGACCCTTGATGGCCGGCTGCTGACAGTGACTTCCACTACGACAACGCATAGACCCGTAAGGATAGCAAAAGCGCCCGAACGCACGTTCCGAAGTGGCTATTTTGCGAGGATTTTTGCGGTTCTGCGAGCGTGTCAGCTCGAGGACTTGTGACCATTGGCACGCGCGGTCTAGCTCGCGTGATGCGGCTGCAGCTGGTACAGGGTCGTATAGCCAGCCAGGTAGATGGCGTGGAAATCGCTGATCACGGGGTTGAAGGCGCCATCGGAGAATGAGAACACCTGTCTGCCGGTGCGCGCGTCGAGGCCAGCGGTCGACTTCTTGCCCAGGTCCGAGAAGTAGATGATGCCGTCCACGATCGTCGGAGACCCAGAGATCTTGCCGCCGGAGTTGTGAGTCCAGCGGATCGAACCGGAGCGCGCGTCGAAGGCGTACATGTTGCCGTCGTAGGAGCCGATATAGACGGTGGGGCCGAGTCCGGGAGTGTCCTGCACCGCCGGCGAGGCGTAGACATAGGCGCCGGTGCCGGTCGCCCAGGCGAGCTGACCGGTGCGGGCCGCGAACGAGTACACACGGCCATCGGTGTTACCCATATACACCCGGCCGAAGGCAACTGCCGGCGTCGAGTAGAACTCGCCCGAGCCGAATCCGAACTGCGCGCCGCTCGTACTCACCGCCCACAGCTGGTGACCGCTATCCGCCTTCAGCGCGTACGCACGGCCGGCGTAGTCGCCGAAGAAGAGGACGCCGTCCGAATAGGCGAGCCCGCCCTTGACCGCGCCGGAGGCGTGATAGCTCCACAGGAGGTGGCCGTCGCGGGCGCGCAGGGCTCGCACGGTGCCGTCCTGATCGCCGAAATACACGGTTCCGTTCCAGACCAGCGGCGAAGACTCGGTGCCGGGCGCGATCGGGCGCGACCAAACCTGGTGGCCGCCGCGCATGCTCAACGCCACGAAGCGCCCATTGCCAGGATGCTGGCCGGCGTGGGGGTCGGTCGAGAGCAGCGGGAAGAAAACCATCTGCTCCGCGACGCCAACCGCCGGTGAGGCGGCGGCGAGGGACCCGACCCTGCGCTCCCAGATCTTGCGTCCGCTCAGCTTGTCGATCGCCTTAGCGGAGCCGTTGTCGTCGAGCAGGTACAGCGTCGTGCCAGAGATCACGGGCGGGAACTCGAGCAGCTCGTAGTCTTGAAAGCGCCAGCCGACGCGGAAAGGTGGAACGAGGCCGTGCGGCTCGTTGAACACACGCGTACGCGCAGCATCGAACCCGTAGCGCGGCCAAACAAACGTGTCAACCGGCTTTGGCTTCTTTGGCGGCGGCGGACTCGGGGTCGGTCGGGTGAAGGAGAGGTTGGGGTGGGACACGTTGCCCGGCTTGTGCAGGAGAACGAATGCCACCGCGCCTCCTGCTGCTACGAGCAGGACGGCGACGGCGGCCAGTCCCCACCGCAGCCCGCGCCGCGTACCGGGGCCAAGCATGCGAGCCATGCTAGCCAGGCACCCGGAAAGCACGCCAAGATCCAACCGTGGAAGTTCCGTCGCGACGCGAGCTCATCGAGCGGGTGCGCGCGCTGCCGGGCGCGGCAGCGTTGTTCGAGCGATTGAGGGACGAATCGGGAGTCCATCTCGTCGGCGGTGCCGTGCGCGACGTACTCATCGGTCGCGAGCCGCGTGAGCTCGACCTGGTAGTCGAAGGCGACCCCGCACCTGTGGCGGCGCAGCTCGGCGGGTCGATCCGCGAGCACGACCGCTTCGGTACCTCGACGGTGACGGTGAGCGGACGAACCTACGACCTCGCCCGCGCGAGGCGGGAGACGTACTCCCACCCCGGCGCGCTGCCTGACGTGACGCCGGCAGGTCTGCGTGAAGATCTGTGGCGGCGCGACTTCAGTGTCAACGCCGGCGCGATCGCGCTTGCCGGCAAGCGAGCCGGCGAGCTCCAAGCCGTGCCGTCAATGCTGCCCGATCTCAAGGCGCAGCAGCTGCGGGTTCTGCACGACCGGAGCTTCACCGACGACCCGACGCGGCTGCTCCGGCTGGCCCGCTACGGCTCGAGGCTCGGGTTCGGGGTCGAGCCGCACACGCGCGAGCTCGTCGATGCCGCGCTCGAGGATGAGGCGCTGAGCACGGTCAGCGGCGCCCGCCTCGGGGCGGAGCTGCGGCTGCTCGCCCGTGAGCCTGATCCGCCGATGGCGCTCGCCGCGCTGCGAGCGCTCGGTCTCGACCGCCCGCTCGGCCTCGACGCTGGGCCTGAGTCGGTTCAGCTGGCGCGGCTCGGGCTGGCGCTGCTGCCGGATGGCGAGCGGGCCGATCGCGTGGCTCTGGCGGCCGCGCTGCAGGGGATCGACCCCGGGGCACTCGCCGCGCAGCTGGACGAGCTCACCTTCTCGGCCGCTGATCGCGACGTCATCGCGGCGGCCGCAACCGGTGCGCAGCGGCTGGCGGAACGGCTCGCCGTCGCGGCAAGCCCGTCGGAGATCGCTCGCGCGGTTGGCGCCTCGCCGGCCGAGATGGTCGCGCTGGCCGGGGCCCTCGGGCGGGAGGCGCAGGCGCGTGAGTGGCTGGAGGAGCTCCGCCATGTCCGGCTCGAGATCGACGGACACGATCTCCTGGCGGCGGGGGTTCCGCCCGGTCCGGCGATTGGGAGGGGGTTGAGCGCAGCGCTGGCCGACAAGCTCGACGGCCGGGCCAGCGGGCGTGACCAGGAGCTCGCGAGCGCGGTGCGGGCGGCGCGCGGCAGCGAGTAGCCTGCCGCCCGATGCTCGCAGCTCCGAACCGGCTGCGCTGGCGCGGTCAGGCCGGCCATTACGAGGTCTACTACCTGACGCTCACCGACCCTGCCAGCGGCATCGGGCTGTGGATCCGCTACACGATGCTCGCGCCGTCGGCGTCGCCGGCCGAAGCGGCGACCGCGTCGCTGTGGCTCGCGGCGATGGACCCGCGCGCGGGGCGCACGTCGACGATCACGCGCAAGACAACGCTCCCTATCGCCGCGCTTCAGAGCCGCGGCGAGCCGTTTGAGCTCAGGATCGATGGCGCCACCCTCAGCGACAGCGGCATGACGGGAGGCTTTGAGGACGTGGCCTGGGACCTGCGCTGGGATGACTCAGGCCGGGGGTATGAGCACGTCTCGCCCGTGCTGCGTCGGGCCGGCATAGCCAAGACGATTCTTGTGCTGCCGCACGCTGACTTGCGGATAGACGGGTCGGTGTCGCTCCCCGATGAGCGGCTCGAGGTACGCCAGGCACGCGGCGGACAGGCGCACCTTTGGGGCTCCAAGCACGCGAGCCGATGGGCGTGGGCGCACTGCAACGACTTCGTCCTGACCGACGGCAAGCCGGCAGCACCCGGGACGTTCGTCGACGCGGTATCCGTGATCCTGCCCCGCTTCGGGCGGCAGGTCGGTCCTAGCACCCCGGTGCTCGCGCGTATCGAGGGGCGCGACTTCGAGTCCACGTCGCCGCTGCGGGTGATCGCCAACGACAGCACGTTCGCGCTGACCGGGTGGCGCTTCGAAGCCATCGACGGCGAGCGCAAGCTGGTGGGCGAGGTCGATGCCGACCGGCGGCTGCTGGCCGGCGTCACCTACACCGATCCCGACGGCGAACGTGCCTACTGCTACAACAGCGAGACGGCGTCGATGCGGTTGCACCTGTACGAGCGCGCGCCCAGAGTGGGAGGCTGGGCGCTGCGGGACACGTTCGTAGCGAACGGTCGGGCGCACTTCGAGTACGGACAGCGGGACGAGGTTCCCGGCCTCGAGCTGCTGACGCGATGAACTCCGTCGACGCCATCAAGGACCACCTGAAGCTCGAGCTGCCCGGCGCCCACGTCGTCTTCACGACCCGCCGCGGCGGGTTCTCGCTCGGGCCGTACCGAAGCCTTAACCTCGGCCGCTTCACCGACGATGACCCGGACGCCGTCGAGCGAAACCGAGCCGCGCTGGCGAGCGGCTTGGGCGTGCGCTTTGCCTATGCCCGCCAGGTGCACGGCGCCCATGTGGCCCGCGTGCTCGACGTCCCGGCCAACGGCTCGCCGGCTGAGGCGGCCGACGGCCAGGCGACGGCGCTACGCGACGTCGCGCCGATGGTCTTGACCGCGGACTGCCTACCGATCGCGGTGGCCGGGGGCGGGGCGGTGGCGATGCTGCACGCGGGTTGGCGCGGGCTGGCCGCAGGCGTGATCGGCGAGGGGGTGCGCGCGGTGCGCGGGCTACAGACGGACGGCGGGGCGCCGCTGCACGCGGCGATCGGACCCGGCGCAGGCGCCTGCTGCTATGAGGTGAGCGACGAAGTCAGGCATGTGTTCGCGTCCTACGGCCCGGCAGCACGCCGAAGCCGCAACCTCGACCTCAAGGCAATCGCCCAACGGCAGCTCGAGGCCGCCGGAGTCGGTTCGATCGATGACGTCGGGCTGTGCACGATCTGCTCGGAATCGCTGTTCTTCTCTCACCGGCGGGACCGCGGGATCACCGGCCGCCAGGCGGGCCTGGTTTGGTCGAGCTAGTCACTGGCCTCGACGCGACGCGCGTGCGGGCGAACCTCGAGTCCGCGCGCCGCGAGATCGAGCGAGCCGGGCGCTCGCCGGACTCGGTGGAGATCCTGGCGGCGGTGAAGTACGTGCCGGTGGACGAGCTGGGGGCTCTCGAGAGGGCGGGCGTCTCCGTGCTGGGCGAGAATCGCGCGCAGGAGCTGGTGGCGAAAGCGGATGCCTACGCGGGGCGCTTTACCTGGGACTTCATCGGGCATCTGCAGAGCCGCAAGGTCCGCCAGATCTTGCCTCATGTTCGCTACATCCACTCGGTCGCCAGCGACTCGGTGCTGGCTCAGCTCGAGCGCCACGGAAGCCCCGAGACCGCGGTCCTGATCGAGGTCAACGTATCGGGCGAGGTGGGCAAGAGCGGCATCGCGCCCGAGGAGCTCGGGGCCTTCATTAGACGGTGTCCGGTCCAGGCGGTGGGCCTCATGACCATGCCTCCGCTGGCGACCGATCCCGAACAGAGCCGGCCTTACTTCGCGTCGCTGCGCGAGCTGGCGACGCGGTACGGCCTGCCGCAGCTCTCGATGGGTACCAGCCAGGATTACGTCGTCGCCGTACAGGAAGGCGCGACGATCATCCGTCTCGGGACGACCCTGTACAGCTGATCTGCCAACCCGCCGCTCTGGTCGTCATAATCCCGGCAGGGAATCCGGCGAGCCCAGCGAAACCCACCCACGACCATGGCCTTTCGCGACACCTGGCACCGCACGCTCGTGTACTTCGGCCTCGCGGAGGACGAAGCTTATGAAGACGAGGTCGAGCCGTACGAGGAGCCCGAAGAGGAGGTGCAGGAGAGCTATCGCGAGCGGCCCAACGTGCGCCGCCTCAGCGCCCGGCGTCGTCGGGACGACATCGACGACATCTTCGCTGACGATGCGGCGAGCGAGCGGCGGTCGAGCGCTCTGCGGCCGGTCGGCGGGACGCGTGGCAACGGCGGGACGCGGGGCAACGGCCGAAGCGGGAACGACGTCCGCGTCCACTTTGTCGCGCCCAAGAGTTTCAACGACGTCCAGGACGTGGCGGACAAGTTCAAGGACTCGATCCCGGTCATCCTCAATCTTCAGAGCACGGACACCGACCTGTCCAAGCGCCTGATCGACTTCTCCAGCGGCCTGACCTACGCGCTCGATGGCGGCATGCAGCGGATCGCCGACAAGGTGTTCCTCCTCACCCCGCACAATGTCGAGGTCTCGGCCGAAGAGCGCGCGCGCTTGGTCGAAAAGGGCTTCTTCAATCAGTCTTAGAGACTGTCGGCGGTAACGTTCCGCCGATGCGACTCGGCCTCATCGGAGCCGGCAACATGGCCCGTGCGCTTGCGCGCGGCTGGGGCGAGCCGGTGCTCGTCTCAGACTCGGGATCGGGGTCTGGGCGCGCGCAGGCCCTGGCAGCAGAAGTGGGCGGCGAGGCGCTCGCCTCGAACCTGGCGCTTGCCGAACGCGCCGAGCTCGTCGTTTTGTGCCACAAGCCGGCGCAGCTCCACCTCATCGCAGGCGAGATAGCGCCAGCCGCGAGAGCGGTGCTGTCGGTGCTCGGAGGCGTGAACACGGCGGCGCTGCAGGAGGCCTATGCCGCAACGCCACTCGTGCGCGCGATGCCGAACACGCCGGTTGAGGTCCGGCGCGGCGTCGTTTGCTACTCGGTGCCGCCGGAAACTCCTGCAGAGTTCGAATCCGAGGTGCGGTCGCTGCTCGAGCGGCTCGGCACCGCCGTGAAGATCGAGGAACGCTTGATGCCGGCCGCCACTGCCGTGACCGGCGTCGGGCCCGCTTACGGCGCGCTCGTGGCCGAGGCGCAGGTCGACGCCGCTGTGCGGCATGGACTGCCCCCTTCTCTGGCGGGATCGCTCGTTGCGGAGACGATGGCCGGAACCGCGGCGCTGCTGGAGGTGCGCGGATACGACACGCTGCGCGTCCGCCGCGAGGTCACCTCGCCGGGCGGGGGCACGGCTCGCGGCCTCGCCGCGCTGGAGCGCGGTGGCCTCCGCAGCGCGTTCCAGGACGCGAGCGATGCGCTGCTCGGCTGGAGTTCGAGCTGATGCTTGCGCCAGCGCTTACGCGCGTCGACGTCGCCAACTACGTCGACGCCCTGTTCACCGTCTACATCATCCTGATCTTCGTCTACATCCTGCTCAATCTGCTGCTCGGGTTCGGCCTGCGGCTGCCGTACTCGCGCTGGTCGGACGCCGTGCTCGGCTTCCTGCGCGACGTGTGCGACCCCTACCTGCGGATCTTCCGTCGCTTCATCCCGCCTATCGGGATGTTCGACCTCTCGCCGATGATCGCGATCATCGTCCTCTACTTCGTGCGGACGCTCGTCGTGGGCGCGATCGCCGGCTGAGCCTGCGCGGGCCGCGGTGGCGATGTCTCTGCAGGCGCGCAAGTCGCCCAGGTTGAGGTCGGCCGCGTTCGCGCGCGCGGGCGTTGTGGCCGCGATCGTGGTCGGGCTCGACCAGCTGACCAAGCACGCGATCACGGCCGGGATCGACCCCGGAGAGCATCGCGACGTCGTGCTCGGGATCAAGCTCGTGCACGTGCGCAACAAGGGCGTCGCGTTCGGCTTCTTCTCCGGCGGCGGGACGATCGTGCTCGTGTTCACGCTCCTCGCGTTGCTGGCACTCATCGGCTACCTCGCGTTACGCCCTGAGCGGCCATGGTTATGGCTCCCGACCGGAATGCTGATCGGCGGCGCACTGGGCAACTTGATCGACCGGCTCGTCAATGGCGCGGTGACGGACTTCATCAAACTGCCGCTGTGGCCCGCGTTCAACTTGGCGGACACGTCGATCACCGTCGGCGTCCTCGTTCTGGTCTGGGTGCTCGAGGGACCGCGACGTGCCCGGCGCTGACACAACCTCGAGTGGCCGGCGCGCGAGCAACGAGCGACTCGAGCTCGAGGTCCCGAGCGAGGCGGCCGGCGTTCGGCTCGACTCGTTCCTGGCCGGACCGTTGGGTTCCCGCGCCCAGGCACAGCAGCTGATCGAATCGGGGCTGGTGCGCGTGGATGGAGAACCACGCCCCAAGCGCCACCCTGTGCGCGGCGGCGAGCGGATCTCGGTGGTCAGGCGGTTAGCCGAGCAGCCAGCTCCGTCAGCGCCCGATCTCGGCTTCGCGGTTCCGTTCGAGGATGAGCATCTGCTGATCGTGGACAAGCCCGCCGGCCTGGTCGTGCACCCGGCGCGCGGGCACCGTACGGGGACCCTGGCCCAAGCGCTCGGCGGCCGCGGCGCGGGAGGGGAGGAGTGGCGGGCCGGGATCGTCCACCGTCTCGACCGCGACACATCCGGCTTGCTGGTCGTTGCCAAGAGCGAGGCCGTGCACCGGGCGCTGAAGGCTTTGATCGCCCGGCGCGAGATGCGGCGCGAATACCTGGCGCTCGTCGCCGGCATCCCGCCGGCGCGCACGGGCACGATCGACGCTCCGATCGGGCGTCATCGCCACGAGCGCGTGCTGATGTCGATCCACTCCGACGACCCGCGCGAGGCGCGGACGCATTTCGAGTTGGAGCAGGCGCTCGGCGATGCGACGTTGCTGCGCGTCGTGCTCGAGACAGGCCGGACTCACCAGATTCGCGTCCACATGGCGTCGATCGGGCATCCCGTGGTGGGCGATCGCACCTACGGCGGCCCGGTCCGCTACGGGCTGACGCGTCAGTTCCTGCATGCTGCCCGGCTCGGGTTCGTGCACCCGGTGAGCGACGCGCCGATCGACGTTCGCTCGCCGCTGCCGCCCGATCTCGCCTCCGCTCTGGCCTCTGCCTCCGGACGCGCGACGCCTGACCCGGAGGCGGCGGCGGCCCTCCGCTCATCGGCGAGTCACCCAGCCGAGGAGCCGGAACGCGGCTGAGACGAGCGGCCAGAGCGGCCGCGGCCCGACGGCGAGCCGGAATACGTCTCGGTACTCGTCCAGCGAAGCCGTCACCTGCGCAATCGGCGGCTGGCGAGCGCCGTGCTGCGAGAGGCGATCGATGGAGCGAAACCAGTCGATCGTGCGCAGCGCAGGCTGCGTACGCCACAGGGCGCGGGCATCCGCGTTGCTCGCGTTCCACATCTTGTGCGGCACCCCGCGGGGAACCTTCACTGCCTCGCCCGCGGCAAGGTGTCGTTCCGCTCCGCCGATGAGCGCATCGAGAGAGCCGGCGTAGACCTCGAAGTACTCGTCCTGGCTTGGATGCAGGTGCGGCGGCGGCGGCGCCGCCGCTCCAGGTGTCCAGAAACCCTCGACCTCGAGCTCGTCCTCCGTCTCGCGCAGCACCCGGACGGCCTCGTGCGTTCCGAGGTGGAGCAGCTCGCCCTCCATCTCGCGATGACTCTACCTGTGTACCGCCGCCGCGGATCTCGCTGCAGTCTGGCCGGATGGGGGGTCGCGAACCGCGGCCGACCGGGTTTAGTCTGCCGAGAAATGTTCGAGGAAGACGAGGACTCCGAAACCCCGTCAGAGCGAGCGTTCGACTACGCGCGCACGGTAGCCCTCAGCGACGGCGTGTTCGCGATCGCGCTGACCCTTCTCGTGTTCACGATCACCTTCCCGGAGCTTCAGGGAGTTGCTCGCCGGCGCCTCGGGCATGAGCTGGAGAATCGGCTGCCTGAGCTCTTCTCGTGGGCCTTGAGCTTCGCGGTCTTGGGCTTGCTCTGGCTTCGACATCATGGGTTCTTCCGCGATCTGCGCACGATCGATGCGCGCATGGCCAGGTTGAACCTCGTGTACCTGGCCCTGATCGCGTTCCTGCCCTATCCGACGAGGCTCGTTGGCCAATACGGGAACCGCTCCGTCGCGGTCGTCTCATACGCCGCGACGGTGGTTCTGATCGGGCTGGTAACGGGTTGGATGCGCATCCATGCGAGCCGAGCGGGCCTGCTGCCGCCGTCGGCGGTCGGAGACTGGCGCGATCATGCCCTGATCCCGGTCGTGTTCCTGCTCTCGATTCCCGTGGCGATGTTCGTCAGCGCCGACGTGGCCAAATGGTGTTGGCTGCTGGCCGTGATCGTCGGTCTCCTCATGCGCGGTCGACGCAGGTCGGGCGCCAGGCGACGCAGGCGCAGATCTTGATTGCTTGCGTCACGGGCTGAAGACCCGGATGCCCGCCGCGCGCCGGTAGACGAGCCACGTCACCAGCGCCAGCCCAGCAGCTCCGAGCAGAGGTGCGACCAGGCTCGTCTTCAGCAGCAGCGCTCCGATCAGCGCCCCAGCGAGCATCGCGATCACGGCGCTCGAGCGGCGCGGTGATCCTGCGCCCGATCCGCCGAACAGGCGCGAATCGGCGGCCAGGGCGGTGAGAGTCATGGTGAGCACGGTGGTGGTCAGGTCCGCGACCCCCATCCGGCGCACGGTGGCATTGCGAACGCCCATCGCCAGGGCCAGCGCAGCGATGAGAACGTAGCCCGTGACCCGCCCTGGTTGAACCGCGACAATCCCTGCGACGATCGCGCAGCCGGCTGTGAGGCTCGCCTCGATGATCAGCGCGATGGCGACGTGCACCGGCTGACGATCCGGATACGCCTTAGCCAGCGCGCCTCCAGCGGCCGCCCCAAAGACGAAGGCGGCCAGAGAGATGATCGGCGCGAGGACGGGCAGCCCCTGGATGTTTGCGAGGCCAAAGCCGAGCAACACGACGTTGCCGGTCATGTTGGCGGTGAACACCCGGCCCAGGCCGAGATAGCTGACCGCGTCAACGAGGCCGGTGGTGAAGGTGAGCAGCAACAGAGCCCAGGCCAGGGGATGGCGCACGGTGGCGGCGGCACGGCGAAGCGCGCCCTCGTCGAGGCGCGATGGATCAGGAGCGCTGGCGCTACCGTTCATGGAGGACCTCCGTTGACGCGGACCTGGAACGCGGGCTCCCGATGGCGATGTCGAGCGTCAAGCCGCGGGCGCGCTCCTGGCAAAGCCTAGAAATGTCCCCGCGTGTCCGGAGGGTTCGAGCCCGCGGCCGGTTTCTCGAGGCCGCAGGTCTGAGGCCGTGCGTCTTAAAAAGCCGGCGGGGCGGCCCGTCCAAAAGCCGCCCCGCCGGTCAGGTTGCGAACCGAGCCACCGGAGGTAGGGGAAGGGAGGTTCGGCCCGCGAAGCGGAACGTCACCAAGGTAGGGGAAGGGTGACTGCCCCGCTGGACCCGGAAACGTAGCGCTTCTGGGAGAGTTGCGTAAACTTTTTTCCGAAATTCTTCTGTAATCGACCCCGCCCGCACGGATCGCGCCCTGCCTTGGCAACAGCCGAGGTTCGCGAGCACCCGGCGGCCGGGTACAACTTGAAATCAAGGGAGTAGGAGCAGTGGCTCAAATCGGAATCAAGGAGCTGCTGGAGGCCGGCGTGCATTTCGGCCACCAGACGCGCCGCTGGAACCCCAAGATGCGCCGCTTCATCTTCGGTGAGCGGGACGGCATCTACATCATCGACCTACTGCAGACGCAGGAGCTGCTCGACAGCGCGCAACGCTTCGCCTCGACCGTCGCTCATCGGGGCGGGACCGTGCTGTTTGTCGGGACCAAGAAGCAGGCCCGCGACGCGATCGAGGAGACCGCGCGCGCGGCCGACATGCCCTACGTCAACCACCGCTGGCTCGGCGGGCTGTTGACCAACTTCCAGACCATCTCGCTGCGGATCAAGCGCCTGCACGACCTCGAACGCTACGAGACCGAAGGGCAGCTGCAGCTGCTGCCGACGCGCGAGCGAATGGCCGCGCAGGCGGATTTGGAGAAGCTGCGCGCCAACCTCGGCGGCGTGAAGAACATGCAGCGCGTGCCGGACGCCGTGTTCGTGATCGACCTGAAGACCGAGGCGATCGCAGTACGCGAGGCGCAGCGGCTGCGCATCCCGATCATCGGGCTGGTCGACACGAACTGTGACCCCGACGGGATCGAATACGTGATCCCCGGCAACGACGACGCGATTCGCTCCTGCGGCGCGATCACGCGCGCGATCGGTGACGTGGTGGCGCAGGGACACAATGTGTTCCGCGAGGAGGAGGAGCGCGCGCGGATCGAGCGTGAGCGCCAGGAGGCCGAGGAGCGGGCGCGCCAAGAGGCTGAGCAGCGGGCTCGCCAAGAAGCCGAGGAGCGGGCTCGGCAGGAGGCCGAGGAACAGGCCCGCCGTCAGGCCGAGGAGGCTGCCGCCGCGGCTGCGGCTCCGGCCGAGGCAGCGCCCGCGGCTGCGGCTCCGGCCGAGGCAGCGCCCGCGCCCGCGGCTCCGGCCGAGGCAGCGCTCGCCGCGCAAGCCCCGGCGCCGGTCGCCGAACCGGCGCTACCCGCAGCCGAAGCGCCGGCGCCACCAGCCGCCGAAGCCGAGGCGCCACCACCGCTCCAGCCCGAGCCTACACCCAGTGAGGCGCCGGCCGGTGGCCAAGACGCCTCCGGCGCGCAGCCCGCGCCCGAACCCGCGTCCGGCGCCCAAGCCGCGCCCGAACCCGCCACCCCCGCCAGCCGAGAGGAGCAGGCATGAGTGCGATCACGGCTCAGGACGTCAAGGCGCTGCGCGACCGTACCGGCGCCGGGGTGCTCGCGTGCCGGGAAGCGCTTTCGGAGTCGGACGGCGATGTCGAGCGGGCGGTCGAGATCCTGCGTACGCGCGGGGAGGCTCAGGCGGCAAAGCGTGCCGGGGCTGAGGCCCGCGAGGGTGCCGTGCAGAGCTACATCCACGCCGGCGCCAAGATCGGCGTGCTCGTCGAGGTCGACTGCCAGACCGACTTCGTGGCCCGCAACGAGAAGTTCGTCGAGTTCGCCCGCGACCTCGCGCTGCACATCGCCGCGACTGCGCCGATTGCGGTGAGCGACGAGGACGTCCCTCCCGAGGACCGCGAGCGCGAGGTGCGAATCGCCACCGAGCAGGCCGCCGATCGCCCGGAGAACGTCCGCGAGCGGATCGTCACCGGCAAGCTGGACAAGTGGCTCGACGAGGTCGTGCTGCTGCGCCAGAAGCACGTCAACGAGGACAAGCACGGCGGCCAGACGATCGAGGAGCTGCGTGCCGCGCTGTCGGCCGAGACGCGCGAGAACATCGTCGTGCGCCGGTTCGCTCGGTTCGCAGTCGGCAGCTGAACCCGTGAACGTGCTCGGCGAAACGTCAGTCGGCACTGACGCCGAGCAGGCGCCGCCCGCTTATCGGCGCGTGCTGTTGAAGCTCTCCGGCGAGGCGCTGATGGGCGACCTCGAGTACGGAACCGATCCCGCGCGGGTAGCGGCGATCGCAAGGGAGGTCGCGGCGGTGCACAGCCGCGGGGTCGAGGTCGCGATCGTCGTGGGCGGCGGAAACATCTATCGCGGGCTCGCGGCGGCGGCGAAGGGAATGGACCGGGCCACAGGCGACTACATGGGCATGCTCGCGACGGTGCTGAACGCGCTGGCGCTCCAGGACGCTCTCGAGAAGATGGGCGTCGCAACGCGTGTGCAGTCGGCGCTGACGATCTCGGAGGTGGCGGAGCCGTACATCCGCCGGCGGGCGATGCGCCACCTCGAGAAGCGGCGGATCGTGATCTTTGCGGCCGGAACCGGGAACCCGTTCTTCACCACCGATACCGCGGCTGCGTTACGGGCCGCGGAGCTTCATGCTGAGGTGGTGCTGATGGCTAAGAACGGCGTGGAAGGGGTGTACTCCGCCGACCCGGCGACGGATGCGAGCGCCGAGTTCATTCCCGAGATCACCCACAAGGACGCATTGACGCGCGGACTGCAGGTGATGGACTCGACGGCGTTTGCGCTGTGCATGGACAACAACCTGCCGATCGTGGTGTTCAACATGGCCGACGGGCGGAACATCGACAAGATAGTGTCCGGCGAACGGGTG
>JAFAZV010000322.1 GCA_019239445.1 Solirubrobacterales bacterium
GGCGCCCGTCGGTTGAGCGCTTCCATGACCGTGCGCACGGATGCCTCGCCCCCGGCCCACATCTGCTGCATCACCTCAGCCTCCAGCTCGTGCAGCGGCGGTGGCGGCGTCGGCTTTGACCGCCTGTCCTTCCTGGTCGTCATCTACGACGAACGATAGCAGACCCGCCGGGGTTTGACCTCGCTGAGCGTTTCAGCGGCCGGGCTGGCGCGCATCTTGTACTACCGTGTGTCGTTGTGACACCCGCATGCTGATCAACCGGTTCCGGGCTTGGCTTCGACGCATGACCGTCGGTTGCTTCGGCAGCTCAGCACCTCGGCGGGACCACGACCTCGAGCACGGATGCTTTGGCCCGCTTGGCGAACCAGAGCGCGCGGTGCTCGCGCGTCTGGTCGCCTCCGAGCGGGACTCCGGCGGTTAAGTTACGATCCTGCGTAGCAGATGGCGATGACGATCGACAGCGGCAGCCGGGCGAGAAACGTCCGCCGGCGCGCGACCCAGCCGGCGTCGGGCAGCGGCCCGACAACTGCGGGCGCGCCCCCGGTCGACGGCGCGCCCCCGGTCGACGGCGCGCCCACGGCCGCCGACGCACCCACGGCCGCCGGCAAATCCGCGCGGCTCGCCGCCGCCCGAGTTTCCCGCGCCAGCCTCGGACTCGGTGTGCTCGGCTTGGCGGCGTGTTCGCTGGTCCTGCTCCGCGTGCTCGGCTCCTGGCACGTCAGCGCAACGAGCGGGAGCCACAGCATCGACATCCTTGGCCAGGGAGTGAGTTATCCGGTGGCCAATGCGGCGGCGGTTGTGATCCTCTTGCTCGCTCTGCTGGGGTTCGTGGCTCTGAGCATGACGATGGTCGCCGGAGCGCGAGAGCTGCTGGCGGTACGGCGGTTCTCGCGTGAGCTGGCGCGCCGGTCTCAGCGCCGGCTCGGCCACGCGCACGTCATCGACGAACCGCAGCCGGCCGCGTTTTGCGCCGGGCTGTTGCGACCGCGCGTGTACGTTTCGAGCGCCACGGTCGAGCTGCTGGACGAGGGCGCACTCGAGGCCGTACTCGAGCACGAGCGACAGCACGCCCGCCGGCGCGACCCGCTCCGCCTCGCCGCCTGCAGGGTGATCGCCCGAGGGCTGTTCTTCGTTCCCGGATTGAACAAGCTGAGCGGGCACTACCGTGCCCTCGCCGAGCTCGCCGCCGACGAGGCCGCGGTCGGCTCAGACGGTTCGAACCGGCCCGCTGTGGCGCGGGCAATGCTGGGCTTCGCCGGTGGCGAGCACTCGGCCGGAGGAATTGATCCTGATCGCGTCGACTACCTGCTCGGCAACGCGCCCAGCTGGCGTTTTCCGTGGCTGGTTTGCATCGCGGCGGCGGCATCAATCGCGTTGTTGATTGGCGTCGGCTTGCTAGTTGGCGCGGCGGCATCCGGGCGCGCGACGCTCGCGCCGCCATTCCTGTCCCGCCAGCCGTGCGTGCTCGTGCTGGCGCTGATCCCGGGCATCATCTGGGCAGTCGCGGCGCGGCTGCGCACGCGGGTCTAGCACTACGACGCAGGAGCCGGAAGGCGCGCGAGCCGCGGCCGTCGTCGGTTCGCGAAACACGTGGGAAGGTTCGCCCCCGTCCCGGCGTCTTCTCCTTCGACGGTCTACGACAAGCCATCGTAGTCCCGCGACTACGAGGCGCAGAGATGTAAGGAGAGATCATGAAGAAACGCGGACTGTTCGCCCTCGCTCCCGTTGCCGCCGCCGTCGCCATTGCCGGATGCGGTGGCGGATCCAAGACCCAAAGCACTCCGGCTGCGGCCCCCACGGCCGGAACGGTCCTCTCCCTCCATCACTCCCAGCTCGGCACGTTCTTGAGCGACGCCAAGGGTCGAACGCTGTATCTGTTCGAAGCCGACAAGGGCACGATGAGCACCTGCTATTCGGCCTGTGCAAGCGTCTGGCCGCCGCTCACGTCGACCGGCGCGGTCAGCGGTGGGACTGGCGTAAACGCTTCGTTGCTCGGTTCTACGAAGCGCAAGGACGGCACCGCCGAGGTGACCTACAAGGGGCACCCGCTCTACTACTACGCCGCCGATTCGGCGCCCGGCCAGACCACAGGACAGGGACTGAACCAGTTTGGTGCTAAGTGGTACGTGCTCGCCGCCAACGGCAACAAGATTGACAACGATGCGCGTTGACCGCCGTCACTTCGAGCGTGCCGCACGATGGCTGAGCGCAGCCGCGCTCCTGGTCGTCGGCGGCATCCACATCGAGCAGTACGTCGTAGCTCACTTTTCCGTGATCCCGACGATCGGTCCGTTGTTCCTGGTCAATTTCATCGGCGCTACAGCGTGCGCGCTCGCCCTGGTTGTCCCCCTGCCGAGCCCGAGGGTGAGGGCGCTCGTCGACGTGGCCGCGGCCACCGGTGGGATCGCAATCTCAGCCGGCGCGTTCGCCGCCTTGCTGATCTCCGAGCACACGCCGCTGTTCGGTTTCTCCGAGCGTGGCTACCGACTCGAGATCGTGGTCGCACTGGTCTCTGAAGGTATTGCGATGCTGGCGCTGCTTGGACTGGTTTGGGCAATCAAGCCCCGGGTGGCCAGGATCCGCGGCCTCCGTCCTGCCCTGCCGGACGGAGCATCCGTGTCACCGCGTCGCTGACACGATCGCTCGTCTGAAAGCGTGCTTCGGCAAGCCAACGCGGCGAGCCCGTTCTATGGGCTTGCCGCACGCTTGCCGGAGCTGGACCTGCGAGCGCTTCGGGGACGCCGGGTCGGGGAACGGCCTCCGGGCTGTTCTGGCTCGGTGTGCCCGTCGAGCCAGCTCGTGTAGACGTCGATGAACGCTTCCATGGCGCGGTCCACGGCAGCCGTGTCGCGCGTCGCAAGCAAGTCCAACAGCAGGCCCCGCGTCACGGCGACGCCGAGCCGCGCGTGGGCGCGCGCCAGATCTGGAGCCACGCCGAGTGACACGTTGATCGTGGTCGCGGGCTCCAGCCAGTCGTCGACGATCCCGTCGAGGAGCTCGACCGAGTGCGCGCGTCCTTGCAGCGCCTGCCCGTAGATCTCGAAGAACAAGCGCTCGTTGGGCCACAGCTTGGGATCCGAGATGTGCTTCCACCAAGCCCTCATGGCCTCTGCCACCGGCAGATCGGCGTCCGGCAGGATCTGCCCGAGGAGAGCACGCTGGCGCGCCTCGACGCTGCGCACGATCTCGACCCACAGCCCCTCTTTGGAGCCGAAGTGGTGGATAAGCATGCGGTGGCTTGTGCCGAGCGCTGCCGCCAGCGTTCGCAGACTCACGTCGGTGAGCCCGTGATGCGCCACGTAATCGATCGCCTCATCCAGCAGCCGTTGGCGCGAAGCCTTGCCATCCACCAGCGCAAAGTGTACCATGTGGTACATGAAGCCAGTACGAGTAAACATCCAAGTGCCTTACCCGCGTGATCGCGTCTACGACTTCCTGGACGTGATGAGCAACCACGAGCCGTTCACCAACCACATGCTTCAGGACTGGAGATACTCCGGAGCTGAGCGGGGCGTCGGCTCGAAGGCGACGGTGACGGTCAAGGCGGCGGGACGGAGCGAGAAAGTCGACATCGAGGTCATCGCCGCGGAGCGCCCGAGCAAGATCGTCGAGCAAAACGTCGGCGCGGCGGGCCGGCGGATCGCGACCGGGACCTACACGCTCGAGGACCTTCCGAACGGGGGGACCGGGATCACCTTCGAGTACGCCTGGAAGCAGGCTCCGCTCAGTGAGCGCGTGGCGGCGCCTTTCGTGCGCGCTTACCTGGCGCGAGGTAATCGCCGAGCGATGGCGCGCCTGGCCGACGAACTCGCGGTTTCGCCCCCGCCAGCGCGAACGCCGTAGGAACCACACGGCGCGACGCCGCACGAGTGCGCCGCCGGGCGCACAGAGTGCGGCGCGCTGCCGCCTGGGGGTCGTACTGTTCAGGCCAGGGGAACTCAGTAGCCGTAGCTGTAGCTGTTGCTCGACGTCGAGGGAGCGCTGGGGCGGGCGGTCCCCGTTACCGCGGTCCCGCTCGGCGAGAGCACGTACCAGCGCGCACCGAACTGGTTCAGGCCCTGGCCGTTGATCTGGCCGGGCTTGTTGTCACCGACGTAGTAGTAGAGAGGGTGGCCGTTATAGGCGATCTGCCGGATCCCGCCCGGTCCGGTGATCGTGTTGATCTGCGACGCCGCTACGCCGCTCGCGGCGCGGGGCACGGTGGTGGCGCTGTATGGCGGCCATACCGCCTGGCCAGCCGATGAGAGCGTGCTGACGTTGCGCTTGTCAGCGCCGAACAGGTACAGGGTCCTGCCGTTGGCGTCGACGAGCGTCCTGCCCGCCGCCGTCTCTTTCAGCGCCAGCGCCGACCCCGATGCGAGGCTCGGGTGGCTCTTGCTGTTGCTGGCACTGCTCAAGGCGACGACCACCGCAACGATGGCCACGAGCGCCAGGAACCCAGCGCCAAACGTGAACTGTCTGCGCCTCATGATTCGCTTCTCCTTGATTGGGGTTGATGAGATGACTGATCGTGCTGGTCTAGATCGCCTGCATCGCCTCGACCAGGCTTCGGTAGGCGCGCGCCGCGTGCTCCTCCCGGTCGAGCGCGAGGACATAGGTGGCGTAGGCCACGGCGCGCTCGTCCCGAGGCGCTCGATCCCAGCCTCGATATGACTCAGCCACGGCGCCGCTCTGCTCCCGCCATTGGACATAACTGTCGATCAGGGCGTCGGTGAGCTGCGACTCGCGAGTGGCTGGAGTGATCTTCTTGAGCTTCATTGATGTGCTCCAGGGAATGAGGGATGGTGTTCGACTTCTCACACGATCTACGATGCAGCATCGTAGAAAGGCACTCACTAGGTCAGACGTCACCGAGGCCGAAACATTCCCGCAGCCGGCTTCAGCCGCGGGACGCTGCGCCGGTCTGCTGAGCAATCGCCCGAACGAGCCCTCGCAGCAAGGTGCCGAAGATCCCGCGATGAATCGGGTAGAGCAGGTACCAGTACGCACGCCCGATGTAGCCGGCCGGATCGAACATCGTGGTCAGGCGTACCTGCGTGACGTCGGCGTGTGCCGCGACCTCGAACTGAACCCAGAGTCGTCCCGGCATCCTCATCTCGGCCGTCAGCAACAGCCTTCGCCCGGCTTCGAAACGCTCGATCCGCCAGAAGTCGATCGGGTCACCCACGGCCAGCGTGTGCCCCTTGCGCCGGCCGCGCTGTTGGCCTTTGCCGCCGCGAAGGCGGTCGACGAGCCCGCGAAAGCGCCAGAACCAGTTCGTGGCGTACCAGCCCGTCGGGCCGCCGATCCGCTCGATCGCGGCAAAGGCTTCATCGGCGCGCGCATTCACGGGAGCCGTGCGGACGGTCAAGAGCCGCCGCCCGATGGGCATCCCTCCCCACCGAGATTCGCCGGCGAAGGCACCCGCGGCTAACCACCGCTGCTCTGCAAAGGCCTGATCTTCTGAACGCAGCGCGCGCTCGACGGCAGCACTGAGGCCTCGCGGCCTTACCGCCAGCGGTGCAGCCGTGGCGCGCCGCTGGACAATCGTCTCGTTGCGCAGGCTCGACACCATGGCCGCGGCAATACGGCCCTGACGAGGACCAAGCGAAGCCAGAACCAGCTCGGACAGGCGAGTCGTCATCATCGGGACGGGCACGACCGCGCGGGTCAGGTTGCGCTGCCGGGCGTACTCGCGCATCACCTCGGCGTAGGAGACCTGGTCGGCCCCGCCGATCTCGACGATCTCACTGTGCACGACCCGAACCGCCTCGGCGGCAACCAGGTACTGCAGGACGTCATCGAGCGCGATCGGTTGCGCCGCGGTGCTGACCGAAGGCGGAGCCGGGATCACGGGCAGGCTTTCGACCAGAGAGCGGATCGTCTCGAACGACGCGCTTCCAGCGCCGATCACGATCGACGCACGCAGCTCGAGCGTCCGCACGCCAGAGCCACGCAGGATCTCTCCGACTTCGTGCCTACTCGCGAGATGAGCGGATAGTCCGTCGCCCGATCCCAGGCCACCCAGGTAGACGATGCGGTGGACTCCTGCCTGGCTCGCGCAGGCGGCGAAGTTCCTTGCGGCACGGCGGTCAACCTCGCCGAAGTCGGCCACGTCTGCCATCGAGTGAACTAGGTAATAGGCGGTTCCGATGCCGCTGAGCGCCGCGTCGAGCGATGCGCGATCGAGGAGATCCCCGGCCACGACCTCGGTCCGCGGGCCCGCTCGGTGCGCCAGGGCGTGCGGTCGCCGGGTCAGGCATCTCACCGCCCGTTGCTCCTGTTCGAAGCGATCGAGCAGATGGCCGCCGATGTAGCCGGTGGCACCGGTGAGCAGGATCGGCGGCGACGAGCTCGGGGAGAGGTAAGCCATGTACCCATCCTACTACACGCAATCGTAGACACGAACCCGCGACTCCGTCAGGCGAATCCTCGACGCCGGACCTCACCGGAGCAGGCGCTACGATGATTCGTAGTAGACAGACATCCGACCACCTGCTACGCTACGTAGTAGATGACGGCAACGACCTCGTCAACCCCTCTGGCCGCGATCGATCACCTCACGGCGGGCCGGGCACAGATGGGCACATCCCTTAGTTTTCACCTGTTCTTCGCCGTGCTCGGAGTCGGTTTGCCGCTGATGATGCTCGTGGCTGAAGGCATGCACCTGCGCACCGGTGACCCGGTATGGCGGGCGCTGGCACGGCGATGGTCGAAGGTGTTCGCGGTTCTCTTCGCGGTGGGGGCGGCTTCGGGCACGATCATCAGCTTCGAGCTCGGTTTGCTCTTCCCCCGCTTCATGGCCTACGCGGGCGGGATCATCGGACTCCCGTTCTCGCTCGAAGGGGCAGCGTTCTTCCTCGAGGCAGTGTTCGTCGGCATCTATCTCTACGGCTGGGATCGTCTGTCGCCCAAGGCGCACTGGCTCTCGGGAATTCCGATCGCGCTCTCAGCCGTCGCGTCGGCGTTCTTCATCGTTACTGCCAACGCCTGGATGAACGTGCCTCGAGGGTTTCAGATCGTGCACGGGCATGTCACGCACGTTGACCCGCTGGCCGCGATGTTCAACCCGGCCTGGGCGACGGAGAGCTCTCACATGGTCCTCGGGGCCTACCTGGCCACCGCGTTCGGCCTGGCCAGCGTCTACGCCGTGGGGATGCTGCGGGGACGGCGCGACGCCTACCACCGCAAGGCAATCGCGCTCGGCCTCTCGATGGCCGCGATCCTCGCTCCGCTCCAGCTCGGCGTAGGGGACCTCCTCGGTCGCACCGTAGCTGCGCACCAGCCGGCGACGCTGGCCGCGATCGAAGGCCTGAACCGCACCGAGCACGGGGCCGGGCTGAACGTCGGCGGCTTCCCGTTCCCCGGGCACAATGGCACCGTCCTGAACCTGAAAGTGCCGCACCTGCTCGGCTTGCTCGCCTTCGACAAGCCTGGCGCCACGGTGCATGGGCTTGGGTCGTTCCCCAAGGCCGATCGCGCTCCGCTTGCCGGCTGGGTCCGGCTGAGCTTCATCGGCATGGTCGGAATCGGCACGGGCCTGGTCGCGCTCGGGGTCTGGTATTGGCTGCGCCGCCGGCGCGGAGGACGCGGGCCCGAGGACCGGCTGACCCTGTTGGCTTTGGCCGCGGCCGGACCTGCGGCCTTCCTGGCCAACGAGCTCGGGTGGCTCGTCACTGAGCTCGGCCGTCAACCTTGGGTCGTCTACGGAGTTTTCCGAACCTCCGGAGCGGTCACGACTTCGCCCGGGCTGGGTGCCACGTTCACGGCTTTCACGCTGCTCTACATCGCGCTGAGCGCGCTGGTCGTGTGGAGCGCGCGGCGGCTGGCGGCAAAGCCGGTCGAGGAGCTGTCGGGGCCGGCGCGGAAAGTGGCGTTCGAATGACGCTCGCGGATCTCCTCGCCGTCGTGCTCGGGCTCTCGCTGACGACGTATGCGCTGCTCGGCGGAGCCGATTTCGGCGCCGGAATACTCGACCTCCTGGCCCGCGAGAGCGAACGCGACCGTGCCGCGCTGGCGACCGGGATCGGGCCGGTGTGGGAGGCCAACCACGTCTGGCTGATCTTCTCGATCACGATCCTGTTCTCCGCCTTCCCGCCGGCTTTCTCGTTGCTGGGAACGGCCTTGCTCGCGCCGTTCACGATCGCGTTGCTGGTCATCGTGCTGCGCGGGGCGGCGCTCGGGCTGCGCTCGAGTGCCACCGCCGGTACTCCGGCTCACGCTCGGCTCAGCCACCTCTGTGGGATCGCCAGCGCGGTGGCCCCGCTCGCGTTCGGGATGGTGGCCGGAGGGCTTGCCAGCGCCTCAACTCGCGTCAGCGACGTCCACAGCAGGGGTTTGTCGATTCCCTGGGCGGGGCCGTTCGCCCTCGCGGTGGGCGCCATGGCTCTGCTCTTGTGCCTGCAGCTGGCCGCCAGCTTCATGACCATCCGGCTCGTCCGGGGGGGTCAGGCTCGGCTGGTTGAGCGCTTTCGGCGCCGCGGGATTCACTCCGCAGGGGCGCTGCTGGTCGTGAGCCTCGGCGCCTTGGGGGTGGCGAGCTGGCAGGCACCTGCGCTCGCTCACCGGCTGACGACGACCGCGCTGGCCATTGTCATCGCCGGGGTCGTGGCCATGGTCGGGTCAATCGCCGCGTTTTACGTGCGGCGGTATGCCATCGCCCGCGCTGCCTCGCTCTCGACTGGCGCCGCGCTGGTTTGGGGTTGGTTGGTCTCCCAATCTCCGCATCTGGTTGGCTCCCAACTGACGATCCGAGCCGCCGCTGCCCCGGGGCCCGCGCTGACGGCCATCGCGATATCGATCGCCGCGGTCCTATCCGCAGTCATCCCGGCCTTCTACCTGCTGTTCGCGATCTTCGCCCAGGCCGTACCGGAGGTGTCGGAATGAAGCTCGTCAAAGACGTTCCCGGGATCGATCGCCGCTCGCTCGCGGGCGTTGCCTTGATCACGTGGGTGGCGGCGTCACCCTGGTTGTGGGGGTTTGCCGACAGCCGGGCGGCCGTCGCAAATCACGTGTTCCTGGTGTTGAGCTTCGGGCCGCTGGTGCTCCTGATCGTCCCGTTGCGCGCGGCTGCGCTCGTCACCATTGCCGGCGGGTTCTGGCTCGTGCTCAGCCCCTGGACGCTCGGCTACGCGACCGATCACCTCGCCTGGTTGAACGAGCTCGCCAGTGGGTTGCTGCTGGTCGTTCTCGCCCTGGGCGCCTCCGGCCTGCGGCAAGCCGGCGGGGCGAGGCGCATGCGCTTGCCGCGCTCGCTCACCGCGGCCGGGACGACGGGTACGGAACCGATCCGCGATCAGCCCCAGGCGTAGTGCGCCCGGTGCGACGCATTCGCCTCGCGCCTGGCGTCCGCGCCATCCGGCGGGCGAGATTGCTTCTGGTTCCCGCGCTCGCCGCCGCGCTGTTCGTCGCCGCGCCTGTAGCCGGCGTGCGGCGGCCGACGCTCGCCGGTTGCGCCGTGTGGACCGGGTTGGCGAGCGGCCTCGAGGCGCTCTCCGTGCTCGGCTTTCTGCTCGTCTTCAAGCTCGTCTTCGGCGCCCGGATGAGCTGGCGTCAAAGCATCGCTTCGGGGTTGCGCGGGCTCGGGGCGAGCAGCCTGCTGCCGGCCGGCGGGATCGTTGGGCCCGCGGTGGGAGCACGCTCGAGCTCGGACGAGCCGCCTTCCCTGGCCGGGTTGACCCGGCCGACGATCGCCTTCACGGTCGTAAACCTCGTCCCCGAGGCCATCGTCCTCGGGCTCCTCGGCCTATCACTTCGGCTCGGATGGCTCGAGGGCCCGCGGGACGCGGGACGGACACTCCCCGCGGCGGCGGTGGCGCTGGCGATCCTTGCCGTGGTCGCGTTCGCCCGCCGGCGCCGGAGGAGGCACCACCACGGCCGACCTACGAGCCGAGGGTGGTGGGCGGCGCCAGGCGCGGCGCAGGCGGCCGCCGCCGTCGTACTCGACGGCCTGGTGGACGCCCGCTCGATCCTCGCTGCGCGGAATTGGAAACTCCTCGGCGCCCTGGGCTACTACGCGTTCGACAATGCCGTCCTGTGGGCGGCGTTTCACGCCTACGGCCACACGCCGCCCGCCAGCGTGATCGTGATGGGCTACCTCGTCGGCTCGCTCGGCTCAGCGGTACCGCTTCCCGGCGGGGTCGGCGCGGTGGAAGGCGGCCTGATCGGAGCCTTGGTGCTCTACGGCGCGCCCGCGGCACCGGCCGCCGGCGCGGTGCTTCTCTACCGAAGCGTGTCGCTGCTCTTGCCTGTGGCGCTCAGCGCGTGCGCATGGATGCTGCTGCCGGCGCGGCGACTCCGCGCCGCTATTCGGGTCCCGCGATCAGAGCACGGTTCTCCGTCCGCCGCGGCAGCGCGGCCGCTCACCGCGAAGGCGTCTGGGCGGGCGCCCTGATCTCCTTCTTCAGGATCTTCCCGGTTGGGCCCTTGGGCAGCTCGTCCATGAACCACACGACACGCGGGTACTTGTAACCGGCGACCTGCTGCTTGATGTAGTCCCGTAGCTCCTCCGGAGTCACCGAGGCTCCCGGAACAACCTGTATAGCCGCTGCGACTTCCTCGCCGTATTCCGCGTGCGGGATCCCGATCACGGCCGCTTCGCGGACGTCAGGATGCTCGTAGAGCACCTCCTCGATCTCCCGCGGGTAGACGTTGTAGCCGCCACGGATGATCATGTC
>JAFAZV010000327.1 GCA_019239445.1 Solirubrobacterales bacterium
TCGTTTCGAGTGCCAAGGGGGCGCGTTCGAGGGGCCAGGGCCAGTCGGCTGGGATGTCCTCGCCTGTGAGCAGGAACCCGCGCCGGTCCCGCGCTATCTCGTGAGGAAGCCATTCGGTGTGCGGGCGAGCCCCGATCAGCACGAAGAGCGCGTCCGCCGGGACCGTCGCCTCGTCGCCGCTGGCGGTTTCGCGCAGCACCAGCTGCTGCAGATGGCCCTCCCCTCCACCGCCGGTCACCAGCGTTCCCGTGCGCACTTCCACATTCGAGGTTGCCCTGAGCTCTCGCACCAGGTAGTGCGACATCCCTGCTTCGAGCGACAGGGCGCGCACGACGAGCGTCACGCGGCGCGCATAGCGCGACAGGTGCAAGGCGGCTTGGCCGGCGGAGTTCCCGCCACCGGCGACGTACGCGTTCTTGCCGCTCAGCGCGTGAGCCTCTGAGGCTGCGCCACCGTAGAAGACGCCGGCGCCGTTCAGTGCTTCAAGCGATTCGACGCCCAGGCGGCGGTAGCTGGCGCCGGTGGCGAGGAGCACGGCTCTCGTGCTGATGCGGCGACCGTCAAAGAGCGAGAGACCCAGCCGGTTCCCGGAGCGACGGAGGACGGTCGCCCTATGCATGAGCACGAAGGTCGCCCCGAAGCCAGCGGCCTGCTCGTAAGCCCGCTCGGCGAGCCGGCTGCCGCTGACGCCCCTCGGGAAGCCCAGGTAGTTGCGGATCAGGGAGCTCGATCTGGCCTGCCCTCCGATGCCGCCCTCGTCGACGACGATGGTGCTCAGGCCTTCGGAGGCGGCATAGACAGCCGCAGACAAGCCTGCCGGCCCTGCGCCCACGATCGCGACGTCGAACGTGCGCTCCTCGAAGTCGCGGGGGGCGCCGGCAGCCTCTGCGATCTCCGCGTTGGAGGGATCGCTCAGGGCCCGCCCGTCGGGAAGCACCATCAGCGGGAGCTTGGCTCCGGGACCGCTCGCCCTGAGCAGTTCCCGTCCCTTATCGGAGCTGGCCAAGCAGAAGGCATGCGGCACCGCGCAGCGCTCGAACACCTCCCGCAGCTCATACGCCCTCCCGCCCCAAGCCTCACCGACGATGTGGACGGTGTGCGGGACCAGGCGCCGCTCGGTCGCCCAGTCGAGCAACACGCTCGAGATGGCCTGGTGGAACACCTCATCGCGTGACTCCGCCGGCCGGGCGACGTAGAAGTCGATGCGCCCGAACGCCATTGCGTCACGTATCGCCTCGGCGCTCAACTGGTCCGCCCACGCGCCAGGTGACACCACCAGGCCACGCTTGCCGTGAGGATGGAGCTCCCGTACTCGCTCGAGCAGTTTCACGCCCGTCTCACTCGAGAGCGACGGACCTACCAGCACCAACGCCACCTCGCCTCCGGCATGGGCGAGCTTCGCCAGCATCTGGAGCGCCTGCTCCACATCACTCACGCCCTCGACACGGTAGTCCGCGCCGTAGCGCTTGAGGAGCTGCGTCTCGACCTCTTCGAGCGCATCCCGCCGTTCGTCGACGATCAGGAGAACGGGAGCGGACATCGCTCAGTCCTCCCGCTCGCTGGCGGCAGATCGAAGCCGGCGCTCGATTGCGCGGCGGGCCCGGTCGATCGGCTCGGGAGTCCGAGCGACGACGTATTGGGCGTTGGCGAGGAACAGGGCGGCCTCGATCTCGAAGGTCAGCTGCGCGGCATCTTCGGCGGGATCGATCGCGCCTTCGACCTGAGCGTCGTGAACGGCAGTCTCGATCCGCCCCAGCCAGTCGCCCAGGAACGCGACCAGCCGATCGCGAACCGGACCGGGCTGCGTGTCCATCTCCGCCAGCGTGGAAGCAAAGAAGCAGCCCCCCGGGAAGGTCTCGACCTCGAGATAGCGCAGGTAGCCGTCCACCAGTAGGGATAAGCGCTCCCACCCGGTGCGAGCTTGCGTCGCCGGCTCGGTCACCTGCTCGTCGAACAGCGAACTGGCCACTTCGATCGTCGCCAGCTGCAGTTCTTCCTTCGAGCGGAAGTGGGCGAAGAGCCCGCTCTTGCTCATGCCCACGGCGTCGGCCAAGCGCGCGAGCGATAGGCCCTCAAGCCCCTCGACGGTGGCCAAGCGCGCCGCCTGATCGAGAATCGCGCTGTGGCTGCGTTCCCCGTCGGCGCGGCGTTCACGGGAGGTCAGCTTCGAATTCTTGGTGTTCATGCTTGACAAGATAGCACGACCGGTCGTATAGTTCGCACGACCGATCGTACTATCTATCTGAAGGGACCGGTATGAGCACAACGACCGACATCCACCTCCACGATCAGCTACAGGAGGACGTCTCAGGCTCCGTTCTCGCGCCGCAAGACGTCAGCTACGACACCGCG
>JAFAZV010000433.1 GCA_019239445.1 Solirubrobacterales bacterium
GGCATCCTGCTCGTGCGCCGGAACGTCCCGGAGAGCCCGCGCTGGCTGTTCATCCACGGCCGCGAGGACGAGGCGGAAAGGATCGTGGCCGGTATCGAACACGAGGTCGAAGAGGAGACCGGGAAGAAGCTGCCCGAGGCCGAAGGCGAGATGACGGTTCGCCAGCGGCGCGTGATCCCGCTTTCGCTGACCGTGCGCTCGGTTCTCACGCTGTACCCGAGGCGGACCGTGCTCAGCCTGGCGCTGTTCGTCGGCCAGGCGTTCCTCTACAACTCGATCCTGTTCGGCCTTGGGGTGCTGCTGAGCAAGTACTTCGGCACTTCGCCCAGCGACGTTCCGTACTTCATCGCCGTCTTCGCGGTCGGCAACCTGTTCGGCCCGCTCGTCCTTGGGCGGCTGTTCGACAGCGTCGGGCGCAAGCCGATGATCGCCGGCACCTACCTTCTCTCGGGCGTGCTGCTGGTGATCACGGCGTTGCTGTTCAAAGGTCACAACCTGACTGCGACATCGCTGACGGCGTGCCTGTGCGTGGTCTTCTTCTTCGCCTCGGCCGGCGTCAGCGCCGCGTACCTCACCGTCTCGGAGATCTTCCCGATGGAGACGCGCGCGCTCTGCATCTCGGTGTTCTACGCCGTCGGCACGGGCGTGGGTGGCATCACCGGGCCGCTGGTCTTCCAGGCCTTGATTCAGACCGGCAACATCGGCAAGGCCGCGCTGGCACTGATCATCGGAGCGGTGATGATGATCATCGGCGGCATCGTCGAGCTGATCTACGGAGTCAAGGCCGAGGGCCAGTCGCTCGAGAACATCGCCAAGCCGCTGACCGCCGAGGACACGCCTGGCGGGCGGTCCGGCGCACCGGCGCCGGCGCCGGCGTAAGCGCGGGCCTCCGCGGAGGGCGGCGAGCTACGCGGTCGCCGCCCGTCAGCGGGAAGCTCGCGCCGCCATCCGCATCAGCCGGGCGGAGGGGAGGGGGCGGCGCCCGTTGCGCAGCTGGCCGGCGCGGGAGTGGCGAGCCGCCTGGATCTCGTTCAGCATGCCGCGGCGGAAGTTCGCTATGTCGAAGCGCCGAGCGTTGCGAACGCAGTCTTCCGGGTCGATGGCGGCGTCGTCGAAGCGCAGCACGGTTTGCGCGAGGTCGTCGGCGCTCCCGGACCAGAAGCAGCCCGTGACGCCGTCGAGGATCGTCTCGAGCGCGCCGCCGCTGCGGCGGGAGATCACGGGTCGGCCCGCGGCCTGGGCCTCGACCACCGCGATGCCGAACTCCTCGACCGCGGTGGAGATCACGGCGCGCGCGCTCTGGACGATGCGCACGACGTCAGCGTCCGGCACTCGACCGGTGAAGTGGACAGTCGGGCCGGCGAGGCGCCGCAAGCGGCGGGCGGCGGGGCCGTCGCCGACGACGATCAGCTGCAGGCGGAGCTTGTTGAACGCCTCGATCGCAACGTCGATCTGCTTGTGCGGCATCAACTCGGAGACGAGCGCGTAGTGCTCGCCGATGCGACCGGGCGAGAAGCGCGACGTATCCACGGGCGGATAGACAACCGCCGCGTCACGGCCGAAATACTCGCGGATCCGGTTCTGCGTCAGCCGCGAGTTGGCCACGTAGCGGTCAGTGCGGCGGGCCGCGGTGCGGTCCCACTGGCGCCAGCGGCCGAGGGCGTCGCGGAGCAGGGCCCGCGTAAGAGGGTCGCGACGCTTGTCGACGGTGCGGTCGCGGTCGTTCCAGGCGTAGCGGAACGGGTTGTGGCAGTAGCTGACGTGGATTGCCTGCGCGCCGCACAGGGCGCCGTGCGCCCACGCCGACGAGCTGGAGACGACGAGCTCGTAGTCGGAGAGGTCGAAGGATTCGATCGCGGCCGGGTAAAGCGGGAACAGGGCGCGGAACGTTCGCGCCGAGGGACGCAGCCGTTGCAGGAACGAGGTGTGGATGGTGCGTCCGGCGAAGCGCCCCTCAGTGCCGTCCTCGTCGTAGATCGCGGTGTAGATGGGCGCGTCCGGCCACATCGCGCACAGCTCGAGGAACACTCGCTCGGCGCCGCGCGAGTCGACGAGAAAGTCGTGCACGAGGCCAACCCGAGGAGCGCTGCGGGGTTTCTGATGATCAGACACCGCGCCGTCCCAGCATGTGGATGACAGTACGCAGGATGTACTTCACGTCCGACCAGAGCGACCAGTTGGCGGCGTACAGGTAGTCGATCTTGACCATCTCGCTGAGCGGTGGCCGCTGGGGTCCGAGAACCTGCCAGGGGCCGGTCATCCCGGGCGCGAGCTGGAGTCGCTTGCGATGGTGACCCTCGACGCGCTGATCCTCCTCGGGCAGCAGCGGGCGCGGGCCGACGAGGCTCATCTCGCCCCGCAGCACATTGATCAGCTGCGGCAATTCGTCGAGCGAGCTCTTTCTGAGCCGACGGCCGACGCGCGTCACCCGCGGGTCGTTGGCGATCTTGAAGATGCCGTCGGTCTCGTTGAGCGACTCGAGGTCGGAGCGCTGCTCCTCGGCGCTGGTCACCATGCTGCGGAACTTGATCATCTCAAAGCGCCGGCCGCCTCGCCCAACCCGGGGCTGGCGGAAGAACACCGGACCCGGGGAGTCGAGCTTGATCGCGATCGCCGCGAGCAGCCAGAGCGGAGCGACGACGATCAGGCCGACCATCGCCCCGACGATGTCGGTGGCGCGCTTGATCAGCACCGATGAGCGACTGAGGCCTGGGCGGCGCAGGCCGAGCGCCGTAAAGCCGCCGAACTCATCGAACTCGACGGCGGATCCGAAGACTTCGAACAGACTGGGCACGATAGAGACCTTCATGCCCGCCGAGTGAGCGCTGGCCACGGCCTCGAACACGGCGTCGGATTCGTAGTTGGGCGGGATCAGGATGACGCGGTGCGCGCGGAGCGACTCGACGGCGGTCTTCAGGGCAGAAACGGAGAGGACGCCGTTCCGGGGCCCGGAGTGGGTATGGCTGTTGCCGGCGCGGCGGTCATCCTCGAGGGCGAGGTAGCCGACGATTTCAACCGCCGCCTTCGTGTCGACCGCCAAACGGCGGCCGAGGCTCTCGCGATCATGCGGCTCACCAATGACCAGCGCGCGTTCGGGAGGTGCCAGCCGTTGCGCGAAACCACGCGCCAGCGCCCGCAGCGCGATCAGGCAAGCCGATGTTCCCGCCCAGAGGACGAGCACCGCTCCGCGACTCGAGTGCTCGTTGAAGGCGAGCGTTACGACCGACCACACGAGCGCGTAGGCGGCCGCCACTGCGGCGAGGATCGGCGCCTCGTCGAGGGTCGATTTACGCACCACGACCTCGTCGTGGTCGTAGCGTCCGGCGAGCTTGTTGATCAGGACGATCACTGGCAGGGTGGCAAAACTCGGCGCGCTTAGGCGCTGGTGATTGACGATGTTTGCCAGCAGGAGCCCGCCGGCGGCGGCGAAGCAGTCGGCGACGGCCAGCAGTCGGCGGAAGACCGCGTCGCGCCGATTGGGGAGCGGCGGCGCAATTGGCTGCATGCTGGCCAGATCGAGCGCCCGCTGATCCGCCGCTACCTCCGGTGGAGGCGGAGCGCCGAGGTTTGAGCTGCTGTCCCTAGCCGGCCTCTCGGCGGTCGGTCGGCTGCGGGCCGCCGCCTGAGCGCGCGTGCGCGACGCGAACGCTGCGAGGTTAGCTTTGATGTCGTCCTTCCCCTCGCCCAGCACGGGATCAGATTGAGTTCCGCCTTGCCGGCACTCCCACCCTGCCTCCTGTCTGGTTTCGCGCCACCCTACCAAAGCTACGGAGGTATAGCTAGCCCCGATGAGCTTTGTTTAGGTTCACTTGAAGCTACAAGCAGCGGCCGTTGCTGGCCTTGCGTCGACACCCCTCGAAACGGAGCGCGAGGTGCGCGTAGGTGCCAAGCACGGGCTGCGGAATGAAGCTTCCATTGGCGAATTTGTTGAGTCCCGCGAACCGGTAACCGACGTCTGACTGGACGTCGTTCGGGTCGAAAGTCGAGGCCCAGCTGAACCAGTACGCCTGCGTGACGCCGGTTTGACGCTGATGGGTGGCGAGGTAGTTGTAGGCCGCGCTCAGGCGCTGGATCTCGCCGCGGGGCGTGGTCTCGAGCCCGATCAGCCGGCTCGGGTTGACGAATCCGCGGGCGCCCGGCCAGCTCAGCTCGGTAAGGATGATCGGCTTGCGCGAGTCTCCGTTGCGGCGCATGACGTCACGGACAAACTTCACGATCTCCATCGCCCGCGAAACGCTCTGGGACACCGGAATCGTGCCCTGAGTGAACGGGTGCACGGAGATGATGTCGAAGTAGCGCTTGGCCCCGGCTCGGTACAACGCGCTCATCTGCTGCCACTGGTTCGATTGGTTATCGGCGGCCAGGGATCCCGCGACGACCTTCGCGCCGCGGTCGGCGCGGTGGATGTCGACATAGGCCGCCCGAAGCAGCTGCGTGTAAGTGCGCGCCCACGGTTGCGTCGCCCAGAACACGTTGAACGCCTGCTCGTTCCAGATCTGCCATTCCCGGACCGAGACATGTGGCAGGCCCGGATTGGCCCGCCAGAACGATCCGTGTGGGCCGTAGCGCCGGGCGACCGTACTCACGAACGTAGCCCAAGTCTGGGGGTTCCTCGGGGCGTAGCGATAGCCGAAGACCTGCGAGGAGCTCGAAGACGCCCACAGTGGCGTGTAGAGGAGGTTGGCCAGGATGTGGATGCCGTGGCGCGCCGCGTCGGAGACGATGCGATCGCTGGCGCGGAAGTCAAAGAAGCCAGGAGCGGGCTCGAGCTGGTTCCAGGCGAACGTGACCCTAACCGACTCGACCCCGGAGCGGGCCATGACTGCAAAAGTCGAGTCGAGGGCGGCGTTAGAGCTGTAGGCCGGATCGCCGCTCTTCGGCTCGAGGACGGTGCCGAAGAAGCCGGTCGGCACCCGCCGCTTCGCTTGGGCGGCCACGGGCGCGACCATCGCCGTCAAGACGATGAGCGCAGCAGCCAGCGTCGATCGAAGGACCCCCTGCATCGCGCGGCGAGCCTAGCAAGCCTTGCCTAAAGCTGCGCCGCTCTCGGCATCCTGGGCGCTGGAATCAGCTCAGGGCGAGGCGCTGAACACCTTCCGGCGTCAGCGGCGCCGGCGCGCGTCGGCGACGAGCTCCGCAATCCGAGTCTGGAAATGTGCTTTCGAGAAGCGGCTTGCGTGCCGGCGGATCTCGCTCGAGTCGAAGCCGGCGAGGTCGCGGCGCAGGGCGCGGGCCAGCTCCTCGCGCAGGGGCGCGCCGACGAGTAGCCCGGTGCGGCCGGGGAGGATGGTTTCGCGGACGCCGCCGGCGTCGGCGGCGATGACCGGGCGCCCAGCGGCCTGCGCCTCGACGGCCGCGATGCCGAACTCCTCGACGCCGGGGACGACCAGGGCGGCGGCGCGTGCGTACAAACTCGCAAGCTCCTCGTCGCCGACGCGACCAAGGAACTCGGCCTTGCCGGCGTAGCGCCGCTGGAGCCGCACGAGCTCAGGGCCCGTACCGACGATCTTGATCGGGCGCCGCGCAGCCGCTGCGGCCTCAATCGCCAACTCGGGCCGCTTGTGCCGTACGAGCTCACCGACGAACAGCACGTAGTCCTCGGGGAGCTCGATGTGGAAGCGCTCGATTTCGACCGGAGGATGCACCACGACTGCATCACGGCCCCAGAACTCCCTGATTCGTGCGCGGGTGATCTGGGAGTTGGCAATGAATCGATCCACGTCGGCGATCGCGCGGCGGTCGAAGGCGCGGTGGCGGCGGAGGAGCAGGGACAGCGCCGGGCGCAGCACTGTCGGCGCCTCTGACAGCGCCCTGGCCTCCTCGTGCCAGGCATAGCGGAAGGGCGAGTGGCAGTAGCAGATGTGGCTCGCGCCGGGCGGTTTGCGGAGCGCATGGACGAACGCGCTGCTGCTGCTGAGGATGCAGTCGTGGCCATCGAGAGCGAGACGCCGCGCCGCCGGCGGGAAAACGGGCAGCAGTGAACGGAAGTTCCGCTGGCGAACTCGCAGGTGCTGGAGCGGCGAGGTGTGAATGCGGCGGTCGGCGAAGCGATACTGGGTGCCAGCAGCGTCGTAGAGCAGGGTGAAGATCGGCGCGGCTGGCCAAAGGTCGGCCATCGCGGCGAAGGTTCGCTCAGCACCGCGGAGCACGAGCAGGTAGTCGTGGGCGAGCGCCAGCCCCGGCTCATGGCTCAGCTCCGGACGGCTGGGAGCTGGTCGCATCACGGCGTCCGCTTCCGTCACGTCCGGGCTCGGCAACCGCTGCACCTGCGACATGGCGCTGGCGTCGATGGGAAGCCTTCTTAGGCTGCTCTGCGTCAGTCGGCCGGACCGATGTGGGCGTCGGCGGGTCCGGGCGGCTGCGCCCAGAGGCGTATGCGACGGATCGTCTGCGGCATAACCCTGCTCGTCCTGCTCGGCGGGCCCCAGCTTGCGCGGGCGGGGATCGACCCGGCGCCGGCTGGCGCCTTTTCCGATTCGATCGGGATCAACACCCACGTCGTCAACGGCGACAGCGCGTATGGCGACTGGCCGCGGGTGTTGGCGCTGCTCGGGGAGTTGGGAGTACGGCATGTGCGGGACGGGGTGTACGGGAACCCGAATTGGGTCTGGTTCAACGATTATTTCCAGAGTCGGGTCCGGCAGGCGGCGCGGCAGGGCGTGCGGTTCGAC
>JAFAZV010000006.1 GCA_019239445.1 Solirubrobacterales bacterium
TCTCGGCGACTCGGTGGACTCGTCCTCCAAGGACGAGATCGAGGCCGCGATCAAGGCCGTGCGCGAAGTGCTGACCTCCGAGGACACGGCGGAGATCAACGCCAAGACCGAGGCACTGCAGGCGTCCTTCCACAAGGTCTCCGAGGCGATGTACCAGCGCGCCCAGGAGCAGGCGACGGCGAGCGGAGCCGACGGCGCCGGTGCGGCGTCCGGCTCGGGCAACGGCGCCAGCGCGGAAGAGGACGTCGTGGACGCCGAGGTTGTCGACGAGGGCAAGTAGTCAGATGACCTTCGATCCACGCACTTCGCCTCAAGCTGAGGCGCAGGTCGGCGACGAGGCGGAGCAAAACGTCTCGTCGCCGGCCGCGGCAACCGAGGAGGGCGCTCCCGGTGCCGAGGCCGTGCCCGCGGAGAACGGCGGGCGCCAAGCCGATGAGAACCAGGACCACAGCGCCCAGGAGGCGCAGGACACCGAGGCTCAGGACCACGAGGCGCAGGTCAAGCGCGACCTCGAGGAGCTGACGGCCAAGGCTTCGAAGGCCGAGCAATACCTCGAGCTCGCCCAGCGCACCCAAGCTGACTTCGAGAACTACCGCAAGCGCGCACTGCGCGATGCGGCAGCCGCGCAGGAGCGCGGGATCGCCAAGCTGGCCAAGGAGCTGCTGCCGGCGGTCGACAATCTCGATCGGGCGCTCGAGGCGGCGGAATCCGCCGCTCGCCAGGCGGGCGAGAACGGTGGCGGCCCGGTGGTGTCAGGGCTCAAGCTTGTGCAGGCCGACGTGGTCGCGGCTCTGGGCCGGGTGGGGATCGAGCCCTACTCGCCGGAGGGCGAGCCGTTCGATCCCCAGCATCACGAGGCGGTCGCGCAGCAGCCTGTCCAGGGCGCCGAGCCGGGCACGGTGGTCGAGGTCTACCAGCGCGGTTACCGGCTGGGCGACAGCGTGCTGCGTCCGGCGCGAGTTGTCGTCGCCGGCTGAAGGCGGTGAGGCAGGATGGCTCAGAGGACGACGGACTACTACAAGGTCCTTGGCGTCGGCAAGAACGCCTCCGACGACGAGATCAAGAAGGCCTACCGCAGGCTCGCGCGCCAGTATCACCCCGACCGTAACCCGGGCGATAAGCAGGCCGAGGAGCGCTTCAAGGAGATCTCGCAGGCACATGACGTGCTCTCGGACGCCGAGAAGCGTAAGGCCTACGACCGCGGCGCGAGCCCGTTCGGCGGCTTGGGTGGCAGCGGCGGATTCGACCCCGGCGCGTTCAGCGGCGGCTTCGGCGACATCCTGTCCAACTTGTTCGGTGGCGGCGGTGGCGGCGCCGAGGCCGGCGGGCGAGGTGGAGTTCGTGGCGGGCGCCCTCGCGAGGCTCGCGGCCGAGATCTCGAAACCGAGGTGTCGCTGAGCTTCGATCAAGCTGTGCACGGAGCGCAGGTCCCGCTGGCCGTGCCGACCTCGCAGCCATGCCCGACGTGTAAGGGCACCGGCGCGAGGCCGGGCACTTCGCCCAAGGTGTGTCCGGTCTGCGAGGGGCGCGGCATCGAGTCGCAGAGCCAGGGAATCTTCTCGATCTCGCAACCCTGCTCAAACTGCCAGGGCACCGGGACGATCATCGAGGATCCCTGCCCGACCTGCGGCGGCAGCGGCGCGCAGCGCAGCGTCCGCCGGCTGCGGGTGAACATTCCCGCCGGCGTGCGCGACGGGAGCCGCATCCGCCTAGCCGGGAAGGGCGAGGCCGGCGTACGCGGTGCTGAGCCTGGCGACCTGTACGTGATCACGCGCGTGTCGGAGTCGCCTGTGTTCAAGTGGGTCGGCGACAACCTCGAGGTCGAGGTGCCGTTGACGATCCCGGAGGCCGTGCGCGGAGCGGTGATCGAGGTGCCCACGCTGAACGGGAGCAAGCGACTGCGCGTCCCGCGCGGAACCAAGCATGGAACCGTGCAGCGGCTGCGCGGAGAGGGACCGCCGCGGCTCGGCGGTAAGGCGCACGGCGACATCCGCTACCGGTTCGTGATCGACGTGCCGTCGTCGCTCTCGCCCGAGCAGCTCGAGGCGGTCGACCGGCTTTCCGAGGTGATGAACGGAAACCCGCGGGCGAAGCTGTTCGCGGGTGCGGGGAGCAGCAGCTGATGGCCACCCGGCGCGTGCGGACCACGACCACGACCACGACCACGACGAGGATCGAGGTCTCCTCGGATCGCGGCGTGTTCATGATCTCCGTCGCGGCCGAGCTGGCGGACATGCATCCGCAGACCCTGCGGATGTACGAGGCGCGCGGGCTGATCGAGCCCAAGCGCTCGCCCAAGGGCACGCGCCTGTATTCGCAGAAGGACGTCGAGCGCTTGCGGCGGATCCAGGAGATGACCGCCGAGCTCGGGATGAATCTTGCCGGCGTCGAACGTGTGTTCGAGCTCGAGGAGCAGCTCGAGGCGATGTCGCGGAAGGTGGCGGGGCTCGAGAAACGGGCGCGGGAGCTGAAAGCTGAGGTCGAGCGACTCGAGGCCCTCCGGCGTGAGCTCCGCGCCGAGATCGTGCCCTATGAGCGCGGCGGGGAACTCATCCTCTGCCGCGACTTTCAGCGCCTGCAAATCGCGCTCCAGCAGCCGAAGCAGTAGTCGGCGCGTTTCGCCGTAAGCAGGCGACGAGTCGCCGACCTCGCTGCCGACCGCCGCGACCATCGCCGGCTGCCCTACGAGCGCTCTTACGGCGTTTGAGCAGCTTGAGCGAAAGAAGCAGACGTTTTATGGTGTTTCATCAATGTGGAGGTTCTGACTGAGAGTCGGCTCTAGCGACCGGTTCCATGGAGTCTTGTCTGGAGAGGGTGTGCCGCCGGAGCCGTAGGGCTCGGACGACTCTCGCGCGCCGCTGGGGGCTGGTTGCTGCCGTGCTGATACTTGGAGCGGCTGGCTTGATCGCCGCCTGGGGCTTTGCGGCGCCATCGCCCGCCGTTGCCGCGAGTCCCCCCGCGGAGACGCTGGCGCCGAACTTTCAGGACATTGCCATGCTCGGCGGCCTCGCCCACCCGACCGTGGTCCGGTTTGCCCCGGACGGCCGGGTCTTCGTGGCCCAGAAGAACGGCGAGATCCTCGTCTATGACTCGCTGACGGACCCGACTCCGAAGCTATTCGCCGACCTGCGGACCGAGGTCGACGACTACTGGGACCGCGGGCTTCTCGGTTTGGCACTCGACCCCGGGTTCCCGCAGCGGCCGTACGTATATGCGCTGTTCACCTATGACGCACCGATCGGCGGCACGGCACCAGTGTTCAACGATGCCTGTGCCGATCCGACCGGCGCCGGCTGCGTGGTGAGCGGGCGCCTGGTGCGGCTCACGGCCAGTGGAGACACGGCGACGACGGAGCAGACGCTGATCTCCGATCAGTGGTGCCAGCAGTTTCCGAGCCACTCGATCGGCACGCTCGAGTTCGGACCCGATGGCGATCTCTATGTCAGCGCCGGAGACGGCGCGAGCTTCACATATGCCGACTACGGCCAGCAGGCTAACCCCTGCGCTGACCCGCCAAGCCCTGCGGGCACGGCGCTGACGCCGCCCGCTGCCCAGGGCGGCGCACTCCGGGCTCAAAGCGCCCGGCGGCCCGACGGCGAACCAGCGGTGCTCAATGGCGCGATCCTTCGTGTGGATCCGGCCACGGGCGCCGCGGCCACCGGGAATCCGCTTTCCGGCGACCCGAATCGCCGCCGGATCGTTGCCTACGGTCTGCGCAACCCCTTCCGGTTCACCTTCCGGCCTGGCACCGGCGAGCTCTGGATAGGCGACGTGGGCTGGAATACATGGGAGGAAGTAGACCGAGCGCCAACGCCAACGTCGGATGCGGCGAATTTTGGTTGGCCCTGCTATGAGGGCCCTGCGCCGCAGAGCGGGTATCAGGCGATCGGCCTGGACAGTTGCTCGACGCTCGCAAGCTCAGCGGTCACCGCGCCCTACTACACCTATCAGCACGGCCACCCGCTGTTTGCCGGCGACAGCTGCCCTACGGGCACCGGCTCGTCGATCTCCGGTTTGTCCTTCTACACCGGCGCCAGCTATCCCGGCTCCTATGACGGCGGCCTGTTCTTCGCAGACTATTCGCGCAAGTGCATCTACTTCATGCCGCAAGGGTCCAACGGACTGCCCGATCCCTCGGGCGTGCGTGCCTTTGTCAGCGGCGCGGCGGGGCCGGTCAACCTGACGATTGGCCCGGGCGGCGACCTCTACTACGTTGGCTACGACGACGGCGTGATCCATCGCATCACCTATGCGGCGCCGGTCGCCGTGGCGACCGCAACTCCGAGCGCGGGTTCGCCGCCACTCACCGTCCAGTTCGACGGATCTGGTAGCACGAGCGGGGTCAGCTACGCGTGGGACCTGAACGGCGACGGGCTTTACGACGACAGCACGGCCGCGTCGCCCAGCTGGAGCTACACCACACCGGGCGTCTATCACCCTCGCTTGAAGGTCACCGATTCCCAAGGAGTGACCAGCTTGAGCGCTCCGTTGACAATCACCGTCAGCGCTCCCCCGGTAGTGACGATCGATGCGCCCGACCCGTCACTGCGCTGGAGCGTGGGCGAGCAGATCGCCTTCTCCGGCCACGCTACCGACGCCGCCGGCGGCGCACTGCCTGCCAGCGACCTCTCCTGGTCGATCGTCCTGCACCACTGCCCGGGCGGCCTGACGCAGTGCCACACCCATGACCTCCAGACGGTGGCCGGCGCCGGCGGAAACATCAACGCGCCTGACCACGACTACCCCTCCTACCTCGAGTTCCGGCTCACGGCCACCGACTCGGCCGGCCTGTCGAGCACAGTCAGCCGCACCGTCGATCCACGCACGGTCGAGCTCGCCTTCGCCAGCCGTCCGTCGGGCGCGCTCATAGCCGTCGACTCGGCGGCCGAGTCGACCCCGTTCAGCCGCACCGTGATCGTTGGCTCCACCCATTCTGTCAGCGCCCCTTCGACGTTGACGGCAAGTCACATTCCGTTTGCCTTCGGCTCGTGGTCTGATGGGGGCAACGCCACCCACAATCTCGTCGCGCCATCGGCGTCGGCCACCTACACGGCAACTTACAACTCCACCCGCACCCTAACGGTGTCCCCGACGCAGCTGAACTTACGGGCGGTGGCCGCTCACGGCGCTCCGCCAGTCGCGCTGACCGTGGCTGACCCGGGGCCGAGCGGGTTGACTTTCACCGCCACCACCGATCAGTGGTGGCTGAACGCGACTCCAGCGCAGGGAAGTGCTCCCGGGATAGTCACCGTTCGCGCAGCGCCGACGGGCCTACACCCCGGCTACTACTCCGGCCACGTCACGCTCACCGCACCGGACGCGCTCGGGTCCCCGTTGACCATCCCGGTCACGCTGACAGTCGAGCCGCCCGCATCAGGCGCGCCGCAGCTGCGGCTACTCTTCGGCACCACCCGAATCGGGTCGCACCCGTTCGCCAGCCCGGCGCTGCGCGCGATCGCCTTCTCACTTGCAGCCGCCCGTGACGGAATGTTGCGATCACTGCGCGTCTACCTAGACCGGCGAAACCGCGCTCGGGACGTCGTAGTGGCCCTCTTCGACAGCCGGGGCGGCCGACCCGGCCGCTTGCTCGCGCGCACCACGCTGCACCACGCCCGCGCCGGCGCTTGGAACGAGCTCCGACTGCGCGCGCCCAGGCTCCTCGCGCGCCACCGCTACTGGCTCGCCCTCGGCGGGACTGACGCGACCCTGCGCATCCGCTACTCGAACACGGCTTGCCGAGCGCTGTTGTCGCCGCGTTCAAACCTCCGCACGCTTCTCCGCACGTGGGCGCGGGCGACTCCGGCGCGCTTGTGCGGGGTCAGTGTGTCCGGCTGGGGCTAGACGAGTCTGTCCCCTGGCTCGCCGTCGGCCCGTGGCGGCGCCTTGACCAACGCGCGCCGGCGCGCGCACGACCAAATCGCATGCGCGCGCCGGCGGAGCGGACCGCTTCCTTACGTTCCGGCGAATAAATCGACAGAACGCACGCAATCGTCGCCGCCGGCAATCGAGTGCGAGGCGATTTGGCGCCTTCCCCGCCCTCCAGCCGGCGCGAGTCCCCCACACGCTTCACCGGGCACGTCTGCGAGGATGGCGCGATGGGCCTGACGCGAGTGGGGGGAGTGGCGGCTGCGTTGCTGGCGCTGCTCGGCGTGGCAACCGCCTCGCCCGCCGGCGCCACCGCCCCGCCGTCGAGCGCGCGGATCGCGCGCGTTGGTCCCGCGCCTCCGAGCTACCCCCTCCACCTGGTTCTGCCCCTCAAGGCGGATCTCGCGGGGCTCCAGCGGACGGCGATCGCCGTGACCACGCCCGGATCGCCGCAATACGGCGCCTATCAGTCGGTCGCCCAGCTGGCGCGCCGGTTCGGCGCCTCGCCGGCGACGCGACGCCGCGTCACCGCGTACCTTCGACGAGCAGGCGCGACACACGTCGATATCGACCCGACGGGGCTGTTCGCCGCCGCGACGATGCCGGCGAGTCGCGCTGCTCGCGCGTTCAACACACCGCTGGCGCAGTTCCAGGCCGCGCCCGGCGGGCGGTTCGTCGCGCCGACTCGCTCGTCCGGCGCGATACCCGCCGCGTCCGCCGCGTCCGCGGCGTCCGCCGTCCGGCCGCCCCGCGGGCTGGCCGGGTTGATCACCGGCGTGATCGGGCTCGACGACCGACCGCTGGCCCGATCATCCGCCACCGCCCAAACTGCCGAGTCCTCCTCAGCGCGCCTTCGTACCGGAACGCCCACCGGCTGCCAGCCCGGCGTCGACTCCGGCGGGTTCACGCCCAACCAGTACCTGACCGCCTACGGCTACGGCCCGCTGCGTAGTGCCGGGCTGACCGGACAAGGCCAGCGCGTCGCGCTGATCGAGGTCGACGGCTTCAAGTACAGCGACGTGCAGGCGTTCGCCCGGTGCTTTGGGATCGGGATTCCCGCCATCAACACCTACGGTGTCGGAATCTCGCGCCTGCTGCCGCCCGGCGGCGAGGCGACCCTCGACCTCGAGGTGCTCGATGCGGCCGCGCCGGGGCTGGCCGCGATCGATGTGTTCGAGGTGAAATCGAACGCCGCGGCGGCTCTGCGGGCGCTGACCGCGCCGCTACGGATCAAGCCCAGGCCCCAGGTGATCTCGGCTTCGCTGGGCCTGTGTGAGCCGGCCCTGCTGCACTTCGTCGGCTCGTCCGGGATCGCCGCCGCCGAGGGGGCGCTCGAGATGGCCGCGGCGACCGGCGTCACGTTCGTCACCTCGAGTGGCGATCAAGGGTCGGCCGACTGCGCCTCGACCAGCGGGCGTCCGATCCACGCCGTGGCGGTCAACTACCCGGCCTCTTCGTGGTGGGTGACGGGCGTCGGAGGCACGAACCTGGTGCTCGATCAGGCCAATCAGATCGTCTCGCAGATCGTCTGGAACGACGCCCGCATGTCGCGGGGCTCGGCCAGCGGCGGCGGCGCCAGCGGACTGTTCCGACGGCCGAGCTACCAGCGAGGCTCCACAGCCAGTCGCACGCGCAGCGTCCCTGACGTCTCGATGCTCGCCGACATCGTCCCCGGCTACGCGATCTTCTGCTCGGCTCAGGATCCGAACTGCATCGGTCGAGGAACTGCCGACGCGTGGGAAGCGCTCGGCGGGACGAGCGCCGCGACGCCGCTGCTGGCCGGCGGCCTGGCGACGATCAACCAGGCCTTACAGGCGGCGCATCGCCAGCCGCTCGGGCTGGTCAATCCGTTGCTGTACGCCACCGCCCGCAGCAACCTGGCAGGCACCGTATTCGACGACGTCACGCTGGGCAGCAACGACGTGGGCGCCGATTTCGGCAGCCGCCGGCTCCTCGGATGTTGCACCGCCGCCCGAGGCTACGACGAGGCGTCAGGGCTCGGAAGCGTCAACCTCGGGGCGCTGATGCTCGCCGCTATGACCCGGCAGCCGCTCAACACGGGGATCACGCTGAGCCTGCCCGGCGGGCAGCGCCCCGTCCGCGGCCGAGCGCTTTGGGCCACCGTCTCGTGCACGTCCGCGTGTCTTGTGAGCGCCGCCGCCACCATCAACATCGCCCGCGGGCGCGGATTCCAGCTCGAGTCGGGCGCGGCGCGACTTCGGGCGCCGGGCAGCCGGACCGTCACGCTGCGGTTCTCCGCCACCGAGCTGCGGCGGCTGCGTGCTGCCCTGTCCGCACGCGCGCGGGTCACCGCCACCGTCCGCGGGGTCCTGCTCGATCCGGCGGTCTACGGCGCGTCAGGCTCGCCGGGGCGTTCGGTGGCCCACCGCACGCCTGCGGCTACGCTTGTCATATCCGGCTGAGCACGTCGGCGAGCCGTCCCTCATTGGGCACGAAAACGCTGCAAATGCAACCTTGTATCGCGCGCACGAACCTGCCATAATCTAAGTCACAAAGACTTAGATTTACCAGATACGACGCAGATACAGAGGGACTTCACGGATATGCAACAGGACAGATTCACGATCAAATCTCAGGAAGCGATCCAGGCCGCTCAGCAGCTGGCCGATCAGAGGCGCAATCCTCAGACCACCCCCGAGCATCTGCTCGCGGTCCTACTCGAGCAGGAAGGCGGCGTGGTCGCGCCGGTGCTGCGCAAGCTCGGCGTGACGCCGGCGGCCGTTCGCCAGGCCGTCACCGCGGCGCTGGACGCGCTCCCGACGCTCAGTGGAGGCGCCGCCGCCGAGCCGGCCGGCGGCTCGAGCGAGCTCGTCCAGATCATGCGCGCAGCCGAGGCCGAGATGCGCGAGCTGCAGGACGAATACGTCTCGACCGAGCACCTGATGCTGGCGATCGCCAAGCATCCCGGCAAGGCGGGGGACGCGCTGAGGAGCGCCGGCGCTTCGCACGAGGAGCTGCTGAAGGCGCTCGCGGAAGTCCGCGGCAGCCATCGCGTCACCGACCAGAATCCTGAAGACAAGTTCCAGGCCCTCGAGCGCTTCGGCCGCGACCTGACCGAGGCAGCGGCTCAGGGCAAGCTCGATCCGGTGATCGGGCGCGACGACGAGATCCGCCGCGTGATCCAGGTCCTCAGCCGGCGCACGAAGAACAACCCGGTACTGATCGGCGAGCCCGGAGTGGGCAAGACCGCGATCGTCGAGGGACTCGCCCAACGGATCATCGACGGCGACGTTCCGGACGGGCTGAGGGACCGCAAGCTCGTCTCGCTCGACATCGGCGCGATGGTCGCCGGCTCGAAGTACCGAGGCGAGTTCGAGGACCGGCTCAAGGCGGTGCTCAAGGAGATCGCCGACGCACAGGGGCAGATCATCGTGTTCATCGACGAGCTGCACACGATCGTCGGCGCCGGCGCGGCCGAGGGCTCGGTCGACGCCGGGAACATGCTCAAGCCGATGCTGGCGCGCGGCGAGCTGCGTTGTATCGGCGCGACCACGCTCGACGAGTACCGCAAGCACATCGAGAAGGACGCGGCGCTGGAGCGACGCTTCCAGCCCGTGGTGGTCGGCGAGCCGACGGTCGAGGACACGATTGCGATCCTGCGCGGACTCAAGGAGCGCTACCAGGTGCACCATGGTGTCCGCATCCAGGACTCGGCGCTCGTAGCAGCGGCCACGCTCAGCCACCGCTACATCGCTGACCGCTTCCTGCCTGATAAGGCGATCGACCTCGTCGACGAGGCGGCGTCGCGAATCCGGATGGAGATCGACTCCAAGCCGACCGAGATCGACGAGGTCGACCGGCACATCATGCAGCTCGAGATCGAGCTCCAGTCGCTGGGCTCGGACGACGATGATCCGGGCACGGCGGCACGCCGCGAGCAGCTCGAGCGCGGGCTGGCCGAGGAGCGCGAGCGTTCGGCCGCGATGCACGCCGAGTGGCAGCGTGAGAAGGAGACCGTCGGGGCCGTGGCCGAGCTGCAAGAGCGGCTCGACCAGTGCAAGACCGAGCTCGAGCGCGCGCAGCGCGAGGCTGACCTCGGCCGTGCGGCCGAGCTGCAGTACGGGACGATTCCCGAGCTCGAAAAGCAGCTCGAGGCGGCCGAGGCGGCGGAGGCCGAAGGCGACGCAGGCACCGCGCCGAAGTTCCTCAAGGACGTCGTCGATGCCGAAGACGTCTCCGAGGTCGTGGCCAAGTGGACGGGAATCCCGGTCGCGCGCCTGATGGAGGGCGAGATCGAGAAGCTCGTGCACATGGAGGAGCGCCTGCACCGGCGGGTGATCGGACAGGACGAGGCGGTCGAGGCAGTGTCGGCCGCGCTACGCCGCTCGCGCGCGGGGCTGCAGGACCCGGACCGGCCGATCGGCACCTTCCTGTTCCTCGGCCCGACCGGGGTCGGCAAGACCGAGCTGGCGCGAGCGCTGGCCGAGTTCATGTTCGACAGCCAGGACGCGATGGTCAGGCTCGACATGTCGGAGTACATGGAGAAGCACACCGTCTCGCGGCTGGTCGGCGCGCCGCCTGGCTACATCGGCTACGACGAAGGGGGCCAGCTGACCGAGGCCGTACGCCGGCGTCCGTACAGCGTCGTGCTGCTCGACGAGATCGAGAAGGCCCACCCGGACGTGTTCAACGCGCTGCTCCAGGTGATGGACGACGGTCGCCTCACCGATGGTCAAGGGCGCACGGTGTCGTTCAAGAACACGGTGCTGATCATGACCTCGAACATCCCCGGCGGCCGGGCCGGAGTCGAGTCGCACTTCAAGCCGGAGTTCATCAACCGGCTGGACGACATCGTCGAGTTCCACCCGCTGACGCGCGAGCAGATCGGCGAGATCGTCGACTTGCAGGTGGACCGTCTCATACAGCGCGTGCGGGAGCGCGACATCGACGTCGTCCTCAGCGACGACGCGCGGACGCTCCTCGGGAACCTCGGCTATGACCCGACCTACGGCGCTCGGCCGCTCAAGCGCGTGATCCAGAAGCGGCTCGTCGATCCGCTGGCGCTGGCGATCCTGGAGGGACGCTTCGTGGCCGGCGACACGGTCGCGGTTGATGCGCGCGGCGGCGAGCTCGTGCTCGAGTCCGCGCCCGCCGCGGTTGGTGCCGCGCCCGAGGCCCCGTCGCCGGCGGCGGCGTAGGCGCCTGAGCCCTACAGACCCCTTGCGGTGCGCGCCCGGAGAACCCGGGCGCGTGTCGCGTTCAGGGGACTCGCGCCCTGCTGATGCTCCCGGCTCGCGGTGTCGCGGTCGCAGGGTCGCGGGCGGGCGAGGGGGCAGCCGCGAGCACGAAAGCGCGCACCTGCTCCTCGGATCGCAGGTGCGCATGTTGGAGCTCGTATAGCGAGCCCTGACGCACAAACCTGGCGGTGCACTGGCGGGTGTGTCAGGTAAGGCCAGCTCCGGGGGCGCGCCAGCGACGGAGCATGGGCGGTCGCT
>JAFAZV010000047.1 GCA_019239445.1 Solirubrobacterales bacterium
GCACAACTCCTTGGCGGCACTCAGGGGCCGCGAACGATTCGGGAGGCTATGGCTGACCCGAACCGCTGCCTTGCGGGACCCAAGCAAGCTGCCTCGCGGCCGACGGCGTCGACCGCTGACACCAACCTAGCAGCTTCGTCTCACGCCCCCGTGCGGACGGGAGTAGGTGCTGCGCCTCAGAAACCCTTGGCGAACGGCATCGCGGCTCGCTACAACCCGCGCTTGCGGGCATCCTCGCTCAGAGCTCTGCCGAGGACCGCGGGTTCGATCTGCGCCTCGAGCTCGCCGATCCGCTTGCTCATTCGTGTCGACTCCCGATGCACCGAATCCTGCAGACCCTGCAGCAGCTGCTCCAGATGCCCGATCCGGGCCTCAAGCGCGCGCACCTCATCCTGAGCAGGAGCGCTCGTGGAAGACCGCGCGCGCTCATCCGCCTCGGCGGATACGCGACGAATCTGCCGGACCCGCGCGATCAGTCCCTCACGCTCGGGCATGCTCAGCGTCGTCCCGGACGCTTCGGCCGGGGCGGGACCGGCGGGTAGCGCTCGCGCTCTTCACCGGTCATCTTGCGGATCACCAGCGAACCGCTCTCAACCTGCTCCCGGACTCGGTCGAGCTTCTCAGCGCGCTTCTCCTCGGCACGCTGGCGCGCACTCTTCACGACCCACCTCCTCGCAGCAGCGCAAGCGAACGATCTCGTCCGCTAGACCAGGCTCGTCGTCGCAATCCCGCGGCTGGCTTCAGCCAAGAGGCGCCGAGCGTTTGGTAGCGGTGGACGGACATCGATCTCCTCCTTGGCCGGCGCGGTCATATGGTCGGAGGGAGATTCGCTGCGTCGGCGAAGGAGAACCTCACGGGCGAGAACACCACCCGCATGACAACCGTAGCACCGCCTCCGCCGGACTCGGGCCGATCCGCCAAACCAAAAGCCCATACACTCCGTCGAGAAACCGCCGCGATCCATGACTTCCTGGACGGAGCTAACCATCATCACCGGGGACCGCTACCGCGTGGAAAGAGACGTTCGGGAGGTTGAGCGGGCCATCCTCGACGCGGCCCGGGGTTCGATCATGCAGTTTGCTTGGCTTGTCGAGGCCGAAACCGGCGAGGACCTCGCCTTCAACCCTGACCACGTCGTCATGCTCAGGGCTGTCGGGGCCTAATCCTCACGCTGCGCCGCAGATATCCCATCGTCGGCCGCCGGGATGTCAGTTACCTCGGCCGGCTGATTCTCCGAGGATCGCTTTCGCGCATCCTTCTTGGCCTGCTTTTCGATTCTCCGCTCGCGGAGTCTGCTCTCGCGGGCGAGCTTTGCAAACGTCGTCTTCTTCTTTCCACTTGAGGCCATGTCCGTCCTTTCTCGTGAATCTCACAGCCACCTCTGGCACGGCACCGGACCGACCACGCGGCACCGGCTCGTGGGCGCTCCCCGATGAACGGCCGGGTGCGCGACGTCCCCACTCGTGAGCTAGATCGGCTGGACGTTGGCGGCGGCGGGCCCCTTCGGGCCCTGCTCGGTGTCATACGAGACCTTGGCGCCCTCCGTTAGCGACCTGAAGCCGCCGCCTGCAATCGCGGAGTGATGGACAAACAAATCCTTGCCGGCCTCATCGGGCGTGATGAAGCCATAACCCTTCTGATCGCTGAACCACTTGACGGTTCCGGTTGCCATTGCGTTCCCTCCCGGGAGATCGTGTGCTGCGAAACGCGGGAGGTGCAGAAGCAACAGCTACGAACGCGTGCACGCCTTCGCCGAGCCTTCGCTCGGCACGAGAGCCTCAGTCTATACCCCGATTCCCATCCGCAGATCAAATCCGGGGAGAAGCCAGGCGGTCTGCCCAAGCAGCGGCCTTGACCAACCGAAGCCGCAGCGAAAGGATCTCTACGTTCCCAAGAGGAGAGGAGTCGCTTTGCCGAAGTATTTGTTCCGCGCTAGCTATACGCCCGACGGCGCGAAGGGTTTGATCTCCGAAGGCGGATCTGGCCGCGTGGAGGTAGCTGCGAGGCTCGCCGAAGGGCTTGGCGGAAAGCTCGAGTGCTACTACTTCGCGTTCGGAGAAGACGATGTCGTGGGCATTCTCGAGCTCCCCGACAACGTGTCGATGGCGGCCGTGAACCTGACCGTCGGCGCGACCGGGCTGGTGAACACCAAGACGGTCGTGCTGCTCACGGCTGAGGAGGTTGACGAGGCCGCGCGCAAGTCGGTTTCGTACCGCGGCCCGGGGGACTAGAAGGACCGCAACGGACTGAGCCTCCTGGCTCGACCGCGCGCGGCGGGATCCTCGCCCTGGGTTTCGTTCCGCCTGGGAGTTCAGTCGAGCGTGCGGAGCTTGGCGATGTCTTCGTCGGTGCGGTTGCCGTGGATCTCGATCTTTGCCAGCTCGGTCTCGATTCGGTTGAACTCATCGTCGGTGAGTTCTATATCGGCGGCGCCGAGGTTCTCGTGGATGCGCTCGAGCTTGCGTGAGCCGGGGATGGGCACGATGAAGGGCTTCTTGTGCAGCATCCACGCCAGCGAGATCTGGGCAGGCGTGGCGCCTTTCTCGTTTGCGAAGTTGGTGAGCAGGTCGAGCAGGGGCTGGTTCTTTCGTATGTTGTCCGTCTCGAAGCGGGTGATAACCCGTCTAACGTCGTCGCCGGTGTACGTGTCGGCGGCGGTGTACTTGCCCGACAGGAACCCGCTGGCGAGTGGGCTGAACGGCACAAACCCGATGCCGAGCTCCTCGCATGCGGGGATCACGTCCGTTTCGAACGTGCGCTCCATGATCGAATATTCGCTTTGGATCGCGGTGAGCGGGGTGACGGCGTGGGCTCGGTGGATTTGCTCAGCGCTGGGCTGTGACTGACCCCAGCCCAGGATTTTGCCTTGCTCTATCAACTCGCCCATGAGCTCGGCGACGTCCTCGATGGGGACCCAGTCGGGCACGCGGTGCTGGTAGTACAGCTCAACATGATCGGTGCCCAATCGACTCAGCGAAGCTTCGAGACGGTCGCGGATCTGCTTGAGGAGTTCGCCCGGCGGCAGAGGGTCGCGGATGAGGAACTTGGTCGCGATCATGACGCGGTCGCGGATTGGCGCCAACGCGCGGCCGACGAGCCGCTCGTTTTCGCCGGCGCCATAGCTCTCGGCGGTGTCGTAGAAGGTGCAGCCCAATTCGTGCGCGGTGCGCATCAGCTCGATCGCCTCGACGTCGCTCGGACCGGGGCCGTAGGCGTGGCTAAAGCCCATGCCTCCGAGCCCGACGGCCGAGACCTCCAGGTTTCCAATCTTGCGCGTCCTCATCTCGACGTTCCTCTCCGGTTGCGGTGGTGCGTGTAGCGCGCCGCTCCTGGGCGCTGTATTCGCCATGAACTGAGAGCCGATCGTCAGCGGACCGTGTATCCGCCGTCGATGACGACCGCTTGGCCCACGGTGAACCCGGCTCCGGAGCTGCACAACCACAGGACGGCCGAGGCAATCTCCTCGGCTCGGCCGAGGCGCCCGAGCGGGATTTCGTTGACGATCCCTTCCATGTGCTCCGGCGCGTCGGCGACCGCCTGAGCGACCATCGGGGTGTCGCTGGTTCCGGGACAGATTGCGTTGACCCGGATGCCCTGGGAGGCGTATTCAAGCGCGGCGCTGCGGGTCAGGCCGATGACGCCGTGCTTAGAGGCGGTGTAGGCGCCCAGCCCGGCGGTACCGACCAGACCGCTCTGGGAGGAGCAGTTGACGATCGCTCCGCCGCCTTGCTCGCGCATGTGGCGCAGCTCGTATTTCATGCAGCTCCAGATGCCGCGGAGGTTGACGGCGATCACGCGGTCGAAGTCCGCGCCCTCGGCGTCGGCGATTTCGCTGACCGGGGCGTGGATGCCGGCGTTGTTGAACGCGAAGTCGAGCCGGCCGAACGTGTTCACGGTCCGCTCGACGCTCCGCGCGACGTCGGCTTCGTCGGCCACGTCGCAGCGGATGCCGACGGCCCGATGACCGGCCGCTGTGAGTTCTTCGGCCGCTGCCTGGACCGCGCCGTCGTTGAGGTCGGCGAGAGCGACAGCGGCGCCTGCCTCAGCGAATGCTCGTGCCGCGGCGAGGCCGATGCCCGAGCCGGCACCGGTGATCAGGGCGACCTGGTTGTGAAATGAGATGTTCATCGTGATGTCCTCGAACGTCGCGGTTCAAGCAAGCGGTTAGCGGATGCCCCTCCGCCTCGGGTGGTGACGGCAGAGGTGCCGGCGATCGCCGCCGGCTCGAGGTGTCGAGCAGAGGGGCCCCCGGATCGAAACGTACACAGGGTGTCCGTTTACTGTAGCACAACCGGACATCTGATGTCCGTTTTGCTGGTATGCTCGTTTCATGCTCGGACATGCGACGCGGCCGCGCCGCGACGCGGCGCGAAACCGCCAGCGTTTGCTAGCCGCGGCGAGCGAGGTATTTGCCGAACAGGGGCTCGGCGCGACGCTTCATGACGTGGCCGCGCGCGCCGGACTTAGCGCCGCCACCGCGTACCGCAACTGGCCCAACAAGAACGCGCTCATCGACGAGCTCTTCCGGCAGCGACTCGACGACTTCGCGGCTCTGACCCAGAAGGCACTGCGAGACCCCGACGCGTGGCATGGCCTCACCACCTACCTCGAGCAGTCGCTGGAGCGCCAACTCGCAGACCGCGGGCTGACCGAAGTCCTCTACAACCCGAACATGGGGCATGAGCGCCTCAACGAGTCTCGCGATCGGCTCGCGCCGATGATCAACGCCATGGTTGACCGCGCGAAGCATCACGGCCCGCTGCGCCCTGACGTCGAAGGCACCGACATCGTGTTCATCCAGGTCGCGCTCACTGGCCTGATGAACCGCACCCGCAAGCACGCCCCCCACGTTTACCGACGCTACCTCACGATGCTCCTCGACGGCATGCGCGCTGACCGCGGGGCGGTGAGCAAGCTCGCCGTCGCCGCCCTCACGGTCGATGAGACCCACGCCATCGTGACTTCATCCGAAGCATCAGCCGGCCCAGCCCGGCGCGCGCATGCCCGCTGAACGCTCCAACCAGCTCAAAGCAGTCCGCCCCCGTGACCGCGCGGGCAGCGGCTGGATTGCCGGCGGCTTGACCGGCGCTAGCGTCTGCCGGCCAAACTGGCCCTGTCACCGGAAGCGGTTGACGAGAGCCGGGTCACCTTGCGGCAGCACGTCGCATGCCCAGGTGGAGCGCTTCCATTCCGGAACCGGTGTGTCGCGATCGGCGCGCGGCACGAACCGCGATCGCTCGATGAGTTCCATGCGGTGGATGTAGCGAGGGCAGTTAGGGAACACCTGGGTGGCGCGAACCCTGACGATGAGCTGTGCTGCGGGATACTCGTCGATCAGTCGATCGGATTCGTTGATGCTGGCGATTCCGTTGAGCCGCAGTCGCGACGGGCGCACAGAGGTGAAGTCGATGAACAGCAGCCCGACGTGGGGGTTGTCAAGCACGTTGCCCAGTGACAGGTACATCCCGTTGCCGTCGTAGTTGGGGAAGGCGATTGTGCGCTCGTCGAGCACACGGACGAAGCCGGGGTCGCCGCCTTTGTACGAGCACTGGGGGCGGCCCTCGGCGTCGGCGGTGGCGAGAAAGAACATGTCCATTCGCTCAATGAACGCCCGCGCGTCGGTGTCGATCAGTGGTCGCGACAGGAACTTCTCATCCAGGCGGTCGGCTAGGCGGCGGCTGTCGAACTGCTTCTGCAGCGCACGCGCGCCCTCGTGGTACGAGGAGCTCATTCGAGTACCTCGGTCAGCTCAATGGTTTCGTGACGGAGCGCATCCTCGCGGCTGTAGTGCCCCACCGCATCGAACCATCGCTTAGCGTGCAGGCCCCGGCGCAGGTCGCATTCGGCGTCGACGATCCCTTCTTGCCCGTACAGAGGCCCCGCGATGACCTCGCCTGACGAGGGCTCGATCACAGCGGCGCCGCCGCGTCCGAACACGTCCTTGTCCGGGGGGAGCGGCACCGGGAAGTCGTCTCGGAACGCGGCGGCCGGAATGAACTGCGGGACCGACACGACGAAGGCGCCGGATTCGATCGCGATGTGGCGCATCGATGCCAGCCATCCGTCGCTGTCGTCCGCCGTCGGGGCGACCCAGATCTGCGGGCCCTCGCGGTACACGCGGTAGCGGGCCAGCGGCATCCGGTTCTCCCAGCATATGAGCCCGCCGACACGTGCGCCGGCGGCGCTGACCACGGTGAGATCGTCGCCTGCCCCGATCCCGTGAAACAGCCGCTCGTGCTGCGTGGGCATCAGCTTGCGATGCCGCGCCAGCAGCCCCGACGGGCCCAGGTAAACGACCGTGTTGTAGATCGTCCCGGGCCGCTCGGCCTCGCGCTCGTTGACGCCGATCACGCAGAACAACTCACGTTCCCGGCACACGTCGATCAGCTGGTCCAGGAGCGGCCCGGGGACATCGACCGAATTAGCCCAGAGCCGCTCCCACAGCTCATCCCAGCCGCCGAACCCAGCCGCCCCACGCGCCCAGATATTCGACGGGTAGAGCGGGATGAAACACTCGGGCAGGACGGCCAGCTCCGCCCCGCGATCCGCCGCCTCGTGTAGCAGCCGCTGCGCCTTCTCCACGCATCGCTCGGCATCGAGGATGAACGGGGTTGCCTGGACGGCCGCGACCCGCACGGTGGGAAATGCGGTCACGCCCAGTCCATCGGCTCAAAGCCGCTGGTCGTGGGCGCGGAGACGATCAGCACTGAGGACGTCTCGGAGCCGTCGTTGCGGACTGTCCGGCGATGCGCAGGATCAAGCCGCGCGAAAGTACCCGGACGAGTGGGGTGCTCCTCGCCGTCGATCACCAGCACCGGCGATCCCGAGATCACGAAGAACAGCTCCTCCTGATCGCGCCGTGTCTCATCGTGTTCGGGGATCGACGCGCCCGGCAGGATGGTGACGAGATTGACCCCGAACGATCGGCAGCCGAGCGAGCGCCGTACGAGCGTCCAGTTTCCTGTTTGCTCCAGATCGTCGCGGTGGGCGATCGTGTAGCCCTCGCGTTGCACTATCGGGGTCTTGGCGCTCATGAGCTTGCCCTCGCGTAGTTGCTGGCCCCGTACCAGTCGACGACGACCACCGGCTCGTCTCCGATCACCCAGGCGTCGTGCCCGCTCGGCAGCGACGTGATGTCCCCGGCTTCGGCCACCAGCTCAGTGCCGTCATCCATCCGGATGGCCAGCCGGCCGCTCACGTGGTACTGGAAATGCGGTGCCTCGCAGCTGTCGGTGCCTGCAATCGGCTTGACATCGTTTGACCAACGCCAGCCGGGCTCGAACGTCATCCTGCCGATCTGCGAGTCACCGATCAACAGGATCTCGGCTCGCCCATGCGGGAACTCGCGCGTTTCGTCGGGATGAGCGAAGCGCTTGTGCTCGGTCTGATGTGCGCCCTGAACGGACATAGGAGGACCCCTCCTCTCGGTCGTTCGCGACCGGTCGCGACCGCGGCCGCCCGCCCAACTACATGACCTATCTACTCATAGGTAAGCTCCCTGCGGGAGAACTTATCTTCTAGTAGGTAAGATGTCAAGGCTTGTTATGGCCCTCCAGCGAGCAAAGCGCGAAAACCGGACCTCGGAGCGAATCCTCGACATCGCCGAACGCTTGGTGCAGACGCGCGGCTTCAACAACTTCAGCTACGCCGATATCGCCAAGGAGCTCGGGATCACCACAGCGAGCCTGCACTACCACTTCCGCGGCAAGGCGGAGCTGGGCCAGGCGCTGATCACGCGCTACGCGGAGCGGTTCGGCGACGCGCTCGATCGGATCGACGCCGAGATTCCCGACCCGCGCGCCAAACTCGAGGCTTACGCAGGTCTCTACGGCGGCGTGCTCGAGGGCAAACGGATGTGCATGTGCGGGGTGCTCGCCGCCGAATACCAAACCCTGCCCGGGCCGATGCGCCGTGCGGTCATCGGCTTCTTCGACGAGAACCAGCGCTGGCTGGCAGGCGTGCTCAAGCAGGGACGTACGGACAAGACGCTGGCCTACACCGGATCGCCCGACGAGGTCGCACAGAGCATCCTCTCGACGCTCGAAGGCGCGATGCTTGTGGCGCGTCCGTATGGCGACCTGGCCAGGTTCAATTCCACCGCCGACCAGCTGCTGGCTGGTCTAACCCCCTGACCCCTATGGCAGCGCCGATAATCGCCGCGTCCAGTGCACTCCCGGCGAAGGGTGTGAGAGCAGCGGGTCGACCAACAGAGCGGTCCGCGGGCGCCGGGCGCGTCAGGCGTTGACCGGCTCGACGGCGGCGGATGCCGGTGCGGCCGCGTCGACGATGGTGGTGACCAGTCCGCTTTCGGTGTCGTAGACGTGGCCGGAGACGGTGATTCGCTGGGAGATCTGCGGCGCGGCGAGCAAGCGCGTGACGTCGGTGCGCACGGTGTCGGTGGGGTCGGTGACCGGTAGCTCGGCCAGTTGACGCTCGTCATAGCCGGCGCGCTGGGCGAAGTCGTGGCGTAGCTGCTCGTCTTCGAGCAGCCGGCTGCCGCAGCCGGTGTGGTGGATGATCGCGACCTCGAAGTACGGTCCTTGCGGCGCCTTGGCCTCGACGAGGAAGCTGGCGTAGGCGATGTCCTGGATGATCGCCGGAGTGACCCGTCCGCCGACGTTGCGGGCCACCAGCGCCTCGCCGAACTCGAGCCCGAGGTAGTCGGCGGGGTCGACGCGGCAGTCGATACAGCAGACCACGAACAGGCCGCGGTGCGGAAGGAAGGGAAGCGGCGGCGCGTGCCGGCGGATGTCGGTTGCCGCGAACTGCTGGTTGCGCTGAAGAATCGCGGTGAGGTTGGTCATGACGAACCTTTCGGTGTGAGGTCAGGCGGAGCCGACCGCGAGCGGACGGCCCGCGGGTCACGAGTTGGTAAAGGTCAGGTGTTAGACGCGGCGGTGGCGATCTGTGCGTCTTGGTCCGGGGTCCCGCCGGCGATGCCGATCGCGCCTGCTACCGCCTTATCAAACACCAGGGGCGCGCCACCGGGGATGTTGGTGAGCTGGAGCTCGGTGGCCAGCGGCAGCGGCAGCGCAAGGTCCTCCCCCATAAAGCCGGTGGCACGCCGGGTCGACGCGGCGGTGTTCGCCTTGCGCCGGCTGCTCAGGACGCTGTGCGGGGTGGCGCCGTCGGCCTTGGCGAAGGCGACCAGACCCATCGCCGAGTCCACGACAGTGACCGAGACGGCAACCCCCAGCTTCTCGCCCTCGTTGAGGGCACGGTGAGTTACCTCAAGGGCCTTTTTGACGGTAATGACGGTTTGTTGGCGAGTGGTGTTCATGGCTGCTCCTTATGTAGGGTGGATCGGAAAAGTGCGCTCACGGCTTCTCTTGGCGGCGTGGCATCTGAGCGGTTTGATGCGGTCGGGGCGCTCCGACCAGCAGCGCCAAGAACGACGGGGCGTCGAGCCGAGCTGGCGAATGGCGTTGTTGGCGAGCCCGGCCGACGGCACGGTCCGCGCGCCAGACGGGCTTGAAGCGGGTTGGCGGCCTGGGTGGCCAGCGCCTTGCCGAGGAACAGGCAGCCCAGCCTCAGGGCGATGCCGATCTCGCCGACCCCCTGGTGGGCGAAGAACACACGGGGTTGTCGGGAGCGAGTAAGCATTACTGGTGTCTTCCGGGTAGGCATCGTGGGTGCGGGGTGGCTAGCTCGTTGCACCGATAGGACGTCGCGCATCCGGGAGCGAGCCGATCGCGCTGACGACACGGTGGACCTGGGGCCTGTCCCGCATGGTCGGCTAGTGCCGCATCGTCGACAAGTGGCAGGACTGCCGTCTTGGCGTAGGATTCTGCCAATGCATCGCGTGGTCGCTGTCGCCATCCCAGACGTGATCCTGTTCGACCTCGCGATCCCGGCCGAGGTGTTCGGCCGTGCGGTGGAGCGCCACCGATATGCCTTCAAGGTCTGTGCCGAGCGGCCCGGAGCGGTCCCGTCCGCATCCGGACTCGACGTGCGCGTGCCGCACGGACTCAGCGCGCTCGACGCCGCCGACACCGTGATCGTTCCCGGGTTTCATCCCCGTGATCCCTCCGCCGGCGTGGTCCGGGCGCTGCGGCGGGCGGCCGATCGGGGCGCCCGGATCGCCTCGGTGTGCGTGGGGGCCTTCGCGCTGGCTGCCGCCGGGCTGCTCGACGGTCGTGCGGCGACGACGCATTGGGAGTTCGCCGAGGAACTCGCCGAGCGCTTCCCGCAGGTGCGCCTCCGGCCCGAGGTCCTGTTCGTTGACGAGGGCCAGGTTCTCACCAGCGCCGGCATCGCTGCGGGGATCGACCTGTGCCTGCACCTCGTGCGCACGGACCACGGCGCGGCCGCCGCATCGGAGGTCTCCCGCCGGCTGGTGGCCGCCGTGCACCGACCCGGCGGTCAGGCGCAGTTCATGCAGCGGCCGATCCCCGAGGCCGGTCCGGGACTGGCTGACACCTGCGCGTGGGCACTCCAGCAGATGCACCGGCCACTCACGGTTAGCGACCTCGCCACGCGCGCCGGCTACTCCGCCCGAACGTTCGCACGCCGGTTCGTCGACGAAACGGGCACGACCCCGTTGCGCTGGCTGACCGCCCAGCGGCTGCTCGAGGCCCGGCGCCTGCTCGAGGCCAGCGACGTCTCGGTCGAGGAGGTGGCCCGGCGCACCGGTCTAGGCACGGCCGCGAACCTCCGGATCCACCTAGCGCGGGAGACTGGAACGACACCAACGGCGTACCGCAGCACCTTCCGCGGCGATCCGGCGCCGAAACACCAAGAGCCGATCAGTGCTTGACATGCGCATCGACAGCGAGCGGTGCGGCGCGCCGCTGGCGCTGGACGGCCCGGCGACGATCTGCAGCTACGAATGCACGTTCTGTCGCGACTGTGCCGAGGCGATGGATGCACGGTGCCCAAATTGTGGGGGCGAGCTTGTGAGCCGGCCTCGGAGGGTCGGCCCCCCGCCATGACCGCCCAGGGCCGGTCTCAGTTGGGCGCAACCTTAACCACGGCGGCGCCACGGCGGATCGTGGCGACGTTGCCTTGTCGTGGTAGCGGAACGGCAACGGCGGTCGCGACCGTAGACGGTCGAGCACCGTCCGGCTGCGTAGCGACCCTTGCATTCCGATCGGAGGGATACCTGGGAACGTAGCGATCGACCGGTCCTCCATCCGAACGCGCACCATATCTCCGATTGCGAACACCTCTGGGTATCCGGAAGATGTCACGCTGCGATCGTCCACGGCGACGACGGTAGAGCCGAGCCGCAAGCACCGAGGCGCGGTGTGGCGATTTGCGACAGGCGCGCCCCAGCACGCTGCTGCACCTGCTTTGCCATCGACACGGGCTTCGGCACGAGGCGAAGCCATATCCCGCTGGGGGAATCTCTATCCGGGCGTCCGGTGGCACTGTTTTCTTCGGGCGAGGCTCTGTAAAGCCGTTCATGCACGTCGGGGTGAGTGCTCCTTCATTGACATACTCTGCGGAACGATATATATTGGCTGACCATGAGTAGACGGGCCATTCACGAGACGACGTTCCTCATCCTCACCGCGCTCGCCGGTGGCAGCCAACACGGCTACGGGATCATCACCGACGTCGAGCAAATCTCCCAGCGCCAGGTCAAACTTGGCGCCGGCACGCTGTACACGGCGCTCGAGCGCCTGTCCCGCGAGGGGCTGATCGAGGTCGACCGCGAGGAGATCGTCGACAGTCGCCTGCGCCGCTATTACCGGCTGACGACGGCCGGCGGCGAGCGCCTGGCCGAGGAAGCGGCGCGTCTACGCACGAACGCCGACGCCGCGATGTCGCGGCTGAGGATTAACCCGACCGGCGGGGTGGCAACCGCATGACCGAATCCAAGACGCTCGAGCGCCGCTATCGGCGCCTGCTGGCGCTGTATCCGAGGAGCTTCCGGCATGAGCGAGGGGAGGAGATGCTGTCGGTGCTCATGGCCGGCGCGCGCGACGGCCAGCGCTGGCCGCGCCCCGCCGAAGCCATGAACCTGCTGTGTCACGCTGCGCCCAGCCACCTGCGGCAGGCCCCCCCACCGGGCAGCCTCGCTCGTCGCCATCCCCGGGGAGTGATCGCCACCAGGATCCTCGTCGGGCTCTGGCTGGTGGTCGTCACGGTCTTCCTCTGCCGCTACACCCTGTGGGCGCTGTTCATGCTGGTGTTCGTAGCGCTGCACGTCTACCTCGCCGCCCGGACCGCCGCCCTGATGCGCGACCAGCAGAGAGGCGGCGAGTCCCCGCCACCCACCTCGCCAGGCGGTTGACCAGCCGGCGACGGTGAGCGCGCGGACATCGGGTTGGCGCCGGCGCCTTCCTTGGCGCCGCGACCTGAGCCGCCACTACCAGAGAACCCGCTTCGTTGGCAACGCGCGTGTCACGGGCGAGGCCATGCGTTCCCGTATCGCGCGGTCAAGAGGAAGCTGATGCATGGTGCGTCACCGAACCTTCGCCCGGATCTTTGCCGACATTCCGGCCAGTGCGCTCGCCGACGGCCTCACCCAAAGGAGCGCCGTCGACACGGCGTGGACCGCAGCGAGTCCCGACAGCTGGCGGGGACGTGTGTGTAGCTGTCCCGCGCCTTCTGTACACCCGTCCGCTAGATGTTGCTCCCCGTGGCTTGCTCGTCGCCGGCGTCGTGGTTGCCGGCGATGCGCACGACACACTTCAGCCACCAAGGTAGTCGGACTCGAGTACAAGATCCCTGAGAAGCGACTGGTACTCGAGATGGGCTTCGTGCTCGATAGTCCGCCAGCGGACGTCCTGACATTCCTTGAGGTAGGCGCGGTAGTCCGGCGCGCCCGGAAACTTCACGTTATCGGCAACGACCACCGAGCCGGGATGGAGCCACCCGCGGCTCAGGATCAGCTCAAGATCCGAGACATACGCCGACTTGTCGTGGTCGATGAACACGAAGTCGAGCGACCCGGCGGAGAACCCGTGCTCCGCTTCGAGCGACGCGATTGTTAGGCCGCCGTCGCCAAGCGTTCCTACGAGCACTGCGACGCGATCGCTCACCCCGGCGTATTCCAAGATACGGCGGGCGATTACCGCGTTTGCCGCATTGAACTCGATCGACACAAGCCGCGCGCCATCCGGCATGGCGCGGCACATGCGCAGCGCGCTGTACCCGCAATAGGTCCCGAGCTCGAGCAGCTGCGAAGGGCGAGCACGCCGGACTGCCTCGTCCAGGATCGCGCCCTTCTCGTCGCCGACGTTGATCATGTAGCTGCGCGAATAGCTGTACTCATCGATCGCTCGGATCACGTCGTCGAGGTCTCCTTCGCGTGCGTTCTCCACCACGTAGCCCGCGAGCCGCTCCTCACGCCCGTCGCCCACCTGCCACACACGCATCAGCCGCCTCAGCGAGAGCAGCAACCGGATGAACGACCACCGCATGAACGGCATTCGTCTGCCCCCGATCTCCAGAAGCGACCGAGCGTGGTGGCTCGGAGCGCTCGCCGGCGGACGGCGGATTGACGTCTCGGTGGCGCTCTCTTCCTTCGCGAACGTTGTCATTTCTTGTCTCCTGATCTGCGTTCGTGCGCATCCCATTTGCTCGGTTGGTGCGCTCTCAACGGTGCGAGTATCTCCGTCGCCTCGGGCGCGCACATCGGCAAGATCACGGCATCTAAGCCGACCCCACTACGTACCTAAGGGCGCGCGGGTGAAGCCGCGTGGGCGGCGAGCGCGACGCGATTTGGACTGTCGGTCTTTGCCAGCAGCCGCTCGACGTGCTTCTCGACCGTGCGTGGAGAGAGGTAGAGCCGCGCGGCGATCTGGCGATTGGTCAGACCTTCGGCAAGCAGCAGGAGCACGTCCATTTCGCGCGAGCTGACCCCGACCGCGGCGAGCGTCGCGGGCACGGTTGCGTAGCCACGGCCGCGGCGCGGCACCGGGCGCCCGGCAG
>JAFAZV010000204.1 GCA_019239445.1 Solirubrobacterales bacterium
CGCGCCCAGCCCGGACACTCGTACATCCTCGCCGGGACGGTCCTCGACGGCTCGGTCCGGCACGACGGCACCGAGCTACTGTTCCGGGTCCGGGACCCCAAGCTGCACGTATCGGTGCCCGTCCGCTACACGGGGATCGTTCCCGACCCGTTCCGCGCCGGACGCGGGGTACTGGTCACCGTCCATCCTGATGGCAGCGGCTTCGTCGGCGAGCAGGATTCGCTGACCACGAAGTGCCCCTCGAAGTACCAGGCCGTGAGCTCCTCCTACTGATGCTCGGCAGGCACACCTGATGGCCCTGGTCGGCCGCGCCGTGCTGATTCTCGCCCTGGGCGTGTGCGTCTACGGGATCGCCGCCTCGGTCTACGGGGCGGTCAACCGGCGCCGGGAGTGGGTCGACTCCGGCCGGCGGGCGGTGTACGCGCTGGCCGGGCTGATGATCTTCGCCTTCGGGCTCCTGGAGGCCGCATTCCTGCGGGACGACTTCTCGTTCAACGTGGTGGCCGGCCACTCATCGACCACCACCCCGACCTTCTACAAGCTGGCCGCCGCGTGGTCATCCCAGGAGGGGTCGCTGCTGCTGTGGGTGCTCCTGCTCAGCCTGTGGTCGAGTCTGGTGCTGTTCCTCACTCGCCGGCGCGTCCGGGAGATCGCCCCCTGGGCCACCGCCGTCCTGCTCGGCTTCGCCGCCTTCTTCACCTCGCTGATGGTGTTCCCGCTGCACGCGAATCCGTTCACCACCACCGCTCATCCACCGCTCGAGGGAGCGGGCCTGGACCCGCTGCTCCTGCACCGCACGATGATGATCCACCCGCCGATGCTGTACTCCGGCTACACGCTGCTGACCGTGCCGTTCGCGTTTGCCGTGGGCGCGCTGATCACGGGGCGGCTGGGGTCGGAGTGGATCAGCGTCACCCGCCGGTTCGCGCTGGCCGCGTGGCTGTTCCTGGGCATCGGCATCCTGCTCGGCGCCCGCTGGTCCTACACGGAGTTGGGCTGGGGCGGCTACTGGGCCTGGGACGCGGTGGAGAACGCCGCCCTGATGCCTTGGCTGGCCTGCACCGCGTTCATCCACTCCGCGATGATCCAGGAGAAGCGCGGGATGCTGAAGGTGTGGAACGTGTCGCTGATCCTCGGCAGCGGGACGCTCGCGATCCTCGGCACGTTCCTCGTTCGCTCGGGAATCCTCGATTCGATCCACGCCTTCGGCGCCTCGACCCTCGGGATCCCGTTCGTGCTGCTCATCGCGACGATGGTGATCGGCTCGGTCGGCCTGGTCGTGGCGCGGCGGGCCCAGCTTCGCTCGGAGGCGCGGCTCGACTCTCTGCTGTCCCGCGAGGCGGTGTTCCTGTTCCAGAACCTGGTCCTCGTGGCGATGGTGTTCGTGATCTTCTGGATCACGTTCTTCCCCCTCATCTCGGAGGCCCTGACGGGCACGAAGGTGTCGGTCGGCCCGCCGGCGTTCCGGCCGTTCATCGTCCCGCTGGCGCTGATCCTGGTGCTGCTGTCGGGAATCGGCCCGATCATCGCCTGGCGGCGCGTGACCGCGGCCAACCTCCGACGCAACTTCACGCTCCCGCTGCTGGCCGGCGCCGTCGCCTTGGCCGTCTTGCTCATCGCCAGCGATGCCGCGTCGCGGCCGTTCGCGTTGATCATGTTCGGGCTGGGCGCGTTCGTGCTGGCCAGCGTCGTCCAGGAGCTCTGGCGGGGAATAGGGGCGCGCCGCGCGATGACCCGCGAGGCGCCGCCGCTGGCGCTGGTACGGCTGATCCGCCGCAATCGCCGGCGCTACGGCGGCTACATCGTCCACGCCGGGCTGGCTGTGCTGCTGGTCGGCGTCGCCGCCTCCTCATCGTTTCAGCACTCGCACGATGTGATGCTGCGGCCTGGCCAGCAGGTGGGCGTCGACGGCTACAGCGTCACCTACGTGCGGCCAACCGCGGCGGCGAGCTTCGACGGCCGCGGGACGCTGTCACGGCTGTCGTTCGGCGCCGTTTTGAACGTCGCCAAGCACGGGCGCCGAGTCACGACGCTGACCACCACGCGGCGCTTCTACCCCGCCACCGCCGATCCGACGGTGGGTCCGATCTCGGTCGCCTTCAACGGCCAGTCCGACAGCGAGGTAGGGCTGCGGGCGGGCCTGACACGCGACATCTGGACCGTGGTGAACCCGAACCTCGACCCGCTCCAGGCGCAGATCGCTCGCGGGGACGCAGTCTTCACGAAGCTGATGACGAGCCTCACTCCGGCCGAAGCGCGCCAGCCGCAGAACCTCGCATTCATCCGCGCCGAGCGGATCAGGGCGATCGCCGGACTCACCTCCCGCTTCGTCAGCCATCCCTGGCCGGTCAACTTCCTGCTCATCGTCTCGCCCCTGGTGACGTGGATCTGGCTCGGCGCGATCGTCATCGCATTTGGGGGCTTGATCGCGCTGTGGCCGATCCCGGCGGCGTCCAGACGTCGCAGCCGCGCGTTCGCCTCCGCGCCGGCGGCGGCTCCGGCTCCGCCAACCGCCCCGGCCCCGCCAACCGCTCCGGCCCCGCCGGCGGTGGCAGCCCGCGAAACGGTCTAGGCGGCATGAGACGCACAGTTCCTGCCGCTACGCGCAAGGAACAATGCATCTAGTGCCAGCAGCGGGGGGTGCATGGAGTTCTTGATCGTGCTCGCGGTGTTGGCGCTCGTCGTGATCGTCGTCGGCGGCCCGCTGCGAGACGCCCACCGGCGCCAGCCGCGCCAGGAGCCCGCTGCGATCCACACCGTGGCCGAGCTCGAGGCCGCGCGCGAGGCCAAGTACCGCGAGATCCGCGACGCGGACCTCGACCATCGGACAGGCAAGCTGTCCGACGCCGACTACGAGGCGATCGACCAGTCGTTGCGCGCGGAGGCGATCGAGATCATGCACGCGCTCGACCGCGCTCAGGCCGAGGCGCAGCCCGGCGGTCGCTAACATCGCGGCTCGATGAGCACGATCCTCGGCATCGTTCAGGTCTTCCTGTGCGTCGTGTTGATCTTCTTGATCCTCATGCACTCGGGGAAAGACGCCGGGCTCTCCGGAGCATTCGGCGTCGGCACCGGCGCGGGCCCGTTCGGCGGTGGCTCGTTGGTCGAGCGCAACCTGAACCGGTGGACGATCGCGTTCGCGATCGCGTTCGTGATCAACACGATCATCCTGCTCAAGATCAGCTAGCGCGACACCGGGTCAGGCCGTGACCGGCGTGCGCAGCTCGCCCAGGCCCGGCGCAGACAGCGCCACCACATCCCCAGGCTCGATCCAACGCCCATCGATCGGCCCCAGCTCCAGTAGGCAGCCCCGATTTAGCGTGCCGGAGCCGAGCACGTCGCCGGGGTGAAGGACGGTGTCGCGAGCGGCGTGCGCCACCAGCTCCGGCCAGCTGAACTGCATGGGTCGCGACGAAGTCCGCGTCACGACGCGGTCGTTCACCGTGACACTGGCCTCGAGCTCAAGCCGCTCTCCGTCGTAGGGCAGCTCGTCCGCCGTCACCAGCCACGGCCCGAGGCTGGTGGCGAAGTCCTTGCCTTTGGCGGGGCCCAACCCAACCGTCATCTCCCTGGCCTGTAGGTCGCGAGCGCTCCAGTCGTTCATCAGCATGAACCCGGCGATCGCCCTGTCGGCGCCGAGCGCCACTGCGATCTCGAGCTCGAAATCGAGGCGGCGAGAGCCCGCGGGACGCTGGACGGCTTCGCCGGCCCCGAAGATCGCGGCCGGGTTGGAGAAGTAGAAGGTCGGCGCCTCGTACCACGCCGGCGCGATCTCCGCCCCGCGCAGCTTGAACCCCGCGCGGACGTGCTCCTCGTAGGCGAAGAAGTCCCGCACGCTGGGCGGACGGGGGATAGGCGCGAGCAGGCGCAGATCGGCTAGAGCGTGCTCAGGCCCGGCGGCACCGTGCCCAGCGCCGGCTAGCCAGTCGACCATGCTCGCCGCCTCGAGCTCGACCACACGGCCGCCGTCGCGGAGCTCGCCCACGTGCTCGCCGCCGGCGCCGGCGCGATAGGAGACGAGCTTCACTTCAGGCGCTCCCCCCGCAGAAACGAAGACATTCGGGTGGCCGCTGGCGAGGACCGCTCGCTCAGTGGATCCGGGCGCCGATCTCTTCGAACACCTTGTCCGGGATCGACGCGAACGCCTCGATGACGCGGGGATCGAACTGGGTTCCCGCCGCGGCGACGATCATCCTTCGCGCCTCGGCCAGGGGGAGCGCCGGCCGGTAGGGGCGGTCGGTGGTCAGCGCGTCGAGTACGTCAGCCACGGCGAACACCCGCGCGGCCAGCGGGATCTCCTCGCCGCGCAAGCCGTCCGGGTAGCCGTTGCCGTCCCAGCGCTCGTGGTGCGAGCGCACTACCTGGGCGGCCTCGGAGAGGAATTCGATCCCGGCCACGATCTCCGAGCCGATCAGCGGGTGCTGCGCCATCAACGCTCGCTCTTTCTCAGTCAGCGAGCCGGGCTTGTACAGGATCGCGTCGGGAATCGCGACCTTGCCGATGTCGTGCAGGAGAAAGCCGAACTCGACTCGGGGCTCATCCGCCAGCGACAGGCCCATCGCGCGCGCGATCTCGATTCCGTACGCCGTCACGCGGTCGGCGTGCTTGCCCGTGTAGGCGTCACGCGCCTCGACGGCGTTCGAGAGCACTCGCACGGTCGCGCTGTAGGAGCGCTCGAGCTCCTGCGAGTGCGAGCGCTCGCGCTTGAATGCACCTCGGAGGTCGGCGGCGTAACGCTCGAGCTGTCGTTCCTTCTCAGCCGCCTCCTGCTCACGGCGGGCAAGCTCCGCCCGCAGCCGCTCGACCTCCCGAATCAGCTGAGGCTCGCTGCTCACAGCCATCGCCACCAGCCTACCGACCTGCGCGCGCGCGTTGGAAAGGCTCAGTGGAGCCTGCGACTACAGGTACCCGACGCCACCCGCGGGCGACGAGCGGAACCGGCGGGCCCGCCGAACGGCTGTGGCTAGCATGGACGCGATGAAGGCCTGGATGCGGGGGACGTTGATCTTGTGCGCGCTCGCGCTGGCCGCGTGCGGCGGAAGCGGCGCGCCAGCGCCACCGGCCTCGACGGAAACGAGCCAGACCACGACAGCGCGCGCCCCCGGCGCGGCCGGCGCAGCGACCGCGCGGCTTCCCGCGGGCGACTGGACGCGGTTCGACTACGACGCCCAGCGCAGCGGCGTGGGACCGGCGAGCACCGGCATCGGCGCGCGCGATCTACGACGCTTGAAGCTCAGGCGCGTCAGTCTCGACGGCACGGTCGACTCTTCACCGATCGAGCTGCACGCGATCCGGATCCGCGGACGGCTTCGCGACGTAGCGGTGGTGACGACGACCTACGGACGCACGATCGCGTTCGACGTCGGCACGGGCGGCAAGCTGTGGGAGTTCGTGCCGCCCGACATCGGCAACTACGAGGGCAGCGACCAGATCACGAACACGACGCCGATCGCCGATCCCGACCGGCGCTACGTGTTTGCGGCGAGCCCGGACGGGCTGATCCGCAAGCTCGTCCTGACCACGGGCCGCGAAGTGCGCTCCGCCCACTGGCCGGCGCGGACCACGTTGCTCGCTTCGCGCGAGAAGCTCGCAACCGCGCTCAACATCAGTGGCAACTCAGTTCTCGCCACCACCGGCGGGTACATCGGCGACGCGCCGCCCTACCAGGGCCACGTTGTCACGATCGACCGAGCCAGCGGCCAGATCACCCACGTTTGGAACTCGCTCTGCTCGGACCGCCACTACCTGATCAACCCCTC
>JAFAZV010000154.1 GCA_019239445.1 Solirubrobacterales bacterium
CCAGCTGCAGGACGACTCGAATCGCTTCGCGAACGTGCTGAGGAGCGCCGGAGTTCAGAAGGGCGACCGGGTCGCGATGCTGCTGGCGCCCACGCCACACACGGCGGCAGCGTTCTTCGGCGTCTGGAAGGCCGGCGCCATCCTGCTGTCGATGTCGGTGCTCTACGGCGACGAGGGGATCCGCCACCGGCTCAAGGACTCTCAGGCCAAGGTGCTGGTCACCGACGCGGTCAACGCCACCCGGATCGAGCCGTCGCTCGTCGAGCAGATCCTGATCCTCGACGAGGACCTGCTGAGCCGCGGCTCGAAATCGTTCCAAGGAGTCGATACCGCCGCCGACGATCCAGCCCAGCTCTACTACTCCTCCGGCACGACCGGGCTGGCCAAGGGCATCCTCCACGCCCACCGCTACATCCTCGCCCACGAGGAATTCATCTACTGCCACGATGTGCGCGACGGCGAGCTGTTCCACGGTATGGGCGAATGGGCGTGGGCGGCCGGGATCTGCCCGCTGCTCGGGCCCTGGCGCCTCGGGGCCGCGCAGGCGGTCTTCCAGCGCGAGGGCGGCTTCGACCCCCACAAGCAGCTCGCGTTCCTCTCGCGGCACCGCGTCAGCAATGTGTTCGGTACCCCGACCGCGATCCGCTCGATGATGTCGATCGAGGACGCAGGGACTCGGTATCCGCAGAACTTCAGGATCGTCTGCTCGGCGGGCGAGCCGCTGAACCCGGAGGCGATCCGCTGGTTCCGCGAGCAGTACGGCATCACCGTGCTCGACTATTACGGCCTCACCGAGTCCTACCCCCTGTGTGCGAACTACCCGTTCATGGAGGTGCGCGAGGGCTCGATGGGCAAGCCGATGCCCGGCTGGGAAGTCGCCATCCTGGACGAGAACGAGCAGCCGCTCGGCTCGGGCGAGCGCGGCGAGATCTGTCTCAAGGCGCGGTCGAACCCGCACTACCCGCTCGGCTACTGGAACCGTCCACCGGAGGACTCCGCCGAGGTGTTCGGCGGCGAATGGTTTCACACCAAGGACGCGGCCATGAGCGACGAGGACGGCTACTACTGGTACGAGGGGCGTGCCGACGACGTGATCATCTCGGCCGGCTATCGCATCGGGCCGTTCGAGGTTGAGTCCGCGTGCCTCGAGCACCCCGCTGTGCGCGAAGCCGCCGCCGTCGCCGCGCCGGATGAGCGGCGTGGCAATGTCGTCAAGGCGTTCGTGGTGCTGGCCGCCGACTATGAGCCTTCCGACGCCCTGGCCGAGGAGATCAAGGCCTTCGTACGCGACCACCACTCCGCCTACGCGTATCCGCGGCTGATCGAGTTCGTGCCCGATCTGCCGAAGACGCTGACGGGCAAGATCCGCCGGGTCGAGCTGCGCGGGCGCGACGCCGCTGATTGACCCTCGCGGGCGCGGCGGCGGTCATTGACCCGGGCGCCGCTGATCGATCCCGCGGCGCAGCGCCCCGAGTCGACTACCGTTTGTCGCGTCCGAGCCTCGGGCAACCCGACCGAAGAGACAATTACCCGCCGGAGAAGGAGAGTGGATGGCCAACGAGCGACATCCGAGTCCCGCTGAGGAAACGCGCCGGCTCTACGACGAAGCCGAGACGCGCACTGCCCAGGCGTTCGAGCAGCTGGTCGCGCGCGACAGCTTCGGAGAGCTGCTGGCGCGCGTCACCGAGAACGTCGTCGCGCTGACGAAGATCTCAACCGATGTGTTCGATCTGATCCTGCGCAACCTCAGGCTCGCCGGACGCCAGGACATCACGCGTCTGTCCCGCCAGCTGGCGCGGACAGAGGACAAGCTCGAGCTCCTGCTCCAGGAGGTCGAGCGGCTGCAGGCGCAGCAGCCGAGCGGCGACGGGCGCGTCCAGCACGAGGACGCCAACGGCGCGAGCGGGCGCGAGCAGGTCACGAGCGGAGACGGGTCGTGAACGCGCTCGAGCGCGCGGCGCGAGCGCCAGTGGCGGCGCTCGACTTCTTCAACATCCTGCTCACGCAGAACGACGCTCAGGTCGGGACCTCCCCCAAGGACGTCATCTGGACGCATCGCAAGACCACCCTCTACCGGTATCGCTCCAACCGTCGCCGGCACCCGATCCCGATCCTGCTCGTGTTCGCGCTGATCAACCGCCCGGACATCTTCGACCTGCGGCCGGGAGGATCGTTCGTCGAGTACCTGCTCGACGAGGGCTACGACGTGTTCCTGATCGACTGGGGCTATCCGGAGGAGGAAGACGCCGACATGGGGCTCGAGAACTACGTCTGCGATGAGCTTCCGTGGGCGATCCGCGAGGTGCTGCGGGCAAGCGGCGAGGACGAGGTGACGCTGCTCGGCTGGTGCATCGGCGGCACCCTGTGCGTCCTCTACGGCGGGCTGCACGAGGAGACCCCGGTTCGCAACATGGTCCTGCTGACGACGCCGGTCGACACCCGCGGCTCGCTCTACGGCAACTGGGTCGGGCGCGACTCCTTCGACGTCGACTTCGTCTCCGAAGGCTACAAGGCGGTGCCCGGCGCGGCGATCGACTGGGCGAACAAGATGATGAAGCCGGTGACCAACTACTGGACCACCTACCGTCGCCTATGGGAAAACGTGCTCGATGGCGAAACCCGGCGCGAGGCATACCAGACGATGGCGCACTGGATCGCCGACAACCCGCCCTTCCCGGCGCGCGCCTACCGCGACTGGATCACGTGGATGTACAAGGAGAACCGGCTCGTGAACGGGCGCATGCGCCTTCGCGGTGAGCGGGTGGACCTGGAGCGGATCCGCCAGAGCCTGCTCGTGGTCACCGCCGGCGCCGACCACATCGCACCGCCGGAGGGGACACAGCCGCTCTTCGACATGGTCTCGAGCGGCGACGTCACGCGCCTTGATCGCAAGGGCGGGCACATCGGGCTGATGGCCGGCTCAGCTGCGAAGAAGGAGATCTGGCCCGAGATCGGGCAGTGGCTCGACGCGAGGTCCGACCCGCACGGCAGCCAAAACGGCAGCCGCGCCGAAGCCTGAGTTCACCCGACAGAAACTGCGACCACTCGCACGCGGGACGTGCAGTGGTCGCGTTTGCTGCCCTCAGAGGACCACGGATGCGACCACTCGGCTGTGGCGGCGGAGTGGTCGCGATCGTGGTCGCCTCGGACTGCGGCCCTACTTGATCACCTTTCCGGTTGGGCTCACGGCGTACCAGAAGCCGCCGTTCAGGAACGACCCGATGTATGAAGTGGCTCGCGGGCCCGAGTCGCCGACGTAGGTGTAGAGCGGCCACCCGGCGTAGGTGACCTGGCGCTGACCGTTCGGGAGCTTGATCGTGCCGAGGAGCGACTTGCGCACCCCGGAGCCGGCGATCGGCTTGGCCTTCGTCGTCACGGCCGGCCAGACCGACATGCAGCCCGCGATCTTCACGCAGTTGTCGCGGTTCTTCTTGTCGCGACTGAACATGTAGAGCGTGAAGCCGCGCCGGCTGGTGAGGATCTTGCCGACGCGCGTGTTCGAGGTCTTGATCGTCGTGCCGCTGGTGGCGGCAAAAGCGATCCCGGCGCTCAGTGCGATCGTGGCCAGGGTAAGGAATGGGACGAGCCTGCGCTTCAAGTGATCACCTCTGGGTGTGGTTGAGCAGCACTGGAGTGGAGGACGCCCATTCGCGGGCCGGCCTTCCCGGCGGCGGTAAGTCCTCCCCGGCCGGCAGCCAGGATACGCAAATCAGCGTGCGCGAGCGTGGCTTCGCATCTCGGAGAGGATGCGCTCGAGCCGAGGCTCGGTGTCAGCGTCGACGTGCTTCATGGCCTCCGCCACCATGGGGTGAACCAAGGCGATCTGCGCGTGCATCTCGTGCGCCACGGCGCGATAGCTCGGATGGCCCTCGCGCCCTGAACGCAGCTCGATCAACTGCATCGCCTCCCGAGCGTTGAGGTCGAGGACGTAGCGGATGCGGTAGCCGAGGCAGAGCGCGTAGGGCGCGGCGCGTTCGAGCCCGCGCCCGACGAGTCGCGCGTATTCCTCTCGGCTGCGCTCGAGTGCTCGGCGATACTCCTCGCTGCATCCCGCCAGCTCGACCTGCTCGGGAACTCCCGCCCCGAGGTCCGGAGTGAGCGACTGCCACTGGACGGTGAGCATCCGGTGGCGCTGCAGGTCGCGGAACGCTCCGTAGTCGGAGACGATCTCGAAGCGGTAGCGAAGCGCCTCGAAGCCGCGCCCCGGCCGGTGCCGGCGG
>JAFAZV010000276.1 GCA_019239445.1 Solirubrobacterales bacterium
GCTGCTGTCGATCCTGGCCGGCGTTCTTCAGCCGAGCGCCGGCGAGCTCAGCCACTCGATCGAGCAGATTGGCTGGGTTCCCCAGCAGCCGGCGCTCTACTCGAAGCTCTCGGTGGCGGAGAACCTGCGGCTGTTCGCGCACTTGGAGAAGTTGGCCGAACCCGAGGCGGCAGTGGAGCGGATGCTCGCGCAGGCGGGTCTTGGCGAACGCGCCGACGAGGAGGTGGGCAAGCTCTCGGGCGGTAACCAGCAGCGGGTCAACATTGCGATTGGCTTGTTGCGTGAGCCCGTGGCTGTGCTCCTCGACGAGCCCTCGGCCTCGCTCGACCCTCGCCAGCGCGAGCGGCTGTGGGAGTTCATCGGCGCTCTCGCGGAGCGCGGCACGACGGTCGTCTTCTCGACCCACAACGTTGCCGAGGTCGAGCGCTATGCCGACCGCGTGCTTGTGCTCGTCGATGGCGAGCTGCTGTTCACCGGCACGCCGCGCGAGCTGGCGCAAACCGTCGGCGGCGAGGAGGGCGATCTCGAGGCGGCGTTCGTGCGCTTCCTGCACGCCCGCGGCCACTAAGACGAGACCGGCATGCGCTGGCTGCTCGTCAAGGACCTCCAGATCCTCCGGCGCTCGCCCCTGCTCGTCGGACTGCTGATCGTCTACCCGATCGTGATCGCGCTGATGATCGGCTTCGCCGTCTCGAGCCCGCCCGGCAAGCCGAAAGTGGCTTTCCTCAACCAGGTGCCCCCGAGCCAGGCCAAAATCAACTTCGGAAGCCAGCGCATCAACCTCGGCGACTACGTCCACCAGCTGTTCCAGTCGATCGAGCCGATCAAAGTCTCCTCGCGCGACGCCGCGGTGGCCAAAGTGCGCGACGGCGCGGCCCTCGCCGCCGTGATCGTGCCGCCCGACCTTCCCTCTGAGATACAGAACCTCGTCAACAACGGCGTCGGCAACCCCACCATCGAGCTGATCCTCAACACGAAGGACCCGATCGAGCGCCAGTACGTCAATCAGGCGATCCAGACGCGCTTGAGCCAGGCCGAGCAAGCGATCTCCAAGCAAGTCCTCGCCGCCGCCACCACCGACCTTCAGCGGGTGCTGAACGGCGGCACGATCAACGTTGCCGGGCAGAACGTCTCGCTGCTCGGGCTGCGCGCGTCGCGCGCGATCGTGCAGGACGCCGTGACGAGGCTGCCGCCGAGCTCGCCCGTTCGTGGCGCGTTAACCCAAGTAGCGTCGTTCGCGGGGATCGCGATCGAGGGCCTCGGGTTCGCAAGTCCGGTTCTCGGCTCGATCGGCACCCCGTTGACCGTCGATCAGACCGAGCTCGCCGGCAAGACGACGCCGTCGAACTCCTACGCAGCGGCGATCGCCGTGATCGTCTCGCTGATGTTCGTCACCGTGCTCCTGGCGGCCGGGATGCTCGCCCTCGAGCGCTCAGAGAACGCTTACCGGCGCTTGGTCCGCGGGCTCGTCTCACCCGGCGAGTTGCTGTCCGAGAAGGTCGTGCTCTCGGCGGCGTGCGCGTTCGCGGTCACGCTGCTGATGGCGATCGTCGTCGGGCTGTTCGTCCACCTCGAGTGGGCGCGCTTCCCGCTCTGGCTGCTCGCGCTGGCCTTCGGCGGCCTCGCCTTCGGCGCCCTCGGCGCCGCAATCGGCGGCGTGGCACGCGAGGTCAGCGCCGCGTCGCTGCTCGCGTTCCTGCTCTCGCTGCCGATCGCCTTCGTGGCGTTGGTTCCCGCCACAGCGGTGTCAGGTGCGCTGCGCGCGGTGCTCGACGCGATCGCCTTCGTGTTTCCGTTCCGCAGCGCGCTGCAGGCGCTGAGCAACGGATTCAGCGGCTCCTCGCCCGGGATCGGGTGGCCGCTGCTGCACCTCGCGCTCCTCACCGTCGTGTTCTGGCTGGTGGCGCGGCTGGCCCTGCGGCGGTTCGCCGACTGAAGCCGTTTACGCCGCCCGCCCGAGGCTCGCTTCCCGCCATCCCAGCGTCTGCGCGATCCGCGCGATCACGGCGTACGGCTCGTCGCGGATCTGCCGCGCGGTGAACCGGAGCACGAGCCACCCAGCGGCAACCAGGCTGGCGTCGCGCCGGCGGTCAGCCTCGAACTTCGCCCGGCCGCGGTGAAACGCCCAGCCGTCGACCTCGACGATCAGCCGCTCCTCGCGCCACAGAAGGTCGGGCACGTAGCCGTGTAAGTCGACGTTCATCTCGGGCGCGGGTAGGTTGGCCCTACGAAGCAGGTCGCGTAGCCGTCGCTCGCCCCACGATCGGGTCAGGGCCGGCGACTCGCCTGTCCGGGCCCGATAGGCCGCGCGCAGCAGGCCGGCGCCTTTGCGCCCATGGCTGGCGCGCGCGAGCACATCATCGATCTGCGACATGCGCACCAGCTTGCGGGCGAGCGCGTCATCGAGTGCCTGCTCAAACTCCTCCTGGCCGGCCTCGCCCGCGTAGTCGAGCAGCGTCCGCGCCGGCGAGGTCACGGGCAGGCCCTGGTGGATGCGGACGTCGCGGTCAGGCAGGTGGCGCGTCCGGTGCAGGCGGATCCCGGGTTGGGCGTGGCCGCCCGACC
>JAFAZV010000287.1 GCA_019239445.1 Solirubrobacterales bacterium
CAGGTGCAGGAAGGGCGAGAGGTAGCGGAGGATCCGGTGGGAGAAGATCATCAGCCCGTACAGCGGGCCATAGCCACGGGGCGAGAGCATCCCGCCGCGCACGACGATCGGCCAGCCGTGGCTCATCATCCGGCGCTTGCGCGCGAATTCGCCTTCGATCGTCGGCACCATCCGCTCGCGTGCGCGCGCGTCGGGAACGTAAACCGCCTGCCAGCCCCGTTTGACCATGTTGAACGGGAACGAAAGGTCGTGGCCCATGATCGGGTCAACGATTAGGTAGGACTCGCGGCGTGTGGCGTAGATCGCGCCGTTGCCGGCGGTGATCGAGCGCAGGCGCGACTCGAGCGTGCGCAGGGCCATCTCGTAGCGCCAGTAGAGACCTTCCTGGTTGGTGCCCCGCTCGTTGACGAAGCGAACGTCGCCGCAGGCGTAGCCGACGCGTCGGTCCTCGAAGGCGGCGACCAGGCGCCTCAGCGCGGTCGGCTCCCACAGCACATTGGCATCAGAGAACGCCAGCAGGTCCCCGGTGGCCCGCTGCACGGCGGCGTCCTGGGTACAGATCTTGCCGCCCCGCGGCAGCTCCAGCACGACATCGGCACCTGCGGCGCGGGCCCGCGCCGGCGTGTCATCCGGCGAGCCATCACAGGCGACGATCAGCTCCAAGCGCTCGCGGGGATAGTCGAGCTCGCGGAGGTTCGCGACCCGCTGCGCGATCACGTCCTGCTCGGCGTAAGCGGCGACGATCACCGACACGGCCGGCAGTTCGTCGTGTCTCACCGCGTCGCCGCTTGCGGCCGCGGCGCTGGCCGGCGCGGGGGCCCGTCGTAGCCGCGCGATCACGGCCAGCACCAGCGGATAGCCGGCGTGGGTGTATGCCAGCAGGCCGGCGCACACCCAGAAGACGATCTCGAGCGGGCTCACGGCGGCGGATTCTGCCCTAGTGGCGGGCGACTGTTTGGTAGACGTCCAGCGTCTTGCGTGCTGCGAGCCGCCAGGAGAACTCGCCCGCCGCAGCCGCAGCCGCGGCGCCGGCCAGCCGCTCGCGCCGCGCCGGGTCCCGTAGCAGCGAACCCAGCGCCTCGCGGAGCGCGGCGGGATCGTCCGGCGGCACCAGCCAGCCGGCGCCGGTCGCCGCGACTTCGCCGAAGCCGCCGATGTCGCTCAGCACGATCGGCTTGCCGAACGCAAGCGCGGTGGCGAGAACGCCCGACTGGTCGAAGCGCTCGGTGCGCGTGTAGGGCAAGACGACGACGTCGGCGCGGCGGAAGAACGCCGGCAGCTCGAGATCGGAGATGAAGCGGGGAACGAAGCGCACGCTCTGATCCGCGCTCGCGCGGAGCGGCTCGAGCGGCATCCGCGAACGCCCAACGATCCACAGCTCGGCCCCGGAGATGTCGCGCCACGCTTCGAGCAGCACCTCGATGCCCTTGTACGGACGCAGCAGGCCGAAGAACAGCACGACGGGCGCCTCGACCGCGCGCAGCTCGGGCGGCAACGCCAGCTCTGAGCGCTGACGGGTCAGGTGCTCGAAGGCGCCGTGGTGGATGACGTGCACCTTGCGCGGATCGAGCGGCAGCCCAGACAAGAGATGACGACGCCCGTACTCGGAGTGCACGATCACCGCGTCCGCGCCGGCCAGCAACCGGCGCTGCGCATGTGCCTGACCCGGACGTGGCTCGCGCGGCAAAAGGTCGTGCGCGGTCAGCACGATGGGTCGGCGCGGCAGCAGGGCGGCGTCCAGCCACGGCACGTCCAGCCACTGGAAGTGGGCGACGTCGGCGCCGCCGGCGAGGCGGCGGTAGCGCCACATGTCGGGGACGTGTCCGACCAGCTTGCCGACCCTGCGCAGCCGCGAGCCCGGAGCGCCGGGCACCCGGCGGTAGAAGTCCTCGCGCACGTCGTAACCGTCCGCAGCCGGGACCTCGCCGTAGGCGAAGCGCGACGTGATCAGCCTGACCCGCGCCCCCTCGCGTGCCAAAGCGGAGCAGAGCGCGCGGTCGTACGGCGGCGTGAAGGCCGAAGGATCGATCACGTCCACGCGCATCAGCGCGCCTCGGCATGGGTTACCTTGCGGCCCGTGAGGGCGGCCAGCCGGCGCGCGATCAAACCCGGCTCCTCGCCGCCAATGGGATGCAGCCGTGCGCCCGGGTCGCGCTCGAGCCTGAAAGCCGCCGGCGCCAGCGCCAGGAGGCCCGAGCGCGGACGCAGCGCGGCGCGCAGGACCCGGATCGGATGGCGCGTGGTGAGCCTGATCAGCGCTCCGCAGCGGGCCGCTGCGCCGTCGTCCTCCCGGTAGTCGATCGTCAACTCGCGGGCGATCTCGGCCGCCACCACAGCCGGTCGCGCCAGGGCCTCGACGCGAGCGTGATCGAGCGTCCGCGCGAACTCGGCCAGCGGATCGCCCCGGGCCGGGAAGCGGCCCGCGATCAAGATGACCTGGACCGGGTGCGTCACACGCTCGTCAGGCGGGCGGTTCGAGAGGACCAGGCCGGCAAGTTCTTCTATGCCGAGCAGCGCGTCCAGCGCGAGGTGCCGCGCGCGCTCGGTCCGCGGCTCGCGGTCGCTCCGCAACTCGATTCTCATGCGAGCCGCCGGCCGGCCACGCCGCCGGGGCACACCCCGCAGCCGCCGGCGCGCCACGCGGCGAATCGCGGGCTCGGGTTCGAAGCCGTCGTAGCGGCGGGCGAGCCATGCCCGCCCGGCCGCGTAGCCGCGCCACTGCCGGCGCAGCTCTCGCAGGCTCTCTCGGTAGACGTGCTCAACGCGTGCTCGCGTGCGCGGCTCGAGCCGCCAGCCCGCGCGCTGCAGGCGCCAGCTGAAGTCGGTGTCTTCGCCGGCGCGCACACCTTCGAGGAAGCCTCCCAGCTGCTCGAAGGCGCGCCGGCGCACCATCAGGTTGGCGGCCACGGCGCGTGGCAGATAGGGGTGCGCGAGGTGCGCCCGCTGGCCCAGGAAGCTCCGGCTTGCGGCGTAGCGAGCCGCCACGGTCTCCGCTGCCGCAGCCGGGGCCACCTCTCCCGCCAGTGCCCCGACGTCATCGGAGACCGCCGGTTCGAAGTACAGATCGAGTAGATCCGCCGGCGCGTGACAGTCGGCGTCGAGGAACAAGATCCAATCGTTGCCCGCGCGCTCGGCACCCGCGTTGCGCGCGCGGGCGGGCGAGCGCTCGCCTGGTGCTCGTACGACCTCCACCGGGGCATCCGGCGCCACGGCCGGCGGCAACGCACGCAGAAGGTCAAGCGGCGGGTCGCTGTTGTCGGCGAAGATCAGCTGATCACCCGGCTGGGTCTCGATCGCGCCGAGTGCCGCAAGGGCGGCGGATGCGCCGGCTATCTCGCCCGCGAACGGCATCACAACCGACACGGCCGGTCGGCTCACGCCGCGCCTCCTGCGGGCGCGCGCCGCAGGCGCCCGACGAGCGCTCGCAGTTGGCGCCGCTCGCCCGGATGCACGAAGCCGGTGACGAGGAGCACGAACGGGATCAGCGCGAAGATCGCCGCCCGGGAGACGAAGCCGGCGAGCCCGTGGGTCGGCAGCAGCAGCTCCCCGGGGACGGCCAGGCCACCCATGACCAACACGATCTGCGCTATGCGACGCCACTCGAAGCTCACCGTGAACAGGCGACGGGTGAGCAGGTGCATCACGCCGAGCATCACGGCATAGGCTCCGCAGAGCGCGATTCCCGCCCCGGCGATGCCCTGAGAAGGCACGAGCGCGATCAGCAGGATCACGTTCGCCGCCAAACCGGCGAGTGCGGCGGGGAAGTTCCGCGTTGTCACCTGGGCGCGGCCGGCGATGACCAGGAAGACCACCCAGAGCCCATACATCGCCCAGCCGAGCGCGACCCACGGCAGGGCGCGGTAGGCGCCGAAGTAGGCGCTGGCGGTGAGCAGGCGGACGACCCAGCGCCCGAGCAAGGCCAGGCCGGCGACGACCCAACCGCTGACGAGGACGTAGTAGGTCGTGACCAGGCCGTACAGCCGAGCCGCCTCGACGTCGTTGCCCACCGAGTAAGCGAGCGGCGGCCAGGCGTACTGGAACGCGCGCACGATGAACGCCACTGACCCGGCCAGCTTGACCGCGATCGAGTACAGGCCGGCCAGCGATTGGCTGCGCGAGTGAAAGATGTAGTAGCGGTCGATGATGCTGAGCGCGTAGACCGAGATCTCCGCGGGCACGGTCGGCAGGCCGAAGCGCAGCAGCGCCGAGAGCCGCTCGCCGCGACCTGCCGGACCGCTGAAGAGCCGGCTGCGCATCGTCCACCACAACCCGAGCAGCACGAGGGTGGATACCAGGTAGTTGCCGAGCAGCAGTCCCCGCGCGCCTTTCCCCAGGCCAACGACGAGAACCAGCGTCAGCGCCACCGTGAGCACGACGTTGGTCAGCGTCGCGGTCGCGTAGGCGCGCAGGCGCTCCTCGACCCGCAATAGGCCGTAGGCCAGCTCGAGGTTGGTGAACGTCCAAAACCCGAGCACCGCGATGAGGAACGTCGTGCTGTCCTCGTGGCCGAGGATCAGCCTCGACAACGGGGCGGCGGCGAGCGCGAGTGCCGCCGCGGCCAGCGTGGTGGTGATAAGCAGGAACACCACTGCGCGCCTGATCAACGCGTCGCGCCGCGCCTGATCGTCGTCGATGAAGTAGAAGCGCAGGAAGGCTTCGATCATCCCCAGACGGACGAGAATGCTGGCGAAGATCACGCCGCTGGCCAGCAGCTCCACGACGCCATAGCCGGATGGCTTGACGTAGCGCGTGTACACCGGCAGCAGCAGCACGGCAAGGAACTTCGACACCACATCCGCCACCTGATAGGCGGCGAGAGAGCTGACCAGACGCTTGAGATAGCCCGTCACGCCCGGCACACGGTACGGATCGAACTGGCGCATACGCGCCCGCTCGGCCTTCGGGCGGGCGCCGAACCTCAACCCTCGAGCAGGCGCCAAATCTTCCCGAGCAGTTGCTGCGCGTCCACGTCGCTGGCGAGGCTCGTGCCGAAGCCGACCAGCCCGATCTCCACCACGGTCCCGAGGCCGAAGCGGAAGCCGACCACGCTCGTCGTCTGGTCGCTCGTCCCGGCGGCCGAGGCCGGCGGGCGTGACGGCTGAAGGACCTGGAAGCTGTTGAAGCCGGGGAACGCCCCCGACGTTCCGGCGAAGATGCCGAGACGGTCGCGGATCACCGCGATCAGGTCCCGGCTGCCTGTGACGAGCTGGCCCTGCCGCACAGCGAAGATGTCGCCTTCGGCCGGGGCGGAGGGTGCGAACGCGCGGCCGCCTTGCACCTTCACGCCCTGGCGCAGCGACTCGACGCCGGCGACGAGGACGCGGCCGCCATTCTCGGCAAAGGTGCGAAGCGCGGCGCCGACGCTGTCCGCCTGCCACCGCTCGCTGCCGGCGAGGACGACGCCGCGGTAGCGGGTCAGCGTCGGCCCAACCTTGTCGAGCAGCCCGAGGTCGGTAGTCAAGTCGTAGGCGAGATGATGCGCATCGAGGTAGGTGAGGATCGCCGCCTCGTCGTCAAAACCCTGCGGCAGCCCGTTCGCCAGCGGGCGCTCCAGAAGAATCGGGCCACCGCGCCGCAGCGTGTTGGGGATGCCGTCGCCGTCGTCATCGACCGGGTTCTGGCCCTGCCACGTGAGCGCGGGCAGGACCACCAGCACGCGCTGAGGCGCAGACGATCCCTCACCTCGTTGCGGGTTGCTGACCACCAGCGGGACCGAGGTCCGGTGCGCTCCCGAGCGCAGGGCCAAGACGTAGAGCCCGGCACGTTCGCGGGCGGGCACGTGGACTCGCAGCGTGAAAGCGCTGCCCGATCCTCTGGCGACCGGGGTCGACGCGCCAACGCGCGTGAGAGTCCACGCGTAGTCGCGCTGGCGCGCGTCGACGTAGACCAGCGCGTGAGTGCCTGCCGGCGTCGGGTCCATCGGAGGCTGCGCGGCCAAGTAGCGCACGGTGACTCCGGCCCCGCGGGTCGAGTTCGGTGCCGGCGGCAGCTGGGGCGGAAAGCGCCCGACATTGCACGCCCGATCATGAACGGTGACGCCGATCAGGTAGGTGCCGGCCGGTGCCGGCTGACCCGCGAGGCGCCCATCCCAGCTCGGCCGAGCGCTCGCCGCGACGGTGAGGTTCGCGACCAGGCTCGGGTTGAGCGAGGCGTCGGTGCGGTAGACCTGCACGCTCGTCGGCCCGCTCCCGGCTCCGCGCACACCGATCGCCGCAGCCTCGTCATCGTGCGGGATCAACGACGGCGTAACCCGGGTGACCGCCGGACGCGGTGGCCGCGTCCTCACGAGCACCGGGACTGGGAGCTGGACCGTACGCCCCTGCTGGCGCAGGGCGACGCGGAACCGGTAGACGCCGTCCGGCGCGAATTGCCCGCTGTCGGTGCGCCCATCCCAGTTGAACACACCGTCCGGCTTGCGCACGCGGATCCGCATGTGGCGCCCAGAGGCGACAGTGCGCACGATCGCGCCGTCGCGGTTGACGACGTAGACGTCGACGTTGTCGGCCCGGTGGAGCAGATAGAAGGAGATCGTCGTGGCGCGATGATCCACCCCGTCGCAGGCGTTGCCGTCGCGAGGGTTGATCCACGCCGGGTTCGGCTTCGGGAACCCGGCGTACAGCGGCGTCGAGGCCTTCAGGTGCTGCACGACGAAGAAGGCGCCCACGGTGGCCGCTACGAGAGCTCCGAACGCCCCCAATGGCAGCCGGTTCACAGCGGCACGACCGCCGTGTTGCGGATCTTGAAATCGTGGAAGGCGTCGAGGCCGCGCGGGTCGTGCAGGCAGAGCATGACCCGGATCGACCCGCCGTGGCAGACGACGAGCGCCGGCAGCTGACGGCAGGCCGCGATGTCCTGCACCGCCGCGCTCACCCGCTCCTGCTGGTCGCGCAGGGACTCGCCTTCGGGAAAGCGAAACGTCGCGCCGGCGCGCATCCAGGCCGCGTAGGCGTCGGGCTCATCGCGCTCGATCTCGGTGAACAGGTGTCCCTCCCACCGCCCCCGGTTGGCCTCGCGCAGACGCGCATCGAGCCTCGGCGAGAGTCCGATGCTCGCGCCGACGATCTCCGCTGTCTCGCGCGCGCGCCGCAGATCTGATGACCACAGAGAAACGATCCCCCGGTCGGCGACGCGCTCGGCGAGCTCGGCGGCCTGCCGGCGCCCGGTGTCGTTCAGCGGCGTGTCGGTGAAGCCTTGGAAGCGGAGAGGTTCGAGGTTGTCGTCGGTCTGGCCGTGTCGAGCAAGAAGCACGCCCACGGGCGTCGTCTGCGGACGAGCGCCGGCGTCATTCATCCGCGCTCACGATCGCTCCCGCTCCGGCCGTGTCGGAGCGCAAGCCGAGCCGGATCGTCTCGAGCGACAGCACGTCGCTCGGGAACACGTTGCCGAGGTTGACGTTGGCACCGAAGCGACGGACGAACCAGACCTGCTGCTCCTTACGCGGGGCCTCGAACAGGACTCGCTCGGGGGCAACAGCGTGCGCAATCTCGTCGATCAGACCCATCCTCACCTCACCATCGTGTCGGAAGATGCCGACGTTTCCGCTCTCGCGGGCTTCAGCGATCACCTTCCAGGCGCCGGCCTCGAGCTCCTGGCCGATCAGCTCGACCCAGCGGTAGGGGGCCATGATCCGCGTGTCGTCCTTGGAACCCACCTCCGACAGGACCCGGAACTCGGCTGCGCAGCGGTGGATCAGCTCGAGCTTGCGCTCATGCGGAATCGTGATCGTCCCGTCGGAGATCTCGATCATTCCGATCTCCAGCTCGCGCAGCCACTCGATCAGGCGATCCAGCCGATCCTGCCCGATCGCGAGCTCGGTCAGTGTCCCGCCAAGCACCACCGGCAGCCCGTGCTCGCGGTAGCGCGCCAGCTTCGGCTTCAGGTTGCCGGTCGCGAGCGCTGTGCCCCAGCCAAGCTTGACGACATCGATGAACGCGCCGGCGACCTCGACCATCCCGTCGACCTCGCTCAGCGACAGGCCGCGATCGAGCACGTGCGTGATGCCATGCTCGCGCGGCTTGGCGCTCCGATCTGGCAGGTCGAGCAGCTCGGGCACCAGGTGTCCTAGTGTCCCGATTCAGAAACTCGCTGGCAGTCGAGGCGCCCCTGGCGGCGCCTCGCCGCGTCCTCGTCGCCTCGCGCAGCACCGCTGCGCGTCGGCTCCTGCGTCCTCGCGAGGCATCCACCAGTGGCACCTCTTGGTGTCACCGAACTTCTGAATCGAGACACTAGACGAGCGAGATCAGATGTTGCCGAGGTCGGTGCCGGCGGTGACGATGACCTGGGCGGTACAGGCGCTCGGCGGCGGGCAGGCCACCGTGCGCGTCGTCTGGTCGACGGCCTGCACGGAAGCCGGGCCCAGCTTCAGTGAGCTTGCCACCGCGAGCGCGCCAGCGCGATGGCCGGGGAGGTAGGCGACCACCGTAGCGGTGCGAGTCTGATCAGCTGCCGTGTCGACCTTGCCCGGCTTGTAGCCGAGCCGGCTGAGCTTCTGCGAGACGCGATGGGCGAGCTGGGAGATGGCGGTCCCGTTGAGGACGGTGACCGTGAGGCTCGCGGGAGTCACTGCCGCGGACCCCGAGCGGTGGGCGGCCGTGGTGTTCTGGGCCTGCGCGGTCGCCTTTGCGTGCGACCCGCTGCCGTTGCCGCGGGTGAGCAGCAGCACGCCGGCCACGATCCCGCCTATCACGAGGAGCGTCAGCACGCCGGCGAGGATCACCCGCGACGGCCGGCGACGGCCGCCGGAGGTTCTCTTACGGGCGGGCGCCGCCGGGCCGCGGCCGCCTGGAGCAGTGCTCGCTCCCGGCCGGATCTGGATCCGCGGCGGCGGTGCCGGGCTTCCGGATCGATTCGGCGGCGGCGCGGCGGCGGCCAGCGCGCCGTCCGGCGGCGGCATCGCGGCGGTGTTCTCGAGCGACGGCGGAGCGAACGTCCCGGGTGCGGCCGGTGGCGCCGCGACGGCCGTTCTTCCCATCGAGGGTGGCACCCCGGCGCCGGGTGGCGAGTCGCTGTGGCCGTTGGCGCCGCCCGCCACGGTGGCGGGAGCCGGTGCGCCGACGACGGTCAGGTCAGCCGGGTCTGGCACCGCGTCGCGTGGCGTTTCGGGGGCCCCCTCGGGCGCCATCACCGCTGCGCCGGTGGTCGGGATCAGCTTCGTGGCGGCGGTGAGCGCCGGAGCGCCGACGCCCGCGGGAGGACCGATGATGGGAAAAGGCGCCCGGCTCGACGCGTGGGTCGCGCTCGCGGCGGCGGCACCGGCCGCTGCAGTCGCAGGGGCCGCCGTTGGCAGCGGCGCCCGGCTCGGCGCCGGCGCGGCGCCGGGCGCCGGCGCCTGAGTGGCCGGCGGAGCCGCGGGCTGCGACTGCCGGCGCAAGACGGAAGCCAGATGCGCCTCGAGTTGCTCCACGCGCTGCGCCCACTCGGCCGCTCGATCGCGCAGCGAAGCCGTTTCGCGCGCCTGGGCGAAATACAGCAGCACGAGGATCGCCAGCCCGATGAGCGAAGCAAATCCGGCGTATGCGCCCACCGAGTTGACGAAGTGGTGGACCGAGAAGGCGAACGGAATCGACCCCATGCTGCGTCGGCAGTCTACGTGGCGATCCGGGCGCCCGAAGCGTCTGGCACAGGACGCAAGCTCGCCAGCGTCGAGACGTGCTCGGCCAGCACCGCGGCATCACCTTCGAGGACAAGGAGGTTGATCTTCGAGAACGCGTCTTCGACCCACGCCGGGTCGAGCGGCTCGCGCTGCGCCCGCACGATCTTCTGGGCCGGAGTTGGGAGGGGGTGTTCAAACGGATTGAACAGGTCTTCGTGGAACTTCTCGCCGGGGCGGGCGCCGACGACCTCGATCGCGATGTCGCGACCTGGCTCGAGACCCGACAGCCGGATCATCGTCTCGGCGAGCTCGATGATCTTGATCGGTTCGCCCATCTCGAGCACGAACACCTCGCCACTGCCTTCGCTGAGCGAACCGGAGCGGATGATCAGCTGGACCGCTTCGGGAATCGTCATGAAGTAGCGCGTCATGCGCTCGTCGGTGACGGTGACGGGTCCTCCGGCCGCGATCTGCCGGCGGAAGATCGGCACCACGGAACCGGAGGAGGCGAGCACGTTGCCGAAGCGGACCGTGGCATACGTGGTCGCGCGGTACTTGGCTGCCGCGGCTTCCACCGCCCACTCGGCGAGCGCCTTCGACGCTCCCATCACCGTCGCGGGCTTGACCGCCTTATCCGTCGAGACGAGGACGAACGTCCCGACTGCGGCCTCGCCGGCGATCCGGGCGACGACGCGGGTGGCGAGAGCGTTGTTTCGCACCGCCTCGACTGGGTTGAGCTCCATCATCGTCACGTGCTTGTAGGCCGCGGCGTGGAACAGAATCGACGGCCGGTACTCCGCCAGCACCTCGCGCATACGCTCCTCCTCCTTGCAGTCGGCCAGGACGGGGATGGCGGTACGCACGTGGCGCTCCTCTTCGAGCTCGCGCAGGATCTCGAACAGGTTGTCCTCCGCGTGGTCGACGAGCACCAGGCGGCGCGGGCCGACGCGGGCGATCTGGCGGCAGAGCTCGGCGCCGATCGATCCGCCCGCGCCGGTGACGAGCACCACCTCTCCAGCCAGGTAGGCGCCAACCCGCTCGAGCTCCATTCGCACCGGCTCTCGGCCGAGGATGTCCTCGACCCGAACCTCGCGCAGCTGGCGCGTGACCCGCATCTCGCCGCTGCCATCCCGGAGCAGCTCGAACACGGTCGGCGTGGTCCGTACAGGAATGCCCCGTCGGCGGCAGGCTGCTACGACGCGGGCGCGAAGCGTTCCGGGGGCCGACGGGATTGCGATCACGACCTCGTCGGGCTCGGCCTCGTCCAGCACCCGCGCGAGATCCTCGCTCGACGTCGTGCCGAGCACTTTCAGCCCGTACTCGTCCTTCGTCCCCCGCTTGCGCGGATCGTCGTCGACGAACCCGACCGGGCGCAGGCGCAGCTGCGGGTTGCGTGCGAGCTCGCGCGCCACCAAGCGGCCGCCGTCGCCGCCGCCCACGATCAGCACGTCGCGCGCGCCCTTGCCGACGCGGAAGCTGCGCACCCTGCCCTCGACGATCAGGTGCACGATGAACCGCGCGCCAACCAGGAACGCCAGCGCCATGAGCAGGAACAGCGCGATCACGCTCGCCGGAAGCGTGACCGGAGTCGAGACGATGTGGAAGTGCCTGATGCGCGGCGCGCTCTGGACCGGGTGCAGAAGCGCGATCGCGCCCACCACGAGGACAGTGGCGCCGAGAACGCCTTTGATCACGCCTTCGTATTCGCGCTGCGAGATGAACGTCCACAGGCGCTGATAGACGCCGAACGCCGAGAGCACGATCAAGTAGACCGGAATCACCCACGGCAGGGTCTGCTCGAACAGTTCCTGATAGCGACCGCGGACGTCCCAGTCGAACCTCAGCCGAAACGCGAGGAAGTAGGCGAGCGCGACCAACAGGCCGTCCACCAGCAGCTGGGGCAGCGAATGGCGGTGAACGGGAAAGGCCGCGGATCTCATCCGGCGGCGCATGCAGTGGTGATTCTAGGCTCGGGCCGAGAACCCTCGCGCTAAGAGCGCGTTAGCCGGCGCGCGCGAACTCAGCCACCGCGCGCGCGACCTGGCCCACCTGCTCGTCACTCATGACGGGGCTGAGCGGGAGCGCCAGGTTTGTGGCCGCCAGTTCGTCGGTCACGGGGAGCTTGAGACCGTCGTCAACGTATGGGCGCATCGCGACCTGCCGGTGAAGCGGCGTGCGGTAGTAGCCGCGGGCGTGTATGTCGTGTTCGGCCAGCGTCGCGCGCAGCTCCTCGGGGTGCGGATGCAAGATCACGTACAGGTGCCATGCCGGCTCGGCGCCGGCTTGTGGGCGCGGCAAGCGGGCGTGCTCGGCCAAGCCTGCCTCCGAGTAACCGTGGGCAACCCGGCGCCGGCCGGCCGACCACGCGTCGAGGTGGGGCAGGAGCACGCG
>JAFAZV010000375.1 GCA_019239445.1 Solirubrobacterales bacterium
GAGGCTGAGCCATGGGTGAGCTCAGCCTGATGATCGACGGTCTCGGAATCCCCGAGTCGACGCGGTGGCGCGACGGGAAGGTCTGGCTGTGCAACTGGGGAGCCGGCGAGGTGCTCGCCGTGACAGCAGACGGCGAGCGCGAGCTGATCGCCCAGCTCACCCCGCAGACGCTCCCGTTCAGCATCGACTGGCTCCCCGACGGCCGACTGCTGACGGTAGACGGACCGCGACGACTGCTCCTAGGTCTGGAAGCCGATGGCACGCTCGCGCCTGTCGCAGATCTCAGCAGTCTGGGCGAAGGCCGAGCGAATGAACTCGTGGTCGACGGGGCCGGCCGCGCGTACGTCAACGGCGGCGCGGGATCGGTCGCGCTCGTCACGCCGGACGGCAGCGCGGAAACGGTCGCCGGCGGTTTGAAGTTCCCGAACGGAATGGCCCTCATCGACCAAGAGCACACACTGATCGTCGCTGACTCGTATGTGCAGGCGCTGATTGCCTACGAGGTCAGTGAGGACGGCTCGTTGTCCGATGGCCGCGTCTGGGCCGAGCTCGAGCACGCGCCGGACGGAATCTGCGCCGACGACGACGGCGCCGTGTGGGTTGCCACCGTCCCCGGCCAGAGATGTATTCGCGTCCGCGAGGGAGGCGAGGTCCTCCATGCGGTCCCCGTCGACCGTGGGTGCTTCGCCTGCATGCTCGGCGGCGACGACGGGCGAACGTTGTTCATCGCCGCGGCGCAGTGGCGCGGGATGGACGCCTTCGCCAAAGAGGGACCCGGATTGACCGGGCAGCTGCTCGCGGCGCCCAGGCAGCCCGCGCCCCACGCGGGTCGGCCCTAGACGGGTAACCAGCGAAGGTGACCGGCGACCGGCGGGCTAACTCGCCGTGACCACCTGCTCGGCTCGTCCGGCCGGCGTTAGCCGCCGCGACAGCCTCGGCCTCTCGATCAGAGAACCTCGCGCTCAGCCGCCAGACGGCATCCGGCTGGCGTACGTCCGGAAGGAGTTTGCGCTCACCGCGCCGTCTAGGGGTGGTGAGCCAGGCCGCGCGCGGAGGAGAGAGAGAAACGCGCAGCCTGGCTGCTCCACGAGAAGAACCAGAAAGGCCCAGGATCCTGGTCGATCAGCCGGTGTCGAGGTCTCCGGCAAGCGCGGTCAGCCGGAACGGCGGCGGTGGCACCGGGCCGTCGGAGTCCGATGCACTAATCGGGACGAGACGGGGCCGGCTGAGGGCTACGGCCTGGCCGCGGGTGTGGTGGATCTCGAACTCGCCGTCAAGGCGGGTGGGCGTCAACAGGTTGAAGATGCTGGGAACGTCGCAGGCCACGCGCAGCGCGATGCCGTGCCGGGCGGTCCGCCGGCGAGCGTTGACGGGTACAGCTAGCCCGGTCCCGTCCATGAACTGCGTCCGGCATAAGTCGATCACGATCGCCGACGGGGGTACGGCGAAGGATTTCGTTGATGACCATGGCCAACCGCGGGGCCAGAGAACGTCGAGCTTGCCTGAACGACCACCACACCGACCGGCCCGGACCAGGTGCTCAGCACCTTGCCTTGTCCCGACAGCTGGTGTCGCTGGTAGAAGGCGGCGCTGCTCACACGCTCTCGTATACGCCGATCGCCCGGGCTTTACGCATAACAGCGTGTTGAGGTTGTCTTCCAACGCGACAGAGGGTTTTTTCAGGGCCAGGAAGCGACTCACGCGGCTGCGTGCTTGCTCCTCCGAGCACAGGCCGGGCCCCGAGAGCTAGTTGTCTGAGGTGCGCGGCGGCGAGTCTCTGGGAGGCGCCTCGGGGTCGCGGAGATGCTCGATGTGGAGCTCGTTGAGGTCGATCGCTTCGCGTTGGCGCTCGGCCGCCTGCGTGTGCAATTCGATCGCGCGATTATGGGTTTCGACCTCGCGCTGATGCGCCGCTTTTGCCTCGGCGTCGGGCGCTTGCGTCGCTTCCTCCTGCGCCGCGAGGACCCGCTCGCGAGCCAGCTGCGCCCTCTCGTTTTCCCGTTCAGCACGTGCGCGCGCTTTCGCCGCACGCTGTTGCGCCCGTTCGATACCTCGATCGTCGCCGGCTTGCGCCATCTCGGTAGCGCGAACGCTAGCGCGACGCGCCCGCTCGCGGAGCAAGCACTCCGCCTGGCCGCGAGCCTGCCGACGCGTCTGGAAGCGGATCGTGGGCGCCGAGATCCTTGTCATCGCCACAGACATCAGGTATAGGTCGATTTGGCGCCCCCAGCTTGCCCCGAGTTACAGCCGTCGGCGTTAGGCTTGCGCAGTTCGAATCGGTCCGCTCTCTCAGGGGGTAACGGGTGTCTGATCAGTTGTCTTCATCGATCGACGTTCTCGACGGCGCGCTTCGCGATGCCGCCACTCCGGGTCATACGCGGCGGGCGCTGCTGGAACGCGTCGGAGTGGGCGCCGCCGGAGTCACCATCGGGGGCTTGGCCGCTCCGGCGTCAGGTGCTCTGGCCGCCGGCGGTCACGACTCGATTCGGCAGTTCGGCGTGTTCGCATCCACAAGCGAGGCGCTGACTGTCACTCTTCTGACAGAGCTACTACGACGCGTCAGCCTGCACCCGGAGGTCCCGGCCGGCGTGGACGTGGTGTTTGACGGGGCGTATGCCGCCGAGCTCGACCACTGGCGCTTCATTCACCGCTTCTTTCGGCCGCAGACCAAGCGCTTCTGGATTCCCGACGCCGTGTTCGGCGGCTCCGGTAACGCTTTGGATCTGACGGCAGTCGGTAACGCGCTGGTGGCTGGTGAGACACTGTTTGTCAATACTTACCTGATCGGTGTGACGACGTTTGCCGCCGCCGGGCGTTCCGCGTTTGCCCGCTACTCGGCGGAAATCGCCGGAGTCGAGGCCGAGCACCGTGTGCTCGCACGCACCCTGATCAACGCAAGCCCGCCCAACAACGTCGGCTTCGAGCCGTTTCGCTTCAATCGTGTCCGGCAGATCCAGGCCGCGCTCGAGGCTCTCGGGTTCGGCTTCGGGACGCAGGGCACGAGTGCTGGGCAGTTCTACACCTTCCCGCGGCCGCCGATGCCCCCGCCGATTCCGATCACCTCAAACGTCCCGCGCTGAGGCGGGCGAGGGCGCTCAGGCCGCTGCGCTCTGAGCGCGGCCTCAGACCTCCCCCGGCGCCCCGACGGCATGGAACCCGCCGTCGACGTGGACGATCTCGCCCGTGATCCCGCGGGCGTAGTCTGAGAGCAGCCAGCAGATCGCCCGCGCCACCGGCTCGGGATCGTCGAGATCCCACCCCAGTGGCGCTTGGCGCGCCCACAGATCGGCCAGCCCCGCGAACCCCGGGATACCGCGCGCCGCCAACGTCCCGAGCGGCCCGGCCGCGACGAGGTTGACGCGGACGCCCTGTGGCCCGAGATCGCGGGCGAGGTAGCGGGAGACCGACTCGAGCGCCGCCTTGGCCACGCCCATCCAGTCGTAGATCGGCCACGCCACCGCCGCGTCGAAGTCCATCCCGACCAGCGAGCCGCCGCCGTCCATCAGCGGCGCGACCGCCGCCGCGAGCGCTTTGAACGAGAATGCGCTCGTCTCGAAGGCCTGCTTGGCGCTCTCGGGCGGGGTGTGCATGAACTTGCCGCCCAGCGCGTCCTCGGGCGCGAAGGCGATCGCGTGGAGCGCTCCGTCCACCCCGCCCCAGCGCGAGCCAAGCTCGCCCGCCACGGCCTCGAGGTCGCTCGACCGGTTGACGTCGAGCTCGAGCACATCAACCGGCTGCGGCAGGCGCGCCGCCGCGCGTTCGGTCAGCCGCCGCGCACGCCCGAAGCTCGTCAGCAGCACTTGGGCGCCTTCCTGCTGGGCCAGCGAGGCGGCGTGAAAGGCGATCGAGTCCTTGGTGATGACGCCGGTGATCAGCAGTCGCTTGCCAGCGAGGATCACCGTCCCGGGCCCGTGAACGTGAGCAGCGCCCACGCGAGCCGCTCGCGCGTGTCGGCAGGAGCGACGATCTCATCGACGGACCCGCCCGCGGCGGCCACCGAGGCCCGCAAGTGCTGATCGGCGTAGGCATCGGCGAGGCGCGCCCGTTCGCCCTCAACATCGCCGGCGACGCGCAGCTCGCGCCGGTGCACGATTCCCACGGCCGCCCGCGCGCTCATGATCCCGAGCTCGGCGTCCGGCCACGCCAGCACCAGATCCGCCCCAAGTTCCCGCGAGTTCATCGTGATGTAGGCGCCACCGTATGACTTGCGCAGCACGACGGTGAACTTCGGCACCCGAGCGGCCGAGAACGCGCGCACGAGAGAGGCTCCGTGGCGGATGACTCCGGCGCGCTCCTGACGGCTGCCGGGCATGAAGCCCGGCGTGTCGACGACGGCCAGCAGCGGGAGGCCGAACGAGTCGCAGAAACGTACGAAGCGCGCCGCCTTCTCCGAGCTCTCGGCGTCCAGGACGCCGCCCAGGTAGCGCGGCTGGTTGGCCACCACGCCGATCGGCTGGCCGTCGATCCGGGCCAGCGCGGTGACAACGTTGCGCGCCCAGCGCGGGCAGAGCTCTAGCAGCGAGTCGCCATCGACGATCCCGCGTATGGCATCGCGCACGTCGTAGGCACGGCGGGGCTCGCTCGGCACCATCGCGCCGGGGTCGGCCACCGAGGGCGCCACGATTCCGGCCCGGGGCGGACGCTCGCCCGCCGAGGCCGGCAGGTAGGAGAGCAGCTCACGGGCGCGGAGCGCCGCCGCGAGCTCGTCGGCTTCGACGAGGTGGCAGACGCCGTTTCGCTCGTGCACGCGCGGACCACCCAGCGCCGCGGCGTCGGTCTCCTCGCCGAGCGCCTCGCGGACGACGGCTGGACCGGTGAGGAACATCGCGGCGTCCTCGGTCATCAAGATCAGGTCGGTCAGCGCCGGCGAGTAGGCGCCGCCGCCGGCCGAGGCCCCCGAGACGACCGAGATCTGCGGCACCACGCCCGTGAGCGCCACGGTGTGGCGGAAGATGCGACCGTAGCCGCCGAGCGCCGCCGAGCCCTCCTGCATGCGTGCTCCGCCCGACTCGACGAAGCCGACGACCGGCACCCGCGCCCTCCCGGCCGTCTCGAGCACGCGCACGATCGTCTCGGCGTGGCGCTCGCCCAAGGAGCCGCCGAGGAAGGCCCCGTCCTGGGCGTAGCAGGCGATCGGCCGGCCGGCGACGGTACCGGTCGCGCCGACGACGCCGTCGCCGTCCACGGCTCGCTCACCGAGCCGCGTCGAGATGACGCGCGAGCGCAGCACCTGCACGCTGCCCGGGTCGCACAGCGCCTCGAGCCGCTCGAGCGGCGCCAGGCGCGTGACGGTGGGAACGGCAGCGGTAGCGGTCACGGCGCCTGCGCTCCCCGGAGGATCAGCGCGACGTTGTGACCCCCGAACGCGAACGAGTTCGACAGCGCGACGGGAGGCCGACCGTTGCGCAGCACCAGCGGTCTGGCTTCTCCGGGCACGTAATCGAGGTCGAGCTCGGGATCCGGCACCTCGTAGCCGAGCGTCGGCGGGATCACACGCGTGGACAGGGTCTGTACCGTGGCCACCGCCTCGACCGCGCCGGCGGCGCCGAGCAGGTGACCGATCGTCGATTTGGTTGAGGACACCGGGATCCGCTTGGCCCGCTCCTCGCCCAGGGCGCGCTTGAGCGCGCGCGTCTCGGCGGCGTCGTTGAGCTGGGTCGAGGTTCCGTGGGCGTTGACGTAGTCGAGGCCGTCCGGGTCGACGCCGGCGTCGCCGAGCGCGAACTCGATCGCCCGCGAGGCCGGGCCACCGCTCGGCTCGGGCGCAGTCAGATGGTGGGCATCCGAGGTCGAGCCGTACCCGGCTACCTCGCCCAGCACAGTGGCGCCGC
>JAFAZV010000016.1 GCA_019239445.1 Solirubrobacterales bacterium
ACCGATCACGTGCGGGGCGCATCGGATCGAGTACTTGTCCTGGATCTGGCGCTCGAGCTCGACGAAACCCGAGCCGTTCAGCGTGCGGGAGTACAGCTCCTCGCTGTCGCGTGCAAGCTGCGAATCCGCCAGAGCCTCGCGGATGTGACGAGCGCTGGTGACCATGCCGGGATGGGGCTTGGCGTCGTCGAACAGGAACGCGTTGAAATGGCCGCGGTTACCGAGTAGCGCCTCGGACGCCATCGCGGTCAAAAGCTCCGCCAGAGCAGCCAGGTCCTGCGCCGCGCTGCACGCCACGCACGCAAACGCGCTCATGAACGAGGTGCCGTTAGTCAGCGCCAATCCCTCCTTTGCCTCGAGCTCGAGCGGTTCGAGCCCGAGCTCGGAGAGGACTTCGTTCGCGTGGCGGATCGATCCTCGGAAGCTGACCGTAGCCTCGCCGGTGAGCGTCCGGCCCACGTATGACAGCGGCACGAGATCGCCGCTCGCCCCGCACGATCCGCGTTCGGGAATCAGCGGCAGCACGTCGTCGTTGACCAGGTCGAGGAGACGCTCCACGAGCTCGACCCGAACCCCGGAGTTGCCCTTGGCCAGGCAATTCGCGCGTAAGAGCATCGTCACCCGAACGACCTCCTCAGGCGCGCATGGTCCGGTGCCGCAGCCCATGAACCTGAGCACGTTCTGCTGGAGCTTCGCCGTCTTCGCGGGCGAGATCTGGCGGTGGGCGCTGTCACCAAATCCCGTTGTCACGCCGTAAATCGGGATCTCCTGCGAGATCAGGTGCTGCTTGAGCTCGAGACTTGCGGCGATCGCGCGCGCTGCCCGGCCCGACAGCTTCACCGTGCGACGATGGCGTGCCACATCGAGCGCATCGCGGATGGTCAGTGCGGCGCCGTCGAGCTCGAGTAACGCCCGTGCACGCTCCGTTTCGGACACTGCGGTGACGGTCACTCCACCAATGTCGCACGGTGGTAGAGTCGGACGCAATCCGGACGCAGTGGATTGGTCGTCTCGTGCAGCTCAGTCGCCCTTTGGACCGCGTTGACCGCAGGATCCTTGCGTTATTGCAGGAGAACGCGAAACGGACCTTCGCCGAAATCGGCGCGGACGTGGGGCTGTCCTCAACCGCAGTCAAGCGTCGCGTCGATCGCCTTCAGCACGATGGCGTCATCGTCGGGTACGGCGCCCGCGTCGACCCGCGGGCAGTCGGAGAGGGGATCGAGGCGCTGATCGAGGTCTACTGCGCGGACCGAATCGCGCCCGCCGACGTCGGCCGCTCGCTCGGCGGGCTGGATCAAGTCGTCTCGGCGTTCACCGTCTCCGGCGAGCCCGATGCGGTGATTCGCGCGCGCGTTGAGAGCATTGCCGATCTCGAGAAGTTCGTGGAAAGGCTTCGGCACGATCCCAACGTCCTGCGGACGAGAACGATGATCGTCCTCTCGACGCTGATCGATCGTCCGAACGGTTTGAACGTAGCGAACAGGAGGGACCGCGATGAGCCAGCTGGTGCAGCTTGAAACGTTCGCCGCGCCGGATATCGCGATGGAGAAGCGGGCTGATGGAACGATCACTTTGTCCTCGCGGCAGACCATCGGAGCGCCGGCATCGTCGATGGCGGCCGTGCTGCGTGCGCGCGCCGCGGCGCACCCGGACCGGCCGCTTGCCGCGCACCGCGACGAACAGGATCGCTGGGTGGCGCTCACCTACGGCGAGGCGCGTGCCAGCTCGGATGGACTCGCCCAGTCGTTGCTCGATCTCGGGCTAGGGCCCAAGCGACCGTTGATGATCCTGTCCGGCAACTCGGTCGAGCACCTGCTCCTCAGCCTCGGCGCTTACACCGCCGGTGCCCCGGTGATGCCGATCAGCGTCGCCTACTCGCTGATGAGCGCCGACCACGCGCGGATCAAGGCGATCGCGGAGCTGACCGAGCCGGGGCTCGTGTTCGCCGATGACGCCGGCCTGTTCTCGGCCGCGCTTGACGCGCTGAGCACCAGGGTGCCGAACGTGGTCGTGGCCAGGGGAGATCGCGCCGAGGCCCTACGCCTCGATGAGCTGCTCACGACGAAACCCAGCGCGGTCGTCGAAAATGCGTGCGCAGCCGTTGGCGCCGACACCATCGCGAAGCTGCTGTTCACCTCGGGCTCGACGGGGACGCCGAAGGGGGTCATCAACACACACCGGATGCTGTGCGCGAACCAGGTGATGCTGCAGCAGATCTGGCCGTTCCTCGCGGCTGAGCCTCCGGTGCTCGTCGACTGGCTTCCGTGGAGCCACACGTTCGGCGGCAACCACAACCTCAACCTGGCCCTGTTCAACGGTGGGACGATCTACATCGACGACGGCAAGCCGGCCCCGCCGCTGTTCCCGCGCACGCTAGGTGCGCTGCGCAAGATCGCCCCGACCGTCTACTTCAACGTGCCGGCAGGATTCGCGCTGCTCGCGCCCGCGCTCGAGCGTGACCCCGAGCTCGCGCGGCATTTCTTCAGCCGCCTGCGCTTCATGTTCTACGCAGGGGCGGCGTTACCTGAGGCGCTCGCCATGCGGCTGCGCACGCTCGCGGCGAGCGTCGCCGACCACGACGTGCCGCTGACGTCGAGCTGGGGCACGACTGAGACCGCGCCCGCGGCGACGAGCGCGCACTTCGCTGACGCCGCGATCGGCTCGATCGGCGTTCCCGTCCCGGGAGCCTTGGTGAAGCTCGCGCCCGTCGGCGAGAAGCTTGAGATCCGGGTGAAGGGTCCCAATGTCACACCTGGGTACTTTCGCAACCCCGACCAAACCGTCGCCGCATTCGATGAGGAGGGCTTCTACCGATCGGGCGACGCCGGCAGGCTCGTTGACCCGGGCGACCCGAACAAGGGGCTGATATTCGAAGGCCGCATCGCCGAAGACTTCAAACTCCTGACCGGAACCTGGGTCAGGGTAGGGTCGCTGCGTTTGCGGCTGCTCAGTTCAGCCCCAATCCTGAGCGACGCCGTCATCTGTGGCCACGATGCCGATTACGCCGCCGCGCTGGCGTGGGTCAATCAGGCGGAGGCCCGCAAGCTGTTCGATGCGCAGAACGATGTGGCCCCGAGCGATCCGCGCCTGCGCGAGCACCTCACCGGAATGCTCGAAGCGTTCAATGCTCACGCCGCGTCCGCGGCAAGGATCGAGCGCCTGCTGCTGCTCTCCGAGCCACCAAGTCTCGACGCCGGCGAGATCACCGACAAGGGCTACATCAACCAGCGCGTCTGCGTCGAGCGCCGCGCTGCTGACGTTGCCCGGCTCTACAGCGCCGAGCCGGGCGCCGATGTCATCGTCGTGCCGGCGGCATTGAACACGACCGCGGGGCCGTCGATCGCTACGTCGAGCGAGTCACGCCCCTGATTTCAGAGGTCGAGATGTCCTCGTCGCCGGAGTCCGCGGTCACGCAAGCGCTCGACGAGGTCAGCGAGGAGACCCGCGACATACTTCAGCGCGCTCATCAGAGAGCCGATGAGATTGCGGCACGATCCCGCGCGAACGCCGGCGAACTCATTCGGCAGGCCGAACGCGACGCGCGTGAGACGCGCGAGGCGGCGAACCGGGAGGCAGCCAAGACCCCACGAGATGGCGAACACGACGCGCAGTTGATGACGATTGCTGACGTACAGAACCTCCGGCGAAACCTCGCAGCAGGAAGCCGAGGAACTCCGGCAGAAGACGATGCGTGAGATGGTTGAGCTCCGCGAGTCCGCCACGCGGGAGACTCATAAACCCGAAGGTCGCGGGTTCGAATCCCGCCCCCCGCTCTGGCTGAGACTCCGCGTCGGCACAGAGTGGCACTTCGACGCGAGGCTCGCGGTTCCGGCTAGCGAGGTCGTCGTCGGCTCCGAGGGGACGAGTATCTAGCCTGAAAGGATGCCGTCGTTGCTCGATCGTCTCGCCGACCGACATGTGCTGCTCACCGATGGCGCCACCGGGACGAACTTTCAGCAGATGGGGCTCCCGCCCGGTGTGGCCCCCGACGACTGGGTGTTTGATGCGCCGGACCGGGTGCGGGAGCTGCATGCGCAGTTCTCGCGGGCCGGATCGGAGTTCGCGCTCACATGCAGCTTCGGTGCCAACTCTGCCCGACTGGCCGACGGACGACATGCCGGCAGAGTCACAGAGCTGAACATCCGCGCCGCCGAGCTGGCCAGAGAAGTCGTGGGCGAGGAGGGGCTCGTTGGCGGGTCGATCGGGCCAACGGGGCAGCTCGTAGAGCCATATGGGCCGCTGACCCGCGAGCTATGCGAGGCGGCCTACGCTGAGCAGGCGCGGGCGCTGGTGGACGGCGGTGTTGACGTGCTGGTGCTCGAGACGTTCTTCGCGCTCGAGGAGGCGTTGTGGGCGGTGGATGGCATCCGCAGCGTGACCGAGCTCCCGCTGATCATCTCGTTCAGCTTCGATCAGGGAACGCGGACGATGATGGGAGTCAGCCCAACCGATGTGGTTGCCGCATTCCAGCCGTTGGACGTGGCGGCGATCGGCGCCAACTGCGGCCGATCGCTCGAGGACAACGACACCGTCGTGCGCGAGTTCCTGCAGGCAACGAGCGTTCCCGTCTGGATCAAGCCCAATGCCGGGGTG
>JAFAZV010000072.1 GCA_019239445.1 Solirubrobacterales bacterium
ACGCGCGGTACGCGCCGGCGGCGCGTCCGGGCGCGGGGGCGCGAATGACTTCGATTACGTCGCTTCCGGGGTCGTACATCAGGCCACCACCACGATTGCCGTTATGAGCAGATTGAGCGTCGCCAGCGGCAGCAGGATCTTCCAGCCAAACGACATCAGCTGGTCGTAGCGAAGTCGCGGCAGCGTGGCGCGAACCCAGATGAAGAAGCTGAACACGAGGAACATCTTCACCGCCACGACGATCGGGTCAACCCAACCCGGCGGGTGGATCCCGAAGGGCAAGAGCCAGCCGCCCAGGAACAGCGTCGTCGCCATCCCCGAGACGACAATCATGTTCGTGTACTCGGCGAACATGTAGGACACCCAGCCGGTGCCGCCGTACTCGGTGAAGTAGCCGCCGACGAGCTCGGTGTCGGCCTCGACGAGGTCGAACGGCGCGCGGTTCGTCTCGGCGAACGAGGCGATCATGAAGATCAGGAAGCCCGCCAGCTGCGGGATGACGTACCACATCCCGGCCTGGGCGTGGACGATCTTGGTCAGCGACAGGGTCTGCGCGGTGATCACCACGCCGACCAGCGCCAGTCCCTGCGAGACCTCGTAGGAGATCAGCTGCGCCGCGCCGCGCATGGCGCCGAGGAACGAGTACTTCGATCCGGACGCCCAGCCGCCGAGCATGATCCCGTAGAACGAGATCCCGGCCAGCGCGAACACGTACAACGGTCCGATCGACACGTCGATTCCGTAGATCCCCACCCGCCGACCGAAGATGTGCTGGACGTCGCCGAACGGGATCAGCGCCAGCGCGCCGACCGCGGTGAGAATCGAGATCGCCGGCGCGATGCGATAGAGGAAGCCGATCGAGGTGGAGGTGCGAAACGGCTCTTTGGTGGCGAACTTGAGGATCTCGGCGACCGGCTGAAGGAGCCCGAACGGCCCGACACGGTTCGGTCCGTAGCGGGCCTGAAAGCGGCCGAGCAGCTTGCGTTCGTAGACGATCAGCACCGGCAGCACGGCGAAGATGACTCCGAAGATCACGAGCGACTTGATGATCTGAACCCACCAGGGCTCGAAGTAGTTGACGTCGGCGAAAGAGATCACGCGGGGCTCACCTCAACGGTGGGCTCGGTCAGCGCGTTGGCCGAGTCCTCGGCGATCCCGGTGGCGAGGAAGACCGTGCCCGCGGGCACGCCGCTGCGCACCGCGGCCGTCGCGTGCAGGCGAGTTCCGTTCTGCGACACCGCCACCGGCTCGCCGTCGCGGATCCCCAACCGCTGCGCGTCCTCGGGCGCGAGTTCAGCCTGCTGGCGCGCGACCGTGTAGCGCAGCGCGGGCGAGATCTCGACTTCGGGCGCCGCCCAGATCGACCGGTAGGTCCCCATGCGCAGGGCACCGTTCGATACGTAGGAGGGTTGCGAGGCGAGGGATGGAGCCGAGCTTATGCTCGCGGGGCCGTCGTCGAAGTCAAAACGTTCAGGCCAGCGGACGCCACGCCCGCCGATCTCTTCGAGCGTCAGGCCGGCGTAGAACGGCACCGCTGTACTCAGCTGGCGCCACACCATCGAGCTCGTCAGGACGCCGGTGTCGAGTCCGACCCGCTTGGCCACGTCGGCCACCACCGACCAGCCGGCGCGGACCAGCTGCGGATGGGCGATCGCCACGCGCAGGCGCTGGATCCGTCCGTCGGGGTGAACCACCGTGCCCTCCTTCTCGGCGTGCGATTCGGCCGGGAAGATCACGTTAGCGTGCTCGCGTAGGCCCTCCGTCAGCACGGAGGCGTGGGCGACGACGAGCGCGGCGCGATGCAGCGCCTGCTCCCACAGCTCGCGGTCGGGCAGCTCGCGCACGGGGTCGGTGCCGAACAGGTAGAGCGCGGTGACCTCGCCCGCCGCAGCCGCGGCGCCGATTTCGCTCGCGCTGCGGCCGTGTCGCTCGAGCGCGCGAAGACCGGGACCGGCGCTCGGCAGCACCCCGACCTCGCGCAGGCCGCGGCCGTTCGCGCCGGCCGGGATCTCGAGCAGACCCGCGTCCTCGCGCCCGCGCAGTCCCAGCGCCTCCGCGACGCGCAGTAGCGCCCGCGCGGCCTCGCCGCCCATACGCTCGCCCCACACGATCACCACGTCCTCGCCGCCCTCGCGCAGGAGCTTGGCCAGATCGCTACGGGGCTCGCCCGCGAGCTCCTCGGCCAGGGCGGTCAAGAACCCAGCCGCCTCGCCCGGCGGATAGCGCAGGGAGAGCCTTGCGTTCGCGTCCAGAGCGTTCGGACGGTCGGTGGCGATCGCCAGCTGGACGCCGCGCCGGCGTACGCCCTTGCGGATGCGCAGGTCGAGGATCGGCGCGTCGTCGAGCGGATCGCAACCGACGACGAGGACGGTGTGGGCGAACTCGAGGTCTGAGACCTTCGCTTGCAGCGCGGTGGAGGCAAGCGCGCGCGTGGTCTCGAACGGGGTCGCTCCAAACAAGCGCGAGTCGATGTCGTCGGACTCGAGCCCCTCCCTCAGCAAGCGCTGGACCAGGAAGCCTTCCTCGTTGGTGGCCTGACCGCCCACCAGGGCGCCGGCTCGTCCCTTGTGCCGCCCGAGTCCCGCGGCGACGTCGAGCGCGCGCTCCCAGGACACCTGGCGCAGCTCGTCGCCCTCGCGCACCAGCGGCGCGGTGATCCGCTCATCAACGTGAATCGCCTGATACGCGAAGCGGCCCTTGTCGCACAGCCAGCCGTCGTCG
>JAFAZV010000078.1 GCA_019239445.1 Solirubrobacterales bacterium
GTTCTCTCGCCGCCGGTGACTGCGACGTTTTCGTTGTCCCGCATGAAAAACGTCGCGTTCGTTGCCTCGTCAGCGTCGAGTGCGACGTTTTCGCTGCCCGAGGCGATCGAACGCCCCACCGCCACCAACCCGCCCGAACCGCCGCGCGGACCACGGTCACGCCACGCCGCGCGCCACACACAGCCGCTGCAGCCGCTCCATCGCCTCCATCGGCCGCGCCGGCAGCGCGTCGAGCGCGTCGGCCGCGTGGCGGAGATCGTCGATCGTGACGTTGCGGGCTTCGAGCGCGAATCGTCCGAGCCAGCGAACGGCGGCGCGCTGATAGCGCGCGGCATTGCCACCGCGCAGGACCAGGCAGATGCGCAGCGCGTCGTCCAGGGCGATCCGCGGCAGCTCGAGCGCGGCGGCGGTGACCAACGCCTCGTTGCCGGTCTCGAGCGCGCGGCGGAAACGGACGTAGGGGTTGCCGTCGCTCGTCATACGCGAACATATGTTCGCATATCGGCAGGTCCGACTCCACGTACTGCAGGCGCTCAGCCGGCGCAGTACGCTGGCGGAGCAGGGCGAGACGCGGAGGACAGGCGGTAGCGAGATGGCGGTGAAGGCGGTCGCGCTCGAGGCGGAGCTGATCGACGCGGTTTGCGCGCGAGTGCGTGAGCGTTTCTCGGAGGAGCAGGCGAGCGTCGTCGAGCGCTTCGTGCGCCAGTACTACCGCTGGGTGCCGGCAGAAGATCTCGCCGACCGCAGCGCGCTCGACCTCTACGGCGCCGCGGTGAGCCAGTGGAACCAGATACTGCGCCGCGAGCCGGGCGAGATCAAAGTTGACGTGTTCAATCCCGATTTCGAGCAACACGGTTGGCAGTCGCCTCACACCGTGGTTCAGATCGTCACCGACGACATGCCGTTCCTGGTCGACTCGGTGACCATGGAGCTGGCGCGCCAGGGTTACCCGATCCACCTCGTAATCCACCCGGTGATCCGCGTGCGCCGCGACGAGCGCGGCGACCTGACCGACGTGGTCGAGCCCGGCAGCGACGGCACCCGGGGCGAGCCGGAGTCGGTGCTGCAGGCCGAAGTGGTGCGCGAACCCAGCCGCGAGGCACGCGTGCAGCTGGCCACGAACGTCGAGCGGGTCCTCGCCGAGGTTGCCGCCGCCGTCCACGACTGGCACCCGATGCGCGGCCGCGCCGAATCGCTGATCGGCGAGCTCGACGAGCACGAGCCACCGATCGACGGCCAGGAGCTCGACGAGGCCAAGCATTTCCTGGCCTGGCTGGCCGAGCACCATTTCACGTTCCTCGGCTATCGCGAGTATGAGCTCGTCGGCGACGAAGACCAGGCCGGGCTGAAGGCGGTTCCCGGCTCCGGCCTCGGGATCCTGCGCCGTGCCCCGCTCACGCCCTACACGAGGCTCTCAGCCTCGGCGCTCGAGCTGGCGCGCGAGCCCCACCCGCTCGTTCTCACCAAGGCCAACACCCGCGCCACCGTCCACCGCCCGGCCTACATGGACTACGTCGGCGTCAAGCGCTTCGACGCCGACGGCCGCGTCACGGGCGAGCGGCGGTTCCTCGGCCTCTACACGACCGCCGCCTACAAGGCCAGCGCGAGCGAGATTCCGCTGCTGCGGGGCAAGGTCGAGCACGTGCTGGCGCGTGCCGCGTTCCCGCCCGACAGTCACGATGCCAAGGCGCTGCGTGAGGTACTCGAGTCGTTCCGCCGCGACGCGTTGTTCGAGATCGACCTCGACGAGCTCTACGACGCCGCAATGGGAATCCTCAGCCTGGGCGAGCGCCAGCGGGTGCGGCTGTTCACCTGGCGCGATCGGCTCGGGCGGTTCGTCGAATGCCTGGTTTGCATACCCCGTGACCGCTACAACACCGAGAACCGCGAGCGCATGGCCGCGATCTTGATGGACGCATTCGACGGCGCCCACCTCGATTGGTCGCCCTACTTATCGGAGTCGCTGCTCGTGCGGGTGCACTACATCATCCGCGGCGCCGACGGCAGCCTGGCCGAGCCCGATCTGGTCGAGCTCGAGAAGCGCCTCGTGAGCGCGACGCGAGCCTGGACGGATGACCTTCGCGAGGCGCTGATCGAAGAGCACGGCGAGGATGCCGGCGGAAAGTTCTTCCGGCGCTACGA
>JAFAZV010000220.1 GCA_019239445.1 Solirubrobacterales bacterium
CCAGGGTCGGGGGGAATTGGCATTGGCCGTGCTCGTCGAGCTCATGCGCCGCGAAGGCTTCGAGTTAACCGTGGGGAACCCGCAGGTGGTGACCCGGACGATCGACGGCAAGCTGTACGAGCCACTCGAGCGAATGAGCATCGAAACGCCCGAGGAGTACGTCGGGGTCATCACGCAGATGTCGGCCTCCCGCAAGGGACGGCTTGAACACATGGTCAACCACGGCACCGGGTGGGTGCGCATGGAGTACCTGATCCCGGCGCGGGCCCTGATCGGCTTTCGCACCGAGTTCCTAACCGAAACCCGCGGCACTGGCCTGCTCCACCACGTGTTCGAGCGCTGGGACCCCTGGCATGGCGAGCTGCGTACGCGGCCCACCGGCTCGCTGGTGGCCGACCGCCGCGGAAAGGTCGCGGCCTTCTCGCTCTTCAACCTCCAAGAGCGGGGCACGCTGTTCGTGGCGCCCGGCGAAGACGTCTACGAGGGCATGATCGTCGGGGAGAACGCTCGGGCTGAGGACCTGGACGTCAACGCATGCAAGGAGAAGCACCTGACCAACATGCGCTCCTCCACTGCCGATGAGCTTGTCAGGCTGGTGCCCAAGCGCCAGCTCTCCCTCGACCAAGCGTTGGAGTTCCTCCGCGTGGACGAGTGCGTCGAGGTCACCCCGCACGCGATCAGGCTGCGCAAGGCCGTGCTCGAGTCCGGCGCCCGGCGAAAGCACGCGCGGGCCGCGAAGGCCCGGGCATAGCCGGCCGGGCGCTCGCGTCTGATGCCGGCTCGCGAACTGCGCCGTATCGCCACAGTCGGGGTTTATGAGTTCGACGCAACTCGGTTCGTCGCGGCGTTGGACGAGGCAAACGTGACACAGGTACTCGACATCCGCCAGCGCCGCGGGGTCCGGGGGCCTCAGTACTCGTGGGCCAACGCGCGCCGGCTGCAGGCGCTACTAAGCGAAGCTCGGATCGGCTACGTGTACCACCCGGAGCTCTCTCCGACCACCGAGCTACGCCAGCTCCAATACCGCGAAGACGATCGCCAGGGAGTGGGCAAACGCTCGCGTCAGACCCTCGCCCCGGAGTACATCCGGCGGTACACCGAGCAGATCCTCGACCTCGTGCCTCTGGAGCCCCTGATCCGCCAGCTACCGGTGCACGGGATCGGCGCCCTGATGTGTGTCGAGGCGACCGCGCAGGCATGCCACCGATCGCTCGTCGCCGCTCGATTGGCCGAGCGCTATGGCTTAGAAGTCGTACATATCGAGCCCATCTGATCGGCGGCCGGCTTCGAGCCCGCGACCTTCGGGTAATGAGCCCACAACGTCGTCCGCGCTGAGTAGAGGCGGGAGCTGAGTGGCTCCTCGAACCTACGGGAGCAATGGCTAGGCTCTGCGAAAGATGGCCGCCTCGACATATTCGATCACCGCGTACGACGCGACGGCTGTGGAATGGGGTGTGGCGGTCCAGTCGAAGTTTCTCGCGATCGGGGCGCTGACGCCGTGGGCGCGGGTCGCGGCCGGAGCAATCGCCACGCAGGCTTTCATCAACGTTTCGTACGGCCGGGATGGTCTGTCGCTGCTGGAGCGCGGCCTCTCCGCCCAGGAAGTGGTGGAGCGGTTGACAAGCGCAGATCCTGGTCGCGACAGCCGCCAGCTCGGTGTAGTCGACCGAGACGGTGCCTCCGCCTGCTTCACCGGCCCAGCTTGCTTTGAATGGGCGGGCCATCATCGCGGTGACGGTTACGCCGTGCAGGGAAACACGCTCGTCTCCGGTGACACCCTCACAGCGATGGTTGAACGCTATGAAGCTGGAACCGGCGAGCCGCTCGCGCGACGGCTGGTCGAGTCGCTTGCCGCCGCGCAGAACGCCGGCGGGGATCGACGCGGGCAGCAAGCCGCAGCGGTCCTTACAGTTAGGGCCGGGGCGGGCTACAGCGGCGCTGACGTGCATGTCGATCTCAGAGTTGATGATCATCCCTGGCCGATTGAGGAGCTCCGCCGGCTACTTGACCTTCAGGATCTGTACTTCGGTGAAACACCCGCCGAGCACTGGCTCGAGCTCGATGACGAACTAACCGCTGAGGTGCGCCAGCATCTCGACCGTCTTGGGTATGCCGGCGGCCGGGTTGCAACGGACCTCGAAGCATGGGCGGGAGTTGAGAATTTCGAAGAACGGGTGCGCGGGGCGGAGCGAATCGATCCCGTGGTGTTGGCGCAGCTACGCAAAACGAGCGACACAGGCGGAGGTGAGGCGGCACGATGAGTGACGGGCAGGCTGACATCGACGAGATCAGGCGCGTCCACCGGCAGTGGTGGGCGTCGAATCGCGGTCTCGACGTGGAGAAGATGCGCGAGTGCTTTGCCCCGGATTACCTGATGTGGAATCTGAATGGGCACCCGTACTACAGCCTCGACGAGAAGGCGAAGCTGTTTCGCTACTACCAGCAGCACCTCGTGCCGACTGAGTGGCCGGAGGTGTGGGACGTCCGAGTCATCGTCGACGGTGGCATGGCGTATCTGACTTCGGAGGGCATCCTGCCGGTTGTCGCTACCGGTGAAGGATCCGGCTCCTCGACGCTCGACGCGGTCGCGCCGCTCTACGAGCGTCGGGGCGACACCATACGGGTGCGCTTCCGCGAGACTGTGGTCTTCCGCCGCGACGACGGGCACGGCAACACCGTCTGGAAGATCTGGCATTTCCACTGTTCGCCGCTGGCTCACGAGAGCGAGCCACGGCCCGGCTTCGGCGATACCGCAGCCGAGCGGTCGCACACGCCAGTCGAGATAATGAGCGACGACTGAAGCTCAGTCGCCCGCGGCGAGCCGACCTGCCAGCACATCGAGAACGACTCGGGCACCAACGCGCGCGGTGTTCCCGGAGGGATCGAGGAAAGGCGCAACCTCGACGCAGTCCATCGCTATGAGGTTGGCCCGGGTGAGGATCTCGAGCGCCTGCACCACCTCGCGTCCGGTCATTCCGCCGAGTTCGGGTCCGCACGTCCCCCACGCGAAAGCGCCGTCGAGTACGTCGATGTCGAACGAGAGATAGACCCCATCGGTGCCGTCGCTGACGGCTTCAAGTGCCTGCCGTGCCACCGATCCGATGCCCAGGCGATCGATATCCCGGACGCTGAAGACGTGGACGCCGTGGGCTTCGGCGACGTCGAGCTCGAGCTTCGGATTGGCAGCACCATGGGCGCCGATGATCGCGACGTTGGTGCCGTCGACGTTGTCGAGATCGAGCACGCGGTGGACGGGCGAACAATGGGAGAGCTCTTCGCCGTCGATATCAGGCGCGGTGTCGAGATGGGTATCGAGCATCACCAATCCCATTCGACCCGACATCGCGCGCGCAGCGGCGCGTGCGCCTGGAATTAGGGTGGCGTGGTCACCACCGAGCAACACGGGGAAGGCGCCCGCAGAATGGATCTCCGCCAGCGCAGCCTCCGCACGCTCGAAGGTGCGCGCCGCGTTACCCGCGACAGGATTGACGTCTCCGCAATCGACCACGGTTTCGTGGTCTGAGATCGTCACGCCGTAGTCGAAGTGGTAAGTGCCGCCGAAGGCGAAGTGGGAAGAGGCTTCGCGGATCGCCCGTGGGCCGTGGCTGGCGCCCGGCCGGGTGACCGTGGTCGTGTCGTCGGGGAGTCCGAGCACCGCCACGGTCGCCTGTGCCTCCTCGAGCGCGACGCGCTCGGGCGACACGCACGATGCTCCCAAGAACGTCGCGATTCCAGCGTGGAGAACGGTCATCGCGACCTCAACCCCGGATTACAAGTTCGGTTTTGTGGGTCAGCACCCCTCTTCGCTGTCGCAGCACGAACGTCGGGCGTCTCTCTCTGCGGCGCAGGAGAACGGTCAGGAGCAGTGCGGCGGCCATGGCCAGGAGTGCGGACTGCCGAGTGACGCCCCGAAAGGCCACGGCGCCAAGATCTAGAGGGGGCGTGTCCAGAGACGGCTCCGGCCGCGCCTCGCCGGCGCGCTGTGCAGCGGGACCGGCTGCGGACGCTGCCGCCGGCGCCGCGCCGTTTTCCGGCGACGGGGTCTCGAGTTCGTGCTCCAAGCGCTTGGCGAAGTCGTCGAGCAGACGGGAAGCGACGCTCTGCATCATCCCCCGCCCCAATTGCGCCGTACGACCGGAGACATCCAGCTCGGTCGCGACCTGCACTCGCGTCTCCGCGTCGCTCGTGGCGATGAGCCGGTTCTCCATCCGCGCTCTTGCGTTGCCTTGGCCTTTCACCTCCTTGGCATCGATTTCCAGCAGTACGCGCCGTGAGGCCTCATCGACCTCTTTCATCGCAACAGTTCCCTTGTATGCGACGGTCATCGCTCCGAGCTTGACTCGCATCTGGCCGTCGTAGACGCCCTCCCGGTCAGAGGGGCCTACCTGCGCCCCAGGCAGGCATCCGGCCACCCGTTCGACATCGAGCAGTGCGTTCCAGGTGGGCTCGAGCGGAGCGCTCACGGTGAACTCGTTCTCCAGCTTCATCGGGTCCTTTCCTCGACCGGTGTCTTGAGCATGCCCGGCAGTTGGCGATAGCGGCGAGGCCCCAGCACCTCGCCGAGCCGCACCCCGAGACGCTCTGCTTCAGGCAGCAGCGCCTGCTCGTCGATCGTCAGGAGGCGCCCCTCGTCGACCACCAACCGGCCGCCTACCATGACCGACTCGACGTCGGTGCCGACCGCGTAGCGCACCAACGTTCCAACCGGGTCAAAGGAGGGCGTGAGGCGTACGTTGCGGCCGTCGACGATGACGACGTCCGCGGCCTTTCCCACCTCCAGCGAGCCGATCTCAGCCTCCCAGCGCAGCGCGCGCGCGGCCTCGATCGTGCCCATCGTCATCGCATCGTGGGTGGTGAACGACCACGGGTCGTAGAGCGGAATCCCCGTGGTCTGAGTGTGCATGACAAAGGCGTGTCGCATCACCTTGAAGATGTCGTTGATGACTGTGTCGCAGCCGAGACCCACAGGCACGCCCGCCGCCCGCATCGTGACGACCTTCGTCACGGCAGAGACGATGTCGGTGCACACGATCGGTGCGTGGGCGACAGCGGATCCTGCCTCTGCCAGTAGCTGGATCTCGCGATCGGTGGTGAGCATCGCGTGAATTGCAAGGAAGTCGGGCGTGAGCACGCCGATCCTGTGCAGGTGCTCGAGCGGCCGTTCGCCGAACAGCGCCACCGAAAGCTCGATTTCCTCGCGGTCGCGGTTGACGTGAACCATCATCCCCGTCCCGTACTTCTCGCCCAGGCGCTGTGTCTCGAGGAACCGCTCCTCGGAGCACGACGGCACGCCTAAGTTGTTGATCCACGGGCGCAGCCGGCCGTCCCCTCGCTGCGTCCAGTCCGCGAGGAACTTCTCCGTGCGCGCCAAATCCTCACGCAGAGCGCCCGGATCGTCGTGGTAAGACGACGTCTGGTCGATCTGCGAATAGTTGCTGGCGAGCTCAGTGGTGCGATCGCCGGTGCCCCTTGCCATCGCACAGCGGATTCCCGTCTCCATCACGGTCCGGGCGATCGCCTCCTCGTGCTCGGGCGTGCACGTCGTCTCGGCCACTGTGGTCACGCCGGCGCGCAACAGCTGGGCGATCCCGACCTGCGCGCTCACGCGCGCATCATCAGCGTCCATCGCCATCTCGGCCGGGATGTAGATGCGGTAAATGTTCGGCAGGTCTTCGAGCGCGTTCTCGCGCACCAAGGCCTGTGCGAGGTGGTTGTGGGAATCGATCAATCCGGGGATGACGAACCGGCGCGGGCCACCGAGCAATCGCTCGGGCACAAACCGCTCGCGTAGCTCTCTGACTTCTCCAACTGCCGCGATCCGTCCAGCGCGGACGGCGACCGCACCGTCACGAATTGTCCGGCGCTCTGCGTCCATCGTGACAACGGTGCCCTCGAGAAGTGCGTCCACAGGCTCAGGCATCAGGCCAGCTCAAATGCGCCAACCGCGCTGTCGATTTCACGCTCCACGCGGGTGCGCACGACTACTCGCTCGCCCCTTATCACGATCCGGTCCTCCGTGACAGTGGCGATCGCGTGAGAGAGCGAGTGAGCCCGCACCGCAAGCAACTCGGCCGGCGATCCCGGCTCGAAGCCGACCGCCGGCAGGCCCATCACCGCGCGGGCGCCGTCGGATACGAGCCGGTAGGCCGTCTCAGCGTCCAGCTGACCCGCCGCCATGACGAGCTGCGCGGTCTGCAACGGATCGCCACAGCCAATCGGGTTGAACACGTCCTGCACGTTGTCGCCGCCAGCGGCGAGCATCGCGCCGGCCTTCAGTAACGGGTGGATGGCTGTAAGGCCTCGAGGCGTCAACGTGGAGATCCCCAAGCCCTGGAGCAGCAGGTTGGTCAGCGGGCAGGTCACGACGCCCACCCCCGCGTGCCTGACCCGCGCCGCGATCTTGGTTTGCGTCTCAGCAGGCATCGTGCCGAGGCTTACACAGTGGCTCGCGGTGGCAGGGAGCGCGAAGTCCTCGGCGCATCGCTGGCATAGCTCTTCGAGACCATGCGATTCCTCCATCCGCTCGTCGGTGTGCAGGTCGACGCCGAGTCCGTAGCGCTCCCCAACTGCGAGTGCGACCTCGAGATCGCCGGAAGGATCGTCGGTCACGTGCGGGGCACCGCCGACGAGGTCCACGCCCATTTCGGCCGCCTCGCACAGCATTTGACGGTGATCGGCCCACGCCTCCCCGGCGACCGGGTAGGCGAGCGCGACGACCTGAATGTCGATGAGCTCACGTAGCTCGTCACGGAGCGTAAGGAGGGCCTCCACGCCCCGCAGACGGATGCCCTCCCCGACGTCCACGTGAGTGCGGATCGCGGTCGCCCCACGCGCGAGCGTCTGCAGCGCCGCCGCGCGCGCACGCTCCACCACGTCCTCCACACTCAGGGTGGCGCGATGCGCGTGCCACTGTTTGATCGCGGTCATCAAGTCCGGCGCGGCGCGCCCGAAGCGTTCCGCCGTAAACGCCTTGTCGAGGTGGGCATGCGGCTCCGCGGGCGCCGGCAGAAGCAGGTACCCGGAGAGGTCGAGCACCTGCTCTCCAGCCGCCGGCGCCAGCTCGCCGGCGGACGCGACCGTCGCGATGTGTCCGCCCTGAATTCGGACATCGGACGCCGGGCCGCCGGAGAGCTGTGCGTGCTTCAGCAGCAAACCGCTGCTCACGACGCGAAGCGGGTCAAGACCCCGCGGCCGAGGCCGCGGGGCCTGCCTGCCACGATCCTTCTAGCCATTGCCCGTCGGGACGTACGGCACCTTGAACGTGCCGTTCATGATCTCCGTCTGGACCTTCTGCATCTTGGCCATCTCGGAGGCCGGGATCTTGCCAGCCGAGTACTGCGGGTTGAGCTGGAGCTTGACGCCACCCTGCTGCAGGCCGAACGAGTACAGCTTGGCAGGCTGGAACGATCCGCTCTTGCTTGCTTCGGCCATCGACTTCAGATACGGGTACGGGTCGTAGATGATCGTCCCGACCGTGTTCTTCGGCGCCTGCGACGAGGTGTCGCTGACGTAGCCGAAGCCACTGATGTTGTGCGCCTTAACCGCCTGCTCCATGGCGTTCGCCTGCGCGCCGCCGCAAGCGAGAACCACGTCAGAGCGCTGGCCGATCTGCCCGTTGATTGCCTGCAGACTCTTAGCCACGTCATTCCAATCGCCGAGGTAACTCGTGAGCTGCTTGACCTTAGGGTTCACGCTCCTGGCGCCCGCTAGGAACGCCTGCATCTCGGCGTGGCAAAGCGGAACGTCCTGGCCGGCGGCGCCGCTGATCACGTTGGACTTGGTGATGCCGCCGGCGACGATCCCCGCCAGGTACGCCGCCTGGTAGATCGGCTCGTCGAACAACGCCACGTTTTTCGTCGGCGTGATCCCGAACGTCGCGAAGTCCACGCTCGAGAACTTCGCCGCGACCGGGTTGGTCGCGTCAGGCCACGTCGAGTACGCGATCACGAGCTTCTCGCCGCCCTGCGCGTACTGGCGGATGACCTGACTGGCCCCTGCCGTGTCCTGGGGTGCGTTCGTCGTGACCTTCAGGTCGACGATGCCCTGGGACTTCAGCTTCTGCGCCGCGTTGAAGCCCTGGTTACACCACGGGTCGCTGCTGCCGCAGGGCAACACGAGCGCCATCTTGACGGCACCCTGAGCCGATGACGCACTCCCACCGCTAGCGCTACTGCTACTGCTGCTGCTACTGCCGCACGCTGCAAGGAGCAGCGCGGCCACGGCGATGCCACAGAGCCCCGCGAACGACCGGTTAAGCCTTAGTCGCCTCATCTCCACCCTCCATCAGTTGAATTACAGAACTTCACGACCGACTGGTCTCTTTGCGAAACGGGATGCCCAGCGCGGCCGGTTGCGCGCTGCGACGCGCTATCACCGTGGCTGCGACGAGCACCGCCAGCGTCACGAGATAGGGCAGGGCCTGAAACAGCTCGTACGGAACGGCCGTGGTTGTACCGCCGCTCGTGGCGCGCACCTGCACCTGCAGCGCGTCGGTGAAGCCGAACAAGAAGGTTCCTCCGAACACGAGCAGGGGGTTCCAGCGACCGAAGATTACGAGCGCGATCGCCACCCAGCCGCGCCCCGCCGTCACGTTGGGCTCGAACAGGTTCAGGTTGCCGATAACCAGGACCGTCCCGCCCAGCCCGGCCATCCCGCCGCAGATCAGCAATGCGATCCAGCGGATACGCGACACGTTGACCGCTGCCGCATCGGCAGCTTCCGGGCTCTCCCCCACCGCCCGCACGGAAAGGCCGAAACGTGTGCGGGTCAGCAGCAGCCAGATCCCAATCGCGATGAGGACCGATATGTAGAGGAGCGCGTTCTGGTGAAACAGCACGGGCCCAAGTCCGGGGATCGACCCCAGGAGCGGGATCTTCAGGTTCGGGATACCCGCGATCGTCGGTTGCTGGGAGCCGCCGAACAGCTTCTCGAACACGAACGCAGTGATGCCTTCCACGAACAGGACGATCGCGATTCCGTTGATCACCTGTTCGGTCTTGAGGTTGACGCTCAGGAACGCCATCAGTGCGCCGACCAAGACACCGATCGTCACCCCGCAGAGAGCGCCCACGACTGGACTGTGGGCGTAGTAGTCGCCTAAGAAAGCGCCCATCGCCCCTGCAAGCATCATGCCTTCCAGCCCGAGGTTCAGGACGCCGGCACGCTCGGCCACCGTCTCGCCGAGGGCGGCGAGTGCCGTCGGCATCGCCAGAAGGATCGTCGCGCTGAGCAGAACCGTCAGGCCGTGGCCGACAAAGATCGCGTGCCAGTTCATCGGCGTCTCGCGAGTTGATCAGCGATCAGCAGGAACACAACGAATACGCCCTCGATCGCGAGGACGATCGAGTACGGGAGGCTCTCCGTCACGCTCATCGCCTGGCCGCCCGCCTGGAGGGTCGCGATCAGCAGGCCCGCGAGGAGGACGCCGAACGCGTTGCGGCGACCGATCAGCGCGACCACGATCGCCACGTACCCGGTGCCGAACGTCGGGTTGGACAAGTTGGGATCCAGCCGGTCGGACACGCCTAGCACCTGGACGATGCCGGCAAGGCCTGCGAGGCCGCCCGAGATGACCATCAGACGGATCGCCATGCGACCGGTCGAAACACCGGCGGTGCGAGCAGCCTCACGGTTGAGTCCGAGCATCCGCACCTTGAAGCCGAAGGGTGTCCGCGTCATGAAGTAGGCGACGATCGGCACGAGCACGAGCGCGAACAGGACACCGATGTGGACGTCTAGACCTGAGAGGTTGGGCAGCAGCGACGCCTGCGGCACCGACTTGCCGTCGATTCCATTCGTCGCCGCGGGGTCGCGCAGGGGGCGGCGCGCGGCCCACTGAAACAGCAGGATCGCGACGTAGTTGAGCAGCAGCGAGGTGATGACCTCGTTGACGCTCCAGCGGGCCCGCAGCACCCCCACGATCAGGCCCCAGACCGCCCCGCCGACGATGCCGGCGATGAGCGCGGCAGCGATCAGCAGGGCACCGGATTTGACAGGGAGCTCGATCGCTACGGCGCCGCCGGTGAGGGCACCCACGAACAGCTGGCCTTCAGCGCCGATGTTCCAGACGCCGCCGCGGAACGCAAGTGCTAGTCCAAGCCCGATGATCACCAGTGGCGTAGCTTGCGCGAGGACCTCGCCAATCGCGAGTGAGTTGCCGAATGCGCCGTTGATCAGAGCGCGGTAGGCGGAAAACGGATTCCCTCCGGCAATGAGCATGAGCCCGGCGCCAAGCAGCAGGGCGAGCACCACCGCGCCCACCGGGGCGCCAACGGTGGTCAGGCGGCGTCGGCCGACATCGAGGCCGGGTGCCGGCGGGCCCAGCACGCGGTCCAGGGTCGCCATCAGGCCTCCACCTTCGTCGACGGTGCGGCGGCCAGACCCGCGCCACCCATCGCCAGGCCGAGGCGCTCGCGGTCGAGCTCGTGGCCGGCCCACTCGGCGACGAGACGCCCGCGGTACAGCACAGCGCAGCGGTCAGCGACGCCGATCACCTCGTCGAGCTCCGTCGAGATCAGCACGATCGCCGTACCCGCGTCGCGCGCCGCCGCGAGCTGCTCCCACACGAACTCGATTGCACCAACGTCAAGCCCCCGGGTGGGCTGAGCGGCGATTAGGCAGCGCAGCTCTCCTGTCAGCACGCGCGCCAGAACGACGCGCTGGGCATTGCCGCCAGAGAGCGTTCTCGCGAACTGAGTCGGGTCGCTGACGCGAATCGAGTAGCGCTCGACCAAGCCGTGAGCGCGCTCGCGGATAGCGCGCCGGGAGACGCGCAGGCGACTACCGAACGGCGGTCGGTCGATGCAGTCGAGCACGAGGTTGTCGGCGACCGATAGATCCCGGATTAGTCCGCGGCGATAGCGATCGGACGGCACGAGGCCCAGACCGCCGCGGAGGCGCTCGCCGGGACCGGCTCGCGAGATATCGCGTCCGTCGAGCGCGATCTTCCCTCCGCGCGGCGTGCGGAGCCCCAGTAGCGCCTCCTCGAGCTCGGCCTGACCGTTGCCTTCGACACCGGCGATGGCCAGGATCTCGCCGGCGTGCACGGAAAAGCTGATGTCTTCGAGCGCAAGGACGCCGCGGTCGCCGATCGCGCGCAACCCCCTGACGTCGAGGACAGGCTTGACCTGGGGATCCAAGCCGACGGCGCGACCGACCGAGCGTCGGCCCTCCGCCACCCGCATCAGCGTGACGTCGCGACCCACCATCAGCCGCGCGAGCTCGTCTGCTGAGGTCTCCGCCGGGCTCGGCGAGCCGGCGACCTCGCCGCGGCGCAGGACGGTGATGCGATCGGCCCAACGCAACACGTCGTCCAGGTGGTGCGTGATGAACACGATCGCCGTCCCGGCCTCGGCGAGCGCTCGCAGCTTGGGAAACAAGCGCTCCGTCTCCACCGGGGTCAGCGCCGCGGTCGGCTCGTCGAGGATCAGGATGCTCGCCTCGTGGAACAGTGCCCGCAGGATCTCCACGCGCTGTTGTTCACCCACGGACAGTTGCCATATGCGCGCCCGCGCGTCGACCGCCAACCCGTAGCGCTCGCCAAGCTCCTCTAGGCGCCGCTCGACGTGCTCCAGCTCCCGCCGGCGCAGCAGTGCGCCGCCGCGTTCGCCGAGGACCATGTTCTCCGCCACGGTCAGCGTCGCCACGAGCTTGAAGTGTTGGTGCACCATGCCGATGCCGGCGGCGATCGCGTCTTGGGGCGTTCGGATCGCCAGCTGGCGCTCGCGGATCGTGATCGTCCCGGCGTCCGGCTGGTACAGCCCGTAGAGCACATTCATCAGCGTCGTCTTGCCGGCGCCGTTCTCACCGAGCAGCGCGTGGATCTCACCGGGATGTAGGTCGAGGTCAACGCCGCTCAGCGCCTGTGTGCTGCCGAAGCGCTTCTGGATCCCGCGCAGCTCCGCGATCGGCGCCTGATCAGACATGAACCGCTGCCCTGATCGCGTCGCCGAGGAACTGCTGGACGACGTCGAGACGCGACTGCCCCGCGACCGGAAACGGGATGATCGAGAGCTCGGTGATCTCCGGGACCTCCGCGAGTAGTCGCTCGAGCTGTTCCCGGCAGTCGCTCGGCGTGCCGGCAACGGCGAAGCGGCGGATCAGATCCTCCGGCACGGTGCTCGCGCCCTGCGCCACGGCGCCCGTGTCGAGCGACCAGTCGAGCGCCTCCATGGTGCGGGTGAATCGCTCGGGCAGTTCTACCTCGAGCGAGTCCAGGATCGGGCGGCTGGTGATCAGCGAGGTGGTAACCATCCGTCGTACCGCGTCGATGGCCAACGCGCGGTCGTCGGCGACGGCGAACGGCAGCCACGCCGACAGCGCCAGCTCGTCGAGCGAGCGTCGCGCGCGTTGGCAGCCCGCGGTGATCCGCGCGATTGCATAGCGCCACCCGGCGGCGCTGGCCACGCTGCCGACGATCACGCCGTCCGCGAGCTCACCCGCGACCTCGAGCACCCGCGGGCCACGCGCGCCCACGTAGATCGGAACGTTCGCCCGCGTCGGCGTGAACTCGAGGTGCGCCCCGTGCGCTTTGATCACCTGGCCGTCGAGCGTGACCTCCTCGCCGGCGAGCAGACCCTTCACGAGCGTCATCGCCTCGTGCAGTCCGCGCGCCGGTGCCCGGCGCTCGATTCCCAGCATCCGGTGGTTGGTCCCGCCGGCGCCGAGCCCGAGCACCGCGCGGCCGCCGCTGAATTCATCGAGCGTGGCGATCGCGGTCGCGAGCAGCGCTGGGTGGCGGCTCCAGGGATTGGTCACGCCGGGACCGAGACGGATCCTCCGGGTCGACGCGCTGATCGCCGCCGATACGGTGAACACGTCCTTCTGCAGGCGGTCGTCGTTCACCCAGACGGTGTCGCAGCCCAAGCTCTCGGCCTCCGCGGCGACGGCGACTAGCTCCCGCACCGGGCTCTCCGGCGCGAGCGCGATCCCGAGCCGAACTTGACGATCCGGGCCGTTCATCCGATCGCAGCTCCGGGGTCGAGATCAATCCGCAGGTTCTGCAGGCCATCGATCCACAGGCGGTGGCCCGCACGGACCAGGACCGTAGTGTCCTCCGCCTCCACCAGCAGAGGCCCATCGAGCGAATGACCGGGGAGGAGGTCCGGCGCGGCGTATACCGCGACCTCCTCGGCGCAGCCGTCTCCCAGGTGCATCGGGCGCGCACCGATCGGGCTCGGGACGCCGGCCCCGTTCGGTTCGACCCACTCGAGCTCCGGGACCGGGAGGCGTGCGATGCCCTCGACCGCGAACGTCATCGCCTCTACTCCCGCCTTGCGGTACGCCGTGCCGGCTCCGTACCGGGCCTCGTAGAGCGTTGCGAAGCGGTCGATGATGGACTCTCCGCCGTCTTGGGCGTCGAGGTCGGCGGACTGCACCGGCACGCGCACCGTGTGGACCTGGCCGCGGAACTGGAGTTCGACGAACCAGGTCGTGCGCAAGTCTTCCGCGGGGAGATGCTCGGCCTCGAAGTCGACGCGTATCCGTTCGTCCAGCGCTTCGAAGTTTCGCCGCCATCGCTCGAGCTCGAACGGCGCCGCCATCGGCTCAGACAGCATCTCCACACGTTTGGCGTCGCTCGAGCCGATGCCGAAGGCGGAGAAGACGGACGCGGCGTGTGGGATCACGACCTCGCGGCAGCCGAGCCGACTCGAGTAGGAGTCCACGTGGAGTCCCGCCGCGCCGCCATACCCGAACACGGCAAACGCCGCCGGATCCATTCCCCGCTCGACAGTGACTCGGCGGATCAGATCAGTCAACTGCGCGTCGACGATGTCGACCATCGCGAGCGCCGCCTCCTCGACCGTCATCCCCAGCGGCTCGGCGATGAGGAACATAGCCGTATGTGCGCGGGCGGCGTCGAGCCTCATCTGCCCGCCGAGAAAGTTGTCGGGATTGATGCGCCCGAGGACGACGTTTGCATCGGTGACCGTCGGCTCGGTGCCGCCGAGGCCGTAGCAGGCTGGCCCCGGCCGTGCTCCCGCACTCTGCGGCCCCACGCGGAGGATGCCCGTCTCCGGTTCGACCCAGCCGATCGACCCACCACCGGCTCCGATCGAGGGCACGTCGATCGTCGGCAGCGCCACTGGGTACTTTGCGTAGATCGGCATCTCGGCGTACGCCGGCTCACTGTCGATGACGAGCCCGACGTCGAAGCTGGTCCCGCCAACGTCGGTGGCAAGCACCGGATCAAGCCCTAGGCGTGCCGCCAATGCGCGGGTGCCGAGTAGGCCGCCGGCAGGACCGGAGGAGAGCAGCGAGACGCCTCGGACGCTCGCCTCCTCGATTGACGACACGCCGCCTGAAGAATGCATTACGGCGATCGCGCCCCGCAGGCCGCGCTCCAGCAGGCCAGCGCGCATGTTGCCCAGGTAACGGTGGACCGGCGGGGTCAGGTACGCGTTCAACACCGTCGTGGACGTCCGCTCGTACTCGCGGATTACCGGCGCGAGGTCGCTCGAGAGCGTCACGAACGGACCGTCGCCGTTGCTGACCCGCCCAGACAGCCACTCCCGCAGCAGGCGCTCGTGCACCGGACTTACGAACGACCACAGCAGGCTTATTGCAACCGCTTCGATGCCCTCGGCCGCCAGGCGCCGGCCAAGTTCGTCGAGCCGCTCGACGCGGAGTGGAACAACGACTTCGCCGCGTCGATCGACTCGCTCCTGAACGCCGTAGATCCGCTGGCGCGGCACCAGCGGATCCGCCTTGCGCAGCCGTGCCACGTCGATCAGCTC
>JAFAZV010000393.1 GCA_019239445.1 Solirubrobacterales bacterium
TCTCCGGCGACTCGGGCCGCCACGACTGGTTCTACTACGTCAACGGCGTCGAAGCCGCTCAGGGCGCCGGCACCACCGCGCTGCACAAGGGCGATCGCATCTGGTGGGACCTCCACGACTGGACCGTGACGAACACGATCCCGGCCGTCGTCGGCTCGTTCCCGGAGCCGTTCGTGCACGGGCTCGGCGGAAGGCGCCTGCCGACCGCGCTGCAGTGCGCGCCCGACGTCTCGCAGGCCTGCACGCAGGTCGCCGCGGCGCTGCACGCGGTCGGGGTTCCGGCCGCGAGCCAGCTGCTCGGAACCGGCTCGGGCACGAGCTCGCTCGGCGTCCTCGTCGGCACGTGGGCCGAGCTGCGCGGCGTGATCGCGACAGCGCTGATCGAGAAGGGACCTGGTCGCAGCGGCGTCTACGCCCGCTTCGACCCCTCGGGACAACTCGACCTGCTCGACCCCCAGGGCAACGTCACCCGCACGCTGCATGACCACGCCGGCCTCGTTGCCGCCACGCGCGACAACGTCTCGGCCCCCGTGTGGCTGATCACGGGGACCGATGCCGCCGGCGTGCGGGCCGCCGCTGCCGCGCTGACCCCGGCGCGCCTGCACAACCACTTCGCGCTCGTCACGACCCCGAGCGGCGGCGACATCCCGGTGCCCGTGCAGGGGGGGCCCGCGCGCCGATGAGCTACCGCCGGCGACCGAGCCCCCTGCACGCGGCTCGCGCCGGCGCCGGCTGTGGCTACTGCGCGGCGCTGGGACTGGCGGCGCTGCTGTATGACAACCCGGTCGTGCTCGGCGCGATTCTCGTCGCGCTCGTAGGCGCCGGCGCCGGCGCGCGGGTCCTCCCCGAGCTCCGCCGCGCGCTCAAGCTGGCGCTGCCGCTGGCGCTGCTGATCGTCGCGGTCAACGCGCTCGTCACCCGCGACGGGCTCACCGTGATCGTGCGCCTCGGCGACCTACCGCTGCTCGGGCATACCGACATCACGCTCGAGGCGACGGCCTACGGCGCGATCCTCGGCCTGCGAGCGCTGGCGCTGATCCTGTGCGCGACGCTGTACACGGCCGCCGTCGACCCCGACGAGGTGCTGCGGCTGTTTCGCCGCCTCTCGTTTCGCTCCGCGCTCACCGCCACGCTGGCCACGCGCATGGTCCCGGTGCTGGCCCGCGACGCGCGTCGCTTCGCCGACGCCCAGCGCTGTCGCCCCGGTCCGCCCCCGTCGCGCCTGGCGCTGATGCGTGCGATCAGCGCCGGCACGCTCGACCGTGCTCTCGACGTCGCTGCCGCGCTCGAGGTGCGCGGCTACGGCGCTGCCCGCAAGCCCCCAATCGCTCGACGCCCGTACAGTCGCCACGACCTCGCCTTCGCCGCCTCCGCGCTCGGCCTCGTCGCGCTCTCAGTCACGGCGCGACTCGCTGGCCTCGCCCCGTTCCATGCCTACCCGGCGCTCCAGGCGCCGCTCACGGTGGGCGCGCTCGGAGTAGCCGGTGCCATCCTCGCGCTGGCCCTGGTCCCATTCCTCGACCGCCGGGGGATCGCTCGGTGAGCCTCGTCGAGCTCACGCGCGTCTCCTACAGCTATCCAGGCCGCGACGAGCGCCCGGCGCTCGATGACGTCAGCCTCGAGCTCGAGCCTGGCGAGCTCGTGGTGCTGGCCGGCGCCACCGGCTCGGGCAAGTCGACCCTGCTGCGGGTGCTCAGCGGGCTCGTCCCGCACTTCCACGGCGGCACGTTCGCGGGCCGGGCGGAGGTGGCGGGGATGGACACGCGCGAGCATGGGCCGGGTGAGCTCGCGAGCGCCGTCGGCACGCTGTTCCAGGACCCCGAGACGCAGATCGTGATGGGCACGGTTCGCGCCGAGCTCGCGTTCGGGCTCGAGAACCGCGGCGAGTCGCCGGCGGCCGTCAGCCGGGCGGTCGAGGAGGTCGCGCTCGCGCTGGGTATTGCCGAGCTGCTCGAGCGGCCCGCGGCCGAGCTCTCGGGCGGTGAGCTGCAGCGGGTGGCGCTCGGTGCGGCCCTCGCGGGACGCCCGCAGCTGGTCGTGCTCGACGAGCCGACCTCGCAGCTCGACCCTGTGGCTGGCGATGAGCTGATCGGCCTGCTGCGCCGGCTGAACGAGGACTTCGAGCTCACCGTGCTCCTGGCCGAGCACCGGCTCGAACGCTGTCTGCCCGCCGCCGACCGCGTGCTGGCGATGGACGACGGGCGGATCGACTTCGACGGCGCGCCCGACGCGTTCCTCGCCTGGGCCGCTGCCTGCGCCCCAGCCCTAGAGACTCCCGGCGCGCGCCTGCTGCGCGGCGCTGGGCTGCCGCCCGCGGCCGGAGTCAAGCGCGCACGAGCCGCCCTGCGCGAGCGCGACCGGCTGCCCGAAGCCGGCACCCCGGAGCCGCCGCCGCCGCGCGTGCGCCCGAAGCCCCAGCCTGCGCCGCTGCTCGACCTCCGCGGCGTGTGGCACGAACTCGCGCAGGGTCCCGCGATTCTGCGCGGCGCCAGCCTGACCATCACCGCCGGCGAGCGCGTCGCGCTGATGGGACGTAACGGCGCCGGCAAGTCGACCCTCCTGCGTCACGCCGCCGGACTGATGCG
>JAFAZV010000414.1 GCA_019239445.1 Solirubrobacterales bacterium
GCGGCGATCTGTTACACGGGCGGAACCACAGGGGCACCTAAGGGCGTGATGCTCAGCCACGAGAACCTGCTCGCCAACGCCCGCCATAACCTGATCGCAACCGGGCACCAGCCTTCCGATCGCTGGCTCCACGTCTGCCCGATGTTCCATGTCGCGGGTACGGCGAACGTGTTCGCCTGCACCTGGACCGGTGCGCGTCAGGTGATCCTCCCGCGCTTTGACGGCGGGGCTGTGCTGGGCACGATCGAGCGCGAGGCGATCACTCACACGGTGCTCGTGCCGACGATGCTGGCCACGCTGCTCGAGCAACTCGACGCCGGGCCCGAGCGCCGGCTGGAGTCGCTGCGTCACATCCAGTACGCCGCGTCACCGATCGTGCCGGCGCTGCAGCGCCGCGTGCTCGAACGCTTCGACTGCGACGTCGTTCAGTTCTACGGCATGACGGAGGCTGCACCGACCGTGAGCTGCGCTAGCGCCGAGGATCACCGCCTCGGCTTCGCCGGAGAGCCCGGCTACGTGAAGCGGCTGCGTTCGGTCGGCGCTCCGGTGGTGGGCGTCCAAGCCGACGTCCGGGGCCTCGCCGGCGAGGCGTTGTCCCCAGGCGAGGTGGGCGAGATCTGGGTGCGTGGGCCCAACGTGATGCTCGGTTACTGGAAGCGTCCGCAGGAAACGCAGACCGCCTTGGTCGACGATTGGTACCGAACCGGCGACGCGGCCTATATGGCCGAGGACGGCTACCTCTACCTTGTGGACCGGCTCAAGGACATGATCATCAGCGGCGGCGAGAACGTTTACTCGGTCGAAGTCGAGCTCGCGTTGGCCGAACACGAGGCCGTGCGCGAGGCGGCCGTGTTCGGGGTTCCCGACCCCCACTGGGGCGAGGCGGTGTACGCGGTGGTGGTGGTCGACGACGGAAGTGACGTGCGCGCGGAGGAGCTGATAGCGCATGTTCGGCGGCGTATCGCCGGCTACAAGATCCCTCGCAAGATCGAGGTGCGCCAGGAGCCTCTGCCCAAGTCCGGCGCCGGGAAAGTACGCAAGAACTTGCTCAAAGAGGCGTTCTGGACTGGGCAAGAGCAGCGCGTGCGCTGACGGTGCTGTTCGGCGGATCTACGGCCCGCTGAGCGTCGAGCGAGACAGTCGCTCGAGGCGCTTGGTGGCGGTCGCCGCGTGTGCGGGCATCAGATCGGCGTGTGCGATCTCTTCGACATGCGGCGCGATGAGCCCGACGCCGGCGTCCGTCTCGATCCGCTGATAGGTGAGGGTCTTGAGGAACTTGGCCACCGACAGGCCGCCCGTGTAGCGGGCCGCCTGCCCGGTGGGCAGGGTGTGGTTCGTGCCAATGGCCTTATCCGAGAACGCCACCGTGGCCCGAGCGCCGAGGAAGAGCGAGCCGTAGTTGCGCAGCCGCTCTAGGTACCAGGCGTCTTCGCGGGTTTGCACCTCGAGGTGCTCGAAGGCGAACTCGTCGGACAGAGCTGCGGCTTGCTCTCGGTCGGCCACCACGGCCACGGTTCCGTGGTCGTGCCAGGCCTTCCGCGGCGTCGCGGCGGCGCCGGGAGCCCGTTGGTCGAGCGCGTCGAGTTGACGTGCAACCTCGGCGATCACGCTGTGGCCGACGGTGGATGAGGTGGTGATGAGAACCGCGGGCGAGGTGGGGCCGTGCTCGGTCTGGGCGAGCAGGTCGGCGGCGACCAGCTCTGGATCGGCGAAGTCGTCGGCGATGACCGCGACCTCCGACGGGCCGGCCAGCAGGTCGATGCCGACGCGCCCGAAGAGCTGGCGTTTGGCCTCGGCCACAAACGCGTTGCCAGGTCCGACGATCATGTCGACGGGTTCGGGGCGATCGCCTAGCAACCCGAAGGCCATCGCGGCGAGAGCCTGGACGCCCCCGATGGCAAAGATCCGATCGGCTCCCGAGGTGGCGATCGCGTGGAGCGTCGGCGCGTGCAGTTGACCCTGGCGCGGAGGTGTGCAGGCAAGCACCGTCTCGACCCCAGCGGTCTTCGCCACGAGGACGGTCATGAATGCGCACGCGAGCATCGGGACGCGGCCGCTGGGGCAATACGCGCCGACGGAACCGACCGCGACCTGCCGCTGACCGAGGAACACGCCCGGAAGGGTCTCGGCCTCGAAATCGGTCAGCGCCTCGCGTTGCAGCTGGGCGAAGTTGCGGATCTGCGCCTGCGCGAACTCGATGCTCTCCTTCAGCCCGTCGGGGAGGGAGTCGCTCGCTTCGGCGATCTGCGCCGAGCTCACTTCGAAGGACGGCGGATCCCAGTCGTCGAGCTCGCGCGAGTAACGACGGACGGCGTCGAGGCCGTCGCGGTCGATCGTGAGGAGCATCTCCGAAACGCGCTGGACGACAGCGGGATCGGGTCCAGTGGCGACGGCAGCGGCCGGTGACTTCAGGTAGAGAGGCTCGTCGATCAAATTAGCCTAGGACGCTGAACCGCCCACGCAGCGGCGATAGCCGCAGTTTTGGGGCCGCGAGGCTAAACGCCGGCCGGCGCCTCGGCGCGCGCCACGGCAGCGTAGAGCTCCGGCCGACGGTCACCGAACGCGTCCGCCCCCTCGGTCAGGCGCTTGTCGAGCGCCGCGTCGAGGTCGATCTCGGCCACCACCATCCCGGGTTGGCGTGACTCGGCGGCCACCCAGCCGTCCACGCCGATGATCGACGTGCCGCCGGTCCACTCCTGCCCGCGCTCGGTCCCGAGCCGGTCCGCGCAGGCGATCGCCATGCGGTTGACCCGCGCCGCCGCCATGCCGATCATCGCCTCGGGTGGGTGCTCTCCCGGAGGTCGCGGCACGAGCGGCCAATTTGTGGGTACCAGCAGCAGCTGGGTGCCTGCCAATGCGACGGCTCGCGTGAGCTCGGGGAACTCGAGGTCGTAGCAGATGATCACCGCCAAGCGCCCCACGCGCGTGTCGAGCACGGGCGGAGGCGCGGAACCCCGAGCGAAGACTCGCTTCTCGCGGTCCCAGAGGTGAAGCTTTCGATACACCGCCCGCAGACCGCCGGCGTCGAGGATCGCCGCGCTGTTGTAGGTGCGGCCGTCCTCGCCGCGCTCGCAGAATCCGCCGGCGATGACGAGATCGAAACGGGCGGCCTCGGCGGCCCAGTCGCCGAGGATCTGATCGTCTCGTCCGATAGCGAGCTCGGCTGCCTCCTGCGGCGACTCGAAGACATAGCCCGAGGTGATCAACTCGGGGAGCACGACGACGTCCGCGCCGCTGTCGCCGGCTTCCCGGATCGCAGCCACGGTCAGCCGCCGGTTGGTCTCGAGATCGCCAAACGCAGGCGCAAGCTGCTGGCAGGCGACGCGGATCATGGAACCGATCCGGCCGCTAACCCAGCGCGCACGCGGCCGGCGAGCCCCGGCGCGACTGACACGAACAGCAGCCCCACGAGCAGGTAGACCCCCTCGATGTAGGGCAGGTGGGCGTAGGTTCCCTCTTGGCCCACAAAGACGTTGCGATAGATCGTGTAGCAGACGAACGCGCCGCCGAGCGCCGGGATCACAACCTGCCACCTCGGCGCCTTTGGCTCCCCTTTGAAGAAGAGGAAGTAGATCGCCCCAACCGTCGCCAACACGTAAGCGACGAGAATCAGTACGGTGCCGATCTGCAGCGGATAGAACGTCGCGTGGATCACAGAGGAGCCGGCGAGCTCCTGCCCGATCAAGGCGCAGAGGAAGATGATCAGCACCACGCCGAGCGCTGCACCGGGAGCGCCGCGCTTTGACAGCCCGGCGAGACCAGTTCGCTGGCCGGTTCCGTCCCGTGCCTGCGCGTACATGATCCGTGCGGCGCCACTGGCTACGCCGAGCGAGATCGCGAACAGGCTGATGATCGCCATCAGGTCGAGCACGTCGCCGTACCACTTGCCGATGTAGCCGCTCCCGAGATCCGAGAACGGAAGACCGTTCGCGTAGGCCTTGGCTCCGGCCCCGGTGGCGCCGTACCCGAGGGATTGAGCTGCTGCGGTGAGCAGATAGAAACTGCCGACGACGATCACGGCGGTCTTGATCGCGCGGGGGATCTGCGTCTTCGGCTCGGTTGTCTCCTCGCCGAGCGCTGCGGCGCCTTCGAACCCGGCGAAAGCCAGGAAGCCGTACACCGCCGCCTTGGCCACCGTCCCCACGCCGCTGCCGGGCGGCAGCGACAAGAAGTTGATCGTGAACGTCTGGCCGCCCGGGCCGTGGCTGAAGATCACCGTGCCCAGGATGACGATGCTCAGAATTGTGACCAGGACGGCGCCGATCACCTCCGATGTGAGCAGGGCTCTTGTGATGATCCGGATCTCGGCGTACGCGAGCGCGCTGACGCCTGCGAGCCCGATCAACGCGATCCACCACCACCGTTGGGTGTCGAGGATGCCGGTGTCACGCAGGAACTGGCCGCCGAAGAGCCCCATCTCAATGGTCGAGCCACAGCCGATGGCGATGTACGCGCCCATCAGCGCCCACCCGGCGAGGAAGCCGACCCGCGGGCCCAGCGTGACCCCGACCAGCGCGTAGACCGACCCGGCGTGAGAAATGTGCTGCGAGAGCCTGATGAAGCAATACGCGACCAGTGCGACGCCGAGCACGGCGAACACGAACGACAACGTGACGGCTCGGCCAATGATCACCGCTGCGCCGGTTCCCAGGAGCCCGATGGCGCCGACGGGCCCGATCAAGCCCACCGAGAAGGCGGCAGCGTCGACCAGGCTCAGCTCGCTTCGCAGACCCTCCCGCGGCTCACTAGCGGCCGCCGTCGCCGTGTCCATTCAGCGTACCTACCCGGACGTGAGGACATTCCCACAGGTCAGGCCGGAACGGTTAGCCCGACCTTCTGAAGCTCCTCGGCCATCCTCGCGGCGACCACCTGGAGTGCTGACGCGGGGCGGATCAAGACCTTGAGCTCAGCGATCAATCCGTCATCGTCGAAAGTGAGCTTGTCGATCCCTTCCACCTGTTTTTCGTCCACCACGGTTTCAAACTCGAGCATGGCAACTCGATCAGTTAGATCCTCCAGTTGGTGGACGTAGCGGAACTCGGCCGGGATGGCGAGCACGCGCTCGGCGGCGCGGAGGACCTTGACGACGCGGGCGCGGCCAACATAGGGCTTGAATAGGACCGGACTTCGGAACGTGGCGTCCTCGCGGAACAACTCCGT
>JAFAZV010000426.1 GCA_019239445.1 Solirubrobacterales bacterium
TCGGCGAGCTGGACGGCCTTGAGCGTGTTGACGAGCCCGGCGCCCTGGTGATCGGCGGGCGCGCCGAGATCGGTCGCCGTGCTCACGATGATTTGCTTGACCAGGGACGGCGACGGCATCCTCCCGCGGTGCGTCTTGGCGTAGGCCTGGATGACCAGCGCCGCCGTGCCGGAGGTCTCGGGCGCGGAGGCGCTGGTGCCCCCGGCCGCCCAGATCGGCGGCGGGTTCGACCCGTGGTCGATGTCGGCGCAGTTCCGAAAAACCGCGGTGTTGCTGCTGCACAGCGACCAGCCCCGGTCCCCGGGAGCGACCACGTTCACCGTGGCCGGGTTGAACTCGGTCGTGCCCGCGGAGCTGAGCGCGGTGATGTTGTTGTCTTCCCAGCCGCCGGGCACGAGGTTCGTGCCGTACCTCGTGGTCTGTCGGTAGACCCGGTAGGTGGTCGTTCCGCCCGCGGCGATCACGCCCGACGTGGTAGCGGGAGAGCCGATGTTGTTGAACGGACCCGCGTCCCCACTGCTCGCCACGACCGTGACGCCCGCGGCCACCGCAGCCTGATCCGCTAGCGCCGCCGGGTCATCCTCGGTGTTCGGGATCGGGTTTCCACCGAACGACTCGTTCAGGACGTTCACGCGATCGTGGATGACCGCCCACTGGATGGCCTGGATGATCTGCGAGTTGAAGAAGCCGGCATTGCTGCCCTGCACGTTCAGCACGGCCAGGCTCGCGCCGGGCGCGATGCCCTTGATCTTGATGTTGCAGCCCGGCGGCAGCGGATGAGCCGGGTTGACGAAACCCGAGAGGTCGTACGTCTGGTTGGCCTGCGACGCGATCGTCCCCGCGTCGAGAAAGGCCTCGCGTCCGTCGGTGGGTGCACCGGGGCCGAAGCCGCTGAAGTCCTCGTAGTCGAAGATCACGTGCTGGCCGTCGGCGCGGATGAGATCGGGGTTGTTCGGGTCGATGCCGTCGGCGATGATGCCGACCTTGACGCCGGTCCCGTCCGCGATCTGCTCTGCCGCGTCGACGTTCATCACGGTTCTCGCCTCGGGCTCGATCAGGGGCTGGGCCGGGTTGCTCGGGCAGATCTGCTGCGTGGTCGCGGCGTTTGGCCCGGCGGGCAGCGCCGGACCGGGGCCGCTCCCCAGCGGCGCGAAGTGCCGGAACGTGTCCGGCACAACGGCCTGGACGGCGGGGTTGGCCTTAAGCCGGTTGATCTCGGCCGACGAGATCGTGGCCGCGACCGCGTTGATCAGCTGGAAACCCTGGACGTGCGTCGCGTGAACCGCCGCCAGCTCGGCGCGGACAGGCGCCTGTGAGGAGCTGGCCGCGCTCGCGCGCGCCCGCGCGGACCGGCCGGGTCGAGCGGGCAGATTCGACAGCTGGTTCTTGAAGACGATGATCGAGTGGTGCGTCGCGCCCGCTGACAGCCTGCGGATCTCAGCGGCAGTGAGGACCGACCGCCTGCCGCGGAAGACGTGGTGCTGCGACGAACGCGCGGCCACCGCGATGCCGGCGGCCGTGAGCGACAGGACTAGTGCGAGCGCGACCAGCGCGACCAGCCGAAAGCGTGAATTCATGCCGACGACCCTCCTCAGCCAAGCGGCGGCGACTCCCCAACTCCGCCGGGAATTCTGTTCCCGACCCTCACTTGAGTGTCCGTGATGAGAACGCGTCCTGTCAAGTCCTATTCCTCTTCAACCGGAACTGAGGATCTCCGGTTCCGCCCCCCAGGCGCACGGGTCTCGCGTCAGGATTGGGCTGTCGGCCAAGCGGGCGAGACGGGGCGGCGTGAACCGCCACCCCGTTGAACGGCAACGACAGGCGGCACCTCTGAGGTCGCTCAACGGGACCCGCGTAAGCGGCGTCGTACGACCCGCCTCCGAGTTACAAACGATCAGGCTACGTCGCGCAGCTTCTGCGCCTCAGCGAGCGACTGAAGCTTCTTCAGCGACTGGTTCTCGATCTGCCGGATCCGTTCGCGCGTCACGTTGAATGTGCGACCTACCTCGTCGAGCGTGCGGGGATGTTCGCCACCGAGCCCGTAGCGCAGCTCGAGCACGCGACGCTCGCGATAGCTGAGGTTCTCGAGCGCCTCGCGGAGCGCCTCCTTGGTGAGGATCTCGGCGGCCCGCTCGTAGGGCGACTCGGCCCGCTCGTCGGCGATGAACTGGCCGAATTCCGATTCCTCCTCGTCGCCCACCGGCTTCTCGAGCGACACCGGAGCCTGCGCCGAGCGCTTGATCGACTCGACCTCCTCAGGTTCGATTCCCGTGACCTCGGCGATCTCCTCGGCGGTCGGTTCGCGCCCGAGCTCGGTCACCAGCTTGCGCTCGGCCCGTCCGATCTTGTTGAGCTTTTCGACCACGTGCACAGGGATGCGGATCGTGCGCGCCTTGTCGGCCAGCGCGCGAGCGATCGCCTGGCGGATCCACCACGTGGCGTAGGTGGAGAACTTGAAGCCCTTGCGGTAGTCGAACTTCTCGGCCGCGCGCACCAGCCCCAACGTTCCCTCCTGGATCAGGTCCAGGAACGGCAGGCCCTGGTTGCGGTAGTTCTTGGCGATGGAGACGACGAGCCGAAGGTTCGACTCGACCATCTTCTGCTTGGCGTCGAGATCGCCGCGTTCGATCCGCTTGGCGAGATCGACCTCTTCCTGGGCTGTGAGCAGCCGCACCTTGCCGATGTCCTTCAGGAACAGCTGAAGGGAATCGGTCGTCATGTCCGGCTTGAGATCCAGCGCTGTCTTGGGCTTGCGCCGCCCGCGCTTGTCCGGGGCGCGCTCGAGGTCGGCAGCTGCCAGCGCCGGGTCGAGCTCCTCGACGAGCTCGATCTCAGCGCGCTCGAGGAAGCCGTGCAGCTCCTCGACGTCCGCCTCGTCGAGATCGAGCTCCGAGACGGCGCCGGCGATCTCGGCGTAGGTGAGAACACCGAGCTGCTGGCCGCGGGTGACGAGGCCCTTGATCTCTTCGAGTTCCTGTAGGTCCGCTACTGACATCTGATTCCGTTTCCCGTCGTACCCGCCGGCGCCTGGACACGGCCGGCCTGAGAATGAGAGAGGATGGCAACCGGCGCAGGCCGCCAGGGCGCACGCCCGCTATCTAAACATGCAGGTGAAGTCTAGCCGCTATACTTTTTGAAGTCAAAGATCCTGCTTCTGGCCGCACGGCGGCAATGCGACCGTGCAGCCCGCGCCACCGCCAGCGCCAATAGGTATACGTTCAGGCGCACGCGACGTTTCAAGGATTCTCCTCACCGCGGCGGCGGCTTCAGGCGCCCCGACCGAGGGCCACGAACGTGCGCCATGATGTGAGCCGGTGAGCGTGAGCCGGTGAGCGATCAACCGCCCCCAGATGTCCTCGGCGGGCTGCCGCGCCGGCGCCCGCAGCGCCGCAGCGACAAGCGTGCCTCGCCAGCCACGCCGGGCGGCGTCCCGGCCACGCCGGGCGGCGTCCCGGCCACGCCGGGCGGCGTTCCGGCCACGCCGCGCGCCAGGACCGCCCCGCCGAAACCGCCCTTGCGCATGGCGGCGGCCGGGCGCAAGCGGGCGCCGGCGAAACGCGAGCCGGCGCCACCGGAGCGCAAGCGGGCGCCGGCGAAACGC
>JAFAZV010000166.1 GCA_019239445.1 Solirubrobacterales bacterium
GCCGAGGCCGCGCTGATCGCGGCCCTCGACAGCCTCGGGCAGGCCCACCACCGCCCTTTCTCGCGCGCCTGATCGCGCCCGAGTCTCGAGCCGGTCCGACCCCGCCCCGGCCAGGATTGGAGAATCGGTTCGGAGGGTCCGAACCAAATCTCCGAAGTCTGCGCCGCTTGCTTGCTGCGATCCCCTCGCAGTTGCAGTGGTGCCGCAGAACTGCGGCATTTCCAGGGTTTTTGTGATCCGCTAGCTGCCGCGGCGCGAACTGGGGCGATAAGAGAGGGCGACCGCGCCTAGGGGCGCCACCAGAGGCACCGGACAGCGACGGACCGCCGCAACCCCTGACCGGAAGGAGCGCCCATGCGCTTGTTCTTACGAGCTCCGCGGCTATTCGCGCTGGCGGCGGCGTTGGTCGCCGCGGCTGTCGCCGTGTCCGTGAGCCTCGGCTCGAGTCACCGGGAGGCACCCAGCATCGCGCTGGACCCGACCGCCGACAACACGGATGTGTACGCCTTCAAGGCGAACGACAAGCCGAGCGACCTGACCGTGGTCGCCAACTGGATCCCGTTCGAAGATCCCGCGGGCGGCCCGAACTTCTACCGCTTCGATGACAACGCGGACTACTACATAAACATCGACAACACCGGCAGCGGCAAGCCGGCGATCCGCTACCGCTTCCGCTTCAAGACCCACGTGCGGAACGGCAACACGTTCCTATACGCGGCGCCCGGGGTCACCTCGATCCAGGACCCCAAGCTGAACGTGTACCAGACCTACACGGTGACGCGCGAGCGCTACCGGAACGGTCGCCGGGTGTCGGCGACGGTGATCGGCCGCAACCTCCCGGTGGCGCCGAACAACGTCGGGCCGAAGACGTTCCCCCACTACGACAGCGTCGCGGCGCAGGCGATTCGGCGACTGCGCGGTGGCGGCAAGGTGTTCGCCGGCCAGCGCGACGACCCGTTCTTCGTCGACCTGGGCGCCACCTTCGACGGGATCAACCTCCGCGTCGGCACCGGCAACCAGGGAGGCGGCAAAGATGACCTGGCGGGCTACAACGTCCATTCGGTCGTGCTCCAGGTGCCCGAGGCGCAGGTCACGCGGGACCACAGGTCGGTTTCCGGCCCGGGAGCAAAGAACGCCGTGATCGGCGTCTGGTCGACAACCGAGCGGCCGCGCCTGACCGTGCTCACGTCGCACGGCCCGCGGCGCAGCGGCGGCGGAGAGGTCCAGGTCAGCCGCCTCGGCAATCCGCTGATCAACGAGCTGATCATCCCGCTCGCCCACAAGGACCAGTTCAACCGCACGACGCCCGACCGAGACGCGGGGCTGTACGGCCAGTACGTCCTGAACCCCGAACCGGCGCGGCTGCTGAACGCACTGTTCGGACTCGGCGTCAAGACGACCGATCGGACGGACATCGTCACCGCCCTGCTGACCGGCATCCCGGGCAAGACGCGGATCTCGCCGCGCGCGGTGCCCGCCGACACGCTGAAGATCAACCTCGGCGTGCCGCCGACGCCTCCCGCGAAGGCCAGTCGGTTCGGCGTGATCGGCGGTGACCTCGGCGGGTTCCCGAACGGTCGCCGCCTCGGTGACGACGTCGTCGACATCGAGCTGCGCGTCATCGGCGGCGAGCTGATCGGCAAGCATCTGCCGCTGGGTGACGGCGTCGATCAGAACGACGTTCCGTTCCTGAGCGCGTTCCCGTACGTGGCGCCGCCTCACGATGGCTTCGACGCCTCGCTGAAGCGCACCTACCCGACCCATCCGCCCACGGCCAGGGACGGCCTGTTCTAGACCGCGCCGGAAGGGGGCGGCCCTGAGGCCGCCCCCGGGCGCTTCCCGCAACTCTCGGCTATGACCTTCACTCATCCCACTCTTCGTCCCCTGATCGCGGTAGCGGCGGCTTTCCTGGCCGCGCTCGGGATCTTCACGCTCGTCAACCGTCATCCGGCGCCGGGGAACTCCGCAGTAGCGCCGACACACGGCTTCGAGACTGGGCCGCCGGCGCGCACCACGGACGAGCGGATCGCGCAGCTGCAGTCGGCCATCGGCGCCGGGCTCGGTGGCGCCGATGCCTACGCGAACCTCGGGCAGGCCTATCTGCAGAAGGTCCGCGAGACTGGCGACCCGACCTATTACCCCAAGGCCGAGAAGCTGTTCGACACCGCGCTCGCGCAGAACCCGAGCAACATCGGCGCAAGGACCGGACTCGGCGCCCTGGCGCTGGCGCGCCACCAGTTCAGGCTCGGACTCGCCCTCGGCGAGCAGGCGCGCCGCCTTGGGCCGCAGACGCTCGAGCCCTACTTCGTCATCGTCGACGCGCAGGTTGAGCTCGGGCGCTACGACGACGCCGGCCGGACACTCCAGCAGCTGATCGACCTACGCCCGACGCTCGCCTCCTACGCCCGCGTGTCCTACTTCCGCGAGCTCCATGGCGACCTGACGGGCGCCATCAAGGCCATGCGCCTCGCGGTCAGCGCCGGCGGCGCCACGCCCGAGAACCTCGCCTACGTGCAGACCCTGCTCGGCAACCTCGAGTTCGACCGGGGAGACCTCGCCGCCGCCTCGCGTGCCTTCCGCACGGCTGAGCTGAGCTTCCCGAGCTACGTGCCGGCGATCGCCGGGCTCGCGCGCACCGAAGCCGCGAGCGGTCATCTGACAGCCGCGATCGATAACTACCGCGTGGCGGTCAGCCGGCTGCCCCTCCCCGAGTACATAACCGGCTTGGGCGAAGCCGAGCTGGCGGCGCACCGTTCGCGGGCGGCGAGGGAGGACCTCGCGTTGATCGGCGCTGAAGAGCGCCTGCTCCGGGCCAACGGCGTCAACACAGATGTTGACCTGGCGTTGTTCGAGGCCAACCACGGCAGTCCCGCTCGGGCGGTGCTCCTGGCCCGCCGCGCGTGGGCGCAGGCGCCGAGCGTCCGCTCCGCGGATGCCCTGGGCTGGGCGCTGACGCGTGCCGGGCATGCGACCGCCGGCCTGCGTTGGGCGCGCCGGGCGCTGAAGCTCGGCTCTATTGACCCGAACTTCCTCCTCCACGCCGGCATTGCGGCAAAGGCGTCGGGTCACCGCGCGCAGGCCCAGACCTACCTGCGTCGTGCGCTCGCGCTCAACCCCGAGTTCTCACCGCTGTACGCGCCCGTGGCGCGCGAAGCGCTGCGATGAGCATCCGGCGCCTGATCGGGCTTGCGGTGGGGGTGGTGGCGGTGATCAGTGCCTTGCCCGCTCCGGCCGGCGCGCACCCGCTGGGGAACTTCTCGATCAACCACCTGGTCACGGTCCGGGTTTCCGCGCACCGCGTCGATCTGCACTACGTGCTCGACCAGGCGGAGATCCCGACCTTCCAGGAACGCGATCTGCCCAAAACCCTTGTGCTTGCGCGCAAGCGCGCCGAGGTCAGCCGACGACTATCGCTCAGCGTCGACGGGCGCGGCGTTCCGGTCCGGCTGCTCCCGGCGGCGCTCCTGACGCACCCGCCGGGGCAGGGCGGCCTTCCCCTGACCCGCGTCGAGCTGTGGCTCACGGCCTCGCTCGTCAAAGCGCCACGAGAGGTGATCCGCATCCGGGATGGCACCTTCCCTGACCGCGTCGGCTGGAAAGCCATCGTTGCCGCGCCGGGATCCGGCACCGCCGTCCGCTCGAGCGTGCCCTCGAGCGATCCCACCCACGGCCTGCGCAGCTATCCACAGGACGCGCTCTCGAGTCCGCTCGATCAACGCGACGCCACGCTGGTCGTCCAGCCCGGAGACGGGACGCTGATCGCGCCGAACGGTCACGTCGATCAATCCGCCAGCACCCGCAACCGCTCCGGAGACGGATTCGCCGGGATCTTCGCCGACGCTGCCGCGGGTAAGGGCGTGCTGCTGTTCCTGCTGCTGGCGGCATTCGGCTGGGGCGCGATCCACGCGCTGTCTCCCGGCCACGGCAAGTCGATGGTCGCCGCCTACCTGATCGGCACACGCGGGCAGGTGCGGGACGCGGTCGCCCTCGGCGCCACGGTCACGATCACGCACACGATCGGCGTGTTCGCGCTCGGCCTGGTAACGCTTGCGCTGTCGCAGTACGTGCTCCCCGAGCAGTTGTATCCATGGCTGAACCTGGTTTCGGGCCTGCTGGTGGTGACGATCGGCCTGAGCGTCCTGCGCTCACGGGTGAAGAGCGCGCACCACCACCATCACCATCACCACGACGACAACCTGGCGAGGAAGAGCATCGTCGCGATGGGGGCGTCCGCCGGCCTGCTCCCCTGTCCCTCGGCGCTGGTCGTGCTGCTGGCAGCGATCGCGCAGCACCGGATCGGGCTCGGCCTGGTGATGATCGTCGTCTTCAGCCTCGGTCTCGCGACGACGCTGACCGGGCTCGGCGTCGCGGTGGTGAGCGCTGGACGGGTGACCCGCAAGCTGAGCGTGCCGCCACGGGTCGCGCTGGTCGTTCCGGCGGCGTCGGCCTTGGTGATCGTCCTCGCTGGAACGATTCTCACGATCCGGGCGTTGCCCCAGGTCGCTTGAAACCGCGGTGATCCGAATCGGCGCCGCGCGCGTAGCACCCGTCGTGACCGCTGCGTACGTGACCACGCCACGGTGCGCGCCAGCCGAGAACGCCGAAGCTGCCGTGAAGGCGATCCGCGCGGGCGGGCTGCGTGTCTCGGCGGCGAGGCGCCTCGTGCTCGAGGCGTTGTATCGGGCCGCCGGTCCCGTGAGCGCCGAGGACATCGCGGCTGGGCTCGGCGGCGCGCTGCCGCGCTCGGATCTCGCCTCGGTCTACCGCAACCTCGAGACGCTCGAGCAGCTCGGCCTCGTGCGCCATGTTCATCTCGGACATGGCCCAGGTCGCTATGAGCCGGCGACGCAGGCGCGCGACTACCTGGTTTGCGAAGGCTGCCACGCAGTGGCGGCATTGCCTCACGAGCACCTGCGGGCCGTCCGCGAGGCGATCGGTCGCGCCACTGGCTTCGAACCGCGCTTCGACCATTTCCCGCTCGCCGGCTTGTGCCGGCGCTGCCGCGCTTCCGCCGGGGAACGGCGAGCCCTCGGCTGAGCCTCGCCAGGCCGTACACTCGCGCCCCCGATGCGCGACAAGGCCCCCGAGACTTACGAGGAGAAGCTCGGCCAGCTCGTGGAGATCCGCGACGAGGCGATCCACGCCGGCTCGCAAGCTGCGGTCGCAAAGCAGCACGAGAAAGGCAAATACACCGCGCGCGAGCGGGTCGAGAAGCTACTCGATCCGGGGTCTTTCCAGGAGCTCGACACGTTCGTGCGCCACCGCACCTACGAGTTCGACATGCAGAAGAACCGCCCCTACGGGGATGCCGTGGTCACCGGGCACGGCACGATCGAGGGGCGGCGGGTGTGCGTGTTCAGCCAGGACTTCACCGTGTTCGGCGGGTCGCTGGGCGAGGTCATGGGCGAGAAGATGTGCAAGGTAATGGACCTGGCGGCCCGGATCGGCTGCCCGGTGATCGGGATCAACGACTCCGGCGGGGCGCGGATCCAGGAGGGCGTCGTGTCACTCGGCGCCTATGGCGATGTGTTCGTCCGCAACGTGAAGTGCAGCGGGGTGATCCCGCAGATCAGCCTGATCATGGGCCCCTGCGCCGGGGGCGCGGTCTACAGCCCGGCGATGACGGACTTCATCTTCATGGTCAAGGAGACCAGCCACATGTTCATCACCGGCCCCGACGTGATCAGGACGGTGACCGGCGAGGAGGTTGACTTCGAGTCGCTCGGCGGCGCGATGAGTCACAACATGAAATCGGGGGTCGCGCACTTCGCCTCCGAGAACGAGGACGCCTGCCTCGAGGACACGCGCTACCTCCTCTCGTTCCTGCCGCAGAACAACCTCGAGATCCCCCCGCGGGTCGCGCCCACCGACGACCCGCTGCGGATCGACGAGGAGCTCGATCACGTGGTTCCGGATAACCCCAACAAGCCCTACGACATGCGGGACGCGATCCGCCTGATCGTCGACGACGGAGAGTTCTTCGAGGTTCACGAGCATTACGCGCGCAACATCGTCTGTGGCTTCGCTCGCCTCGACGGCTTCGCGGTCGGCGTCGTCGGCAACCAGCCAAGCCAGCTGGCCGGGGTACTCGACATCGACTCGAGCTGCAAAGCGGGACGGTTCGTACGCACCTGCGACGCCTTCAACATCCCGCTGATCACGTTCTGCGACGTGCCGGGATTTCTCCCCGGCACAGCACAGGAGTGGGGAGGCATCATCCGCCACGGCGCGAAGCTGCTCTACGCCTATACCGAGGCCACCGTGCCGAAGATCACGATCATCACGCGTAAGGCCTATGGCGGGGCCTACGACGTGATGGCGTCAAAGCACATGCTGGCCGACTTCAACTTCGCCTGGCCCACGGCTGAGGTGGCCGTGATGGGTCCCGAAGGCGCCGTCAACATCATCTACCGGCGCGACATTCAGTCCTCGCCCACGCCCGATACGCGACGCCAGAAGCTGATCAACGACTACAAGGCCCACTTCGCCAACCCGTACGCGGCCGCCGAGCGCGGTTACATCGACGACGTGATCGTGCCGCACGAGACGCGACCCAAGATCATCACCGCGCTGCACACGCTGCAGACCAAGCGCGAGCCTGGGCCCCGGCGCAAGCACGGCAACATCCCGCTCTAAGCGCAGAGCTCACAGGCGCACCGTCTGCGCCTTCACCTGCCCCTCGCGCCAGGCCTCAAGGGCGGCACGCGCGACGGCCAGGTCCTGGATCGCCAGCCCGGTCGAGTCGAACAGGGTGACCGCTTCGCGGTCAGGCCGCCCGCGCACCCCGCCGGCCAACACGGCACCCAACTCGCTCACGCGACCTCGGTCCACCAGACCGGCGACGACCGCGCCCGTCAGCTCGCCGCCGTGGGAGGCCTGCTCCCACTCGTC
>JAFAZV010000244.1 GCA_019239445.1 Solirubrobacterales bacterium
CCGGGCCATCGCCGACGAGATGGCGCAGCGGATTACCTCGGCCGAGGTCATCGTCGCCGCCGGGGCCGGGCACGCCGTGCACCTCGAGGCGCCGGAGGTGGTCGCGGCGGCGATTGCGCGGTGAACGCATCGTTCCTTCGGAATAGCTGAAGAAACGATCAGGATCCCAGTCACCCGTACCAGTCCGTCAACCCGTCACCTAGCCCGACGCCGACCGGGATTCGTATCGTCCCGTCGACCGCGGGGAGCGGGTCGCGGCGCCCGGCGAACGCCGGGAGAGTTGCGAGACCGCAGGGCATATCGGGTCTGATCGCCGCCGCGACGTGCAGCGCGGCAGCGATCCCGAGCGGTCCGTCGAGCGTCGAGGCGAGATACACCTGATAGCCGACTGTGCGCGCGCGGCGCGCCGCGTCGAGCGTGCCCGCGATCCCGCCGCAGCGTGCGATCTTCAGACATACCGCATCGCACGCGCGGGCGTCCAGCGCGCCCGGCAGCGCGGCGCTTTCGTCGAGAGCGATCGTCGCCTCGGTCTCCTCGGCAACGGTGGCAAGCGCATCCAGCCCGGACACGGGTTCCTCACACAGCTCGATCCCCACCGGCTCGAGCGCACGCAGCGCGGCCACCGCCTCGGGCACCGACCACGCGCCGTTCGCGTCCAGGCGGATCGCCATCCCCGACCCCGCGGCCGCGCGCACCGCAGCCAGCCGGCCGGCATCGTCGCCAAGCCCGACCTTGACCTTCAGGCAGCAAAACCCGGCGGAGCGCGCCGCGGAAGCCGCGGCCGCGGCTCCCGCCCGGTCCGCCGCCGTGCTCGTCGCATTCACGAGCACCGGCGCCGCCGCCTCCGCACCCAGGAGCTGCCACACCGGCACTCGGGCACGCCGGGCGGCCAGGTCGTGCAGGGCGAGATCGACGGCCGCGACCGCTTGCGGCAGGACGGCGAGATCGGCACACGCCGCCAGGACCTCCGCGCGCGGCTCGCCGTCCGTGTCGGCCAGCACCTCGCGGCAGTCCTCGAGCGCCACCAGCACCTCGTCATCGGGAAGCCCGAGCGCGCTCGCCTCACCGACACCGACGACGCCGTCGGAGCCGTGCAGACGTAGAGTCACCAACGGCACAGCGTTCACGGAGCCCCGCGACGAAACCCAAGGCGCGCGCAAGCGCGCCCTTAAAAAATTGATGTTGACCCTCACCGGCTGAGCAGCAGGCCGGCCGACAGCAGCGCGCAGAACGCCAGCTGCAACATCCCGCTCCGGGCCAGGGCACCGTTGAGCGAGGGGCCGTCGATGCGGTTGCGAACCGTGCGGACGACCGGGGCGGCGAGCGGCAGCGTCAGCCATGAGAGCAGAAGCCAAGCCTTCAGCGGCCCGAATAGCCAGGTCACCGGTGCAAGCACGTAGGCGCCGTAGACGATCGTCGCGAACATCGCGCGGGTGCGCTCGCGCCCCAGTCTGACCGCGAGCGTTCGCTTGCCGGCGCGCCGATCGGAGTCGACGTCGCGGAAGTTGTTGACGACGAGAATCGCGGCCGCGAGCAGCCCGACCGGCACGGCCAGCGCGAACGCCTCCCAGCGCAGGTGCCCGACCTGAACGAAGAACGAGCCGACGACGGCAACGATCCCGAAGAACAGGAAAACGAACGCCTCACCCAATCCTTCGTAGCCGTACGGGCGGGGCCCGCCGGTATAGAGAACGCCGGCCAGGATCGAGGCTGCGCCGACGAGCAGTAGCTGCCAGCCGGCAACAGCAACGAGGTAGATCCCGGCGAGCACGGCGACGCCAAAGGACACGTAGGTGGCCACGAGCACTTGCTGGGGCGGCACCAAGCCGCCAGCGGTCACGCGCACCGGACCCAGCCGGTCCTCGGCGTCGGCGCCCCGGCGGGCGTCCGAGTAGTCGTTCGAGAGGTTGGTGCCGACCTGGATGAAGATCGCGCCGATCAGCGCCGCGATGAAGCGCAGCGGATGGAACACGTGCAGGAACCCGGCTAGCGCCGTACCCACCAGCACCGGCGCCACCGCCGCCGGCAGCGTCCGGATGCGCGCGGCCATGAACCAGATGCGCACGCCGCTCGGCGCGGAGACCGGCTCCATCACGCTCACGCGCGGCGCGGGAACTGCGAGAAGTCGGGGCGGCGCTTCTCGATGTACGCCCGCCGGCCTTCCTGCGCCTCCTCACTCATGTAGAAGAGCAGGTTGGCATCGTGGGCCAGCTGTTGGATCCCGGACAGACCGTCCTCATCAGCGTTAAAGCTCGCTTTGAGCAACCGCAGCGCGAAAGGCGAAAGCGCGAGCATCTCGCGACACCAGGCGACGGTCTCCGCCTCGAGGCGCTCGAGCGGCACGACGGCGTTGATGAGCCCCATCTGCAGCGCCTGCTGGGCGTCATACTGGCGGCAGAGAAACCAGATCTCCTTGGCCTTCTTCGGCCCCACCAGGCGGGAGAGGACGCTGGCGCCGAAGCCGCCGTCGAACGAGCCGACCTTGGGTCCAGTCTGGCCGAAGCGCGCGTTCTCAGCTGCGATGGTCAGATCGCACACCACGTGCAGGACGTGGCCGCCTCCGACCGCGTAGCCGGCGACCATCGCCACGACCGGCTTGGGCATGCGCCGGATCTGCACGTGCAGATCGGTGACGTGAAAACGGCCCACCGTGTCGTGACCGCCGCCGGCGGCGGCGGGATCGGCGCCGCTCACGTAGCCGCCGCGAGTTCCCCGCACGCGCTGATCGCCGCCTGAGCAGAACGCGTCCGGACCCTCGCCGGTGAGGATCACGACGCCGACGCCGAGATCCTCCCGCGCTCGCGTGAAGGCGTCTGAGAGCTCCACCACCGTCTCGGGGCGGAACGCGTTGCGCACCTCAGGACGGTTGATCGTGATCTTGGCAATACCCGCGTCCTCGCCCGCGGAGAGCTCGTAGCGGATGTCCTCGTATTCGGCCGCAGGCTGCCAGTTGACTGACAAAGAAGGCTCCCAGGTTGGTTATCGCGGCCAGCGTAGCGTGGCTCGTCGCTCCCCTACGCTGGGCTCGATGTACGCGATCGAGCCCTGGCTGCTGCGCGCCGCAGCGATCGCGCCCGAGCGAGCCGCGCTGCATGGCCCGAGCGGCGAGCTGAGCTACGCCGCGCTCGCCGCGCGGGCGCGGGCGATAGCGGGGGCGCTGCGCGAGCGGGGCGTGCGCGGCGGCGAACGGGTGGCGATCGAGCTGCCGCCAGGCGAAGAGTTCGCCGCGGCCCTCCACGCCTGCCTTTTGATCGGCGCCGTCGCGGTGCCGATCGATCTGCGCCTTGGCGCGGAAGAGCGCGCTCGGAGAGCCGGCTGCGCGCAACTCGTCCTCGACGGCCTTCTCGACGGCGCGCCATTGACTGCGCCGGCCACGCCGGCGCCCGACGCGCCGGCGACGCTGATGTACACCTCGGGCACCACATCTGAGCCACGGGCGGTGTCGCTGACCTACGGCAACTGGCTCGCGAACGCACTCGGCTCCGCGGTGGCGCTCGGCCTCGATCTCCGGGAGCGCTGGCTCTGCCCGATGCCGCTCGCACACGTCGGCGGCCTGTCGATCCTGATCCGCAGCGCGATCTATGCCACCTCCGTCGTGCTGCACGAGCGCTTCGATACCGACGCCGTGCTGGCCGCGCTGATGAGCGAGCGCGAGCGGATAACGCTGGTGTCGTTGGTGCCGACGATGCTAGCCCGGTTGCTCGAGGCGGGCCTGCATCGGCCGCCGACGTTGCGCTGGGCGCTGCTCGGCGGAGGACCGATCGCGCCGGCACTGCTCGAACGTGCACGCGTGGCGGGCGTTTTGGTAGCGCCAACCTACGGCATGACCGAGGCCTGCTCGCAGATCGCCACCCACGGCTGGCCGCTTCCAGGCGTGGAGGTGCGCCTGTCCGCGGAGGGCGAGGTGCTCGTCCGCGGCGCGGTTGTGGCCCCAGGCGCGTTGGCGGCCGATGGCTGGCTTCACACCGGAGACCTGGGCCGCGTCGACGATCGCGGGCGCTTGGCGATCATCGGGCGCAAAGCCGACACGATCATCACCGGGGGAGAGAATGTCGCTCCGGCCGAGGTCGAGGCCGTGCTGCTCGAGCATCCGGCCGTGGGCGACGCCGCCGTCCACGCGCGGGTGGATCCTGAGTGGGGTGAGGCGGTCGTGGCGAGCGTCGTGCTGCGCGACGGGGCTCACGTCGAGCCTCAGGCGCTGCGGTCCTTCTGCGCGGCGCGCCTGGCCGCGTTCAAGGTGCCGAAGGCGATCACCGTTGTCGAGCGGCTGCCGCGCACCGCGTCGGGCAAGCTGCTGCGGCGCCAGCTAGATGATTGACTCAGGCACGATGTCGACCGCGCGCCAGCTTGAGCCCGCTGATTCGCCGAACCAGCTGACGATCGAGCAGCTTGCGGCGCAGTCAGGCATGTCAGTGCGCAACATCCGCGCCCACCAGGCGCGCGGTCTGCTCGAGGCACCGGTTGTGAGGCTGCGGATCGGCTACTACGGCCCCCAGCACCTGGCCCAGCTGCGCCTGATCCGCGAGCTTCAGGAACAGGGGTTCAACCTGAGTGGGATCAAGCGCCTGCTGCAGGACACGCCGGGAACGGCGGAGCGCCTTATCGCGTTCCGGCACGCGATCGCGATAGAGAGCGAGGCGCCGCAGCTGCTGAGCGCCGCCGAGCTCGGACGGCGCTTCCGCGTCAGCGCCGAGGAGGCGCCGGCCGTGCTGGCGCAGGCGGTGGAGCTCGGGGTGCTGGTGCCGGCCGGGCGCGGGCGCTACCAGGTCCCGACGCCATCGCTTCTGGCAATCGCCGAGGAGGTGACGAAGCGTGGGGTTTCCCTGAGCAGCACCCTCGAGGTCCTGCGCGAGATCGAACGCCACTCCGACTCCGTCTCTCGCTCGTTTGTGCAGGTTTTCCTGGCTGAGGTGTGGAAGCCGTTTGCGCAGGCGCAGATGCCACCCGAGCGCTGGCCGGAGATCGAGCAGGCGGTGGAGCGGCTGCGGCCGATCGCATCCGCCGCGTTGATGGCGATCTTCCAGCAGCGCCTGGCCACGCAGATCGACGCCGCGCTGCTCGAGATCACGCGCCGGCTGGCGGACCGCACGCGGTGAGCGAACCAGACGTCGAGAACCAACGCGCTGAGATGCTCGAGCGCTGGGAAGGGGCCGCCGCGGGATGGTCCAAACGCGCCGAGCGCGTGCGCGAGAGCGGGATGCCGGTCTCGCTGTGGATGATCGAGCACCTCGGGCTGCAGTCGGGGCAGCGTGTGCTCGAGCTGGCGGCCGGGCCTGGCGATACGGGGTTCCTGGCCGCCGAGCTTCTTGCGCCCGGCGGAAGGCTCATCTGCAGCGACGGGACTGAGGCGATGCTCGAGGTGGCGCGCGCGCAGGCGGCGCGGCTCGGGATCGAGAACGTCGAATTCAAACGGCTCGAGCTGGAGTGGCTGGACCTGCCGACCGCGAGCGTGGATGCCGTCCTATGCCGCTTCGGTTTGATGCTGAGCCTCGATCCGGAGGCGGCCGCGCGTGAGATGCGGCGCGTGTTGCGGCCCGGAGGCCGGGCTGCGGTGGCGGTCTGGGACGACCCCGCCAAGAATCCGTGGATGACCGTGGCGGGGCGTGCGCTGATCGACGTCGGGTTGAGCGAGCCGCCTGACCCGGACTCGCCCGGGCCGTTCGCGCTATCGGAGCCCGGGGCGTTGGCGGACGTGCTCGCCGGCGCCGGCTTCCTCGACGTCACGCTCGACACCGTCGCCGTGGCGCGCGAATACGCGGATACCGACGCCTACATCGCCGAAACACTCGACTTGTCGGTGATGTTCGCCGCCGCCTACCGGGACTCGTCCGAGGCCGATCGGGCGTCCGCGCGGGCTGCAATCGGAGAGCGCGTGGCCCCGTTCGCTGGGCCCGACGGGTCGCTCAACTTGCCGGGGGAAGCGCTCGTCGCCGCCGCAAGCGCATGAGCGTGAACGGTTTCTTGCACCCTGAAAAGAGGATTGCAGCGCTTTTCGCCGACGGCCGGCTCTGCGCAAACTGCCGGCATGCACACGCGAACGCTGCTCCTCTTCCTCCTCGCCGGGCTGATGCTTGCATTGCCTTCGGCGGCTGTTGCCTACACGCCTCACGACATCGCGCCAGGCGAGTCGCTTTATTCGATCGCCGCAGCTGACGGCTTGAGCATCAGCCAGCTGGCCGCTGCCAACGGCCTCAGCCCTAGCGCGCACCTGCTCGCGGGTGCGACGCTGCAGATTCCGCCGCAGGGCGTCTCAAGCGGCGTTGCGTCGAGCGGCGTTGCGTCGGGTGGCGCCGGATCGGCGGCCGGCGCGGCGACCACGGCCGGCGCGAGCACGACCGGCGGCAGCGTTTCCTCCGCCGAGCCGGCGGGCGACGACGCCGCCGGGAGCGTCCAGTCAGGCGGTGGCGGCGGGTACGTCGTGCAGCCCGGCGACACGCTCTCCGCGCTGGCGCTCCGCTACGGAACGTCGGTGGCAGCGCTAGCCGCCAACAACGGACTCGACCCGAACGGAATCCTTCGCTCTGGAGTCAAGCTCCAGCTTTCCGCCGGCGGCGGCGCGACGACGAGCTCCTCGAGCGCGCCGGTCGCGTCCACGGCGACGACCACGACGCCCCAGCCCGTCGGCGTGAATTCGCCTCCTTACCCAACACCCGAACGCGTCAGCGGCTCGGAAGTGGGTTCGATCGCCAATGCCAACGGGGTGCCGCCGTCGCTCGCCCAGGCAATCGGCTGGCAGGAGAGCGGCTTCAACAACGCGCTCGTCTCGGGCGCCGACGCGCGCGGCGTGATGCAGATCCTGCCCACGAC
>JAFAZV010000310.1 GCA_019239445.1 Solirubrobacterales bacterium
TCGATCTGAGCGATGCAGATCGTGTGCCCGCCGCTGACCTCGTACTCCTTCGCGTCCCGCGAGATGATCTCCTGCGCGCTTACCTCCGAGAGATCGGTCGTCGCCTCGAACATCTCGCGACCGAGCTTCGAGGCATCCAACGCGAGCACCCGCTCGAGGTACTCGACCACCGCATGGTCGCGTTCGGTTGTCGTGGGGGAATTAAGGATCACGGTGTCGGACAGGATCGCGCCGAGCAGCATCACCGCGGTCGTGTGACTCGGCTCCATGCCGCTCTGCCGAAAGCGCTCGATTACGAGCGTGGCGGTCGAGCCGACCGGATCAAACGTCGCCGTGACCGGCACCCGCGTCTCGATCGAGCCGATGTGGTGGTGGTCGAGGATCTCGACGATCTCGGCCTGATCGACACCTAGCACGCTCTGCGCTTGCTCGGCGTGGTCGACCAGCAGCACGCGGCGAGGGGTCGGGCCCACCAGGTCAGACCGCGTCACCAGCCCGATTGGGCGGCGCTCGCCATCGATCACTACCGCCGCGCCGTAGTGGATCTCACGAATCTGCTCGGCGACATCAGCGAGCAGATCCTCGGCCGTCACCGTGAGCGGGTCGCTCTCCATGTACGCGCGGCACGGTGCCGCCAGGGTGATCATGCGCCCCGAGACGTAGCTGTCGAGCGGCGAGACGATCACGGCCGCGTCGCGCTCGCGCGCGAAGGCGAGAACATCCTCGGGGGGACGTGCATCGTTGGAGATCACGAGCAGTGCGGCACCGAGCTCTAAGGCCAGCCGCTGCGCCTCCGGGCGGTCGCCGACCACCACCACGTCGCCTTTCGCGATCCCACTCCGAGCGCCTGTGTCCATCGAGTGCACCCAGACTCGGCCCGCCAGCCGCTTGTCAGTGCCGGCGACGAGTTCTCCCTCGAGCACGTCGCACACGGCGCTGATCAATGTCGGCGCCTCCTTCAGCGTCGACGTCTGGCGGGTCTCGCGAATGAAACGTCGCGCCAGCGTCCGTTCGGTGACCACGCCGGTCAGCGCTCCGTTCTCGTCCACCGTTGGCGTCAGGTCGAGCTCGGCGCGGGCCATCGCGAAGCCCGCGGCGCGGATCGGCTCCTCATCCCGAGTAACCGTGAACTCGCTGCGCATCACGTCGCACGCGCGCAGCAGCACGTGAGGCAGCAAGCGTGGTTCCGGGGCGCCGCTTCGCTCCAGCAGCCAATCAGTCTGCGGATTGCATTTGCCGAGCCGAACCGGGACGTACTCGTGCCGGCGATCGAGCCGGGACTTCAGCTCCGCGTAGCCGATCGCTGCCGCGATCGAGTCCGTGTCCGGGTTGCGGTGGCCGGTGACATAGATGGTCGGTGGCACGACCGTATGGTTTCACCGCTCGCTGCGCGACGCTACCCGCTTACGTCAGTACGAGGTCCTGCCGGATCGAAATGCACCTGATCGCAGCCGCCCAATCCGCTCCAGTGCACCAGTACCCAGGCCCGTTCGTCGCGGCTCGCAACGACAAACCAGGGAGACGCGTCCATGTCCGCGAAGCAGAGTGCGGCAGACACGCCGGCGGGGTGCGGTGGCCGTGGATACCGGAGGGCCAAACCCGTAGCGACGCGGGAGCGATCCGGGGGTCTTTCAGATCGGCGTTGCTAGCCAAGGCGTGGATCGGCGACCGGGCTCAGCCGAACGCGCGGCCTCCCGCGACGCGTGACGAGGACCAGTTCGCCCGCAGCGACGCGATCTATCCAATAGCCGAGGCGCCCGCGCAACACGTCCGCGCCGACCGTGGTCGGCTGCGCGCCTCGTTCATCGAGAATGGAGCTAGCGGGGCTCGAACCCGCGACCTCGTGAATGCCATTCACGCGCTCTCCCAGCTGAGCTATAGCCCCGGCGAAGTCGAAGTCACAGGCTAGGTTAATACAAGCCTCCTGGCGGTTGCGGGGCGGCGTCAACCGCAGCGACACCTCGGACTTGCCGGCGATCGCCCCGATCGGGACGAGAAAGCACTGGTCGAGTTCAGCGCAGTAGACGCCCAGCAAGTCAACCTCGTGAGCCGAGTAGGTGCTTCGGACAAAGCCAACGGCCGAGCGCCGGCTGCCGCCGATCTTCACGCTCACGACGTCCCGGTCCTTGCTCAGGCGGCCCACTTGCACTGGACGCGCCACAGCTTGCCTGCGATCTCGAGTGCCAGGTCGCACCTCCCATGCTCGCTCAACGGCTTCAGCACGGGGATCCCGAGCCGCACCGCCGCAGCCGCGATCTCGAGTTCAGCAACGTTGCCCTTGACGTTCGGAGTGTCCACAGAACATATGTTCGCAGAGCGCCCGGATAAACCGACATGAAGCTAGGGAGGAAGGAGCCCGACATCGAAGGAGTAGCGATCCACGGTGGCCCCGAGTCATGCGTCGTCGTCCGTGAGGACGGGGGCGAAGCGTTGACAGGGGTACACGTAGGCGGGGCTATTGAGCCGCGAAATCCATGGTCTCGGGGTGCCGACGCTGTTGTGAAGGCGGAAGGCAACACTGGCGGCAGCGTTATTCGCGAGTTGCCGTTGGGCCCCGCGCGGTCAGTGAACCCAGGCATGCGTGGAAGCTTCATGGGCGAGAACGGGGAGATCTCGTGGTCGCCCGCGCGGGTTGTCGATGCCCCGTCCCATGTGGTTCGCGGGGTGGCATGGCAGCCGGTGGCGGGCCGCGGGGGGAACGCTGAGGCGGTAATCCCTCGATGAACGATCCCGAGAAGTCAGACGGCCTCGTAGTACCTGCGAAGTCGCCGAACAACGCCAGTCTATTGGTGGCGGAGGCGGTGGAGGAAAGGAGGCCGGCCAAGGGAAACGCGGCCAGCAAAACGCGCCCCGGACACAGGGCCGGGCAAGGCGCGCCTAGTGCGCTGGATCGCGTGCGCCAGAAGGCGCGGACGGACAAGAAGGCACGGTTCACCGCGCTGCTGCACCACGTCGATGTCGACCGGCTCAGGGAGGCCTATCGGGCGTTGAACCCGAGGGCCGCGACCGGGGTCGATGACGTGACGTGGGAGGAGTACGGGCTGGAGCTGGAGGGCAACCTCCAGGACCTGCATGCCCGGGTCCAGAGTGGCAGCTATCGCGCGAGACCGACGAGAAGGGCGTATATCCCCAAGCCGGACGGCGGTTCGCGTCCGTTGGGGGTGGCGGCGTTGGAGGACAAGATCCTGCAGCGCGCCGTCGTGGAGGTGCTCAACGGCATCTATGAGACGGACTTCCTCGGCTTCTCCTACGGATTCCGGCCCCGGCGCTCGGCGCATGACGCGCTGGACGCGCTGGCGTTCGGGATCGATCGCAAGAAGGTGAGCTGGGTGCTCGACGCGGACATCCGCGACTTCTTCGGCCAGCTCGATCACGACTGGCTGATGAAGTTCCTCGAGCACCGCATTGCAGACCGGAGGGTCCTGCGGCTGATCCAGAAATGGTTGGCCGCCGGGGTCATCGAGGACGGGATCTGGTCACAGACCGGGCGTGGGACGGCGCAGGGAGCATCGGCATCGCCGCTGCTCGCCAACGTCTACCTGCACTACGTCTTTGACCTGTGGGCCCACCAGTGGAGAGGACGCCATGCGCACGGCGAGATGATCATCGTGCGCTATGCCGACGACTACCTGGTCGGCTTCGAACGCGAACACGATGCCCGCCAATTCCTCGCCGACCTTCGCGACAGGCTCGCGACGTTCAGCTTGGAGCTAGCGCCCGAAAAGACCCGGCTGATCCAGTTCGGGCGGTTCGCCGCCCGCGACCGGGCGCGCCGTGGTCTGGGCAAGCCCGAGACGTTCGACTTCCAGGGCTTCACGCACTGCTGCGCGAAGACCAAGATCGGACGGTTCATGCTCAAGCGCATCACGATCGCCAAACGGATGCGGCGCAAGCTGCGCGAGGTCAAGGACGAGCTCACCAGGCGCCGACACCACTCGATCCCTGAGCAGGGCCGGTGGCTGGCCAGTGTCCTTCGCGGCCACTACGCCTACTACGCCGTGCCCGGCAACAGCGACCGGCTCAACCGCTTCTACAACGAGGTCACCCGGCACTGGCTGCGCGCTCTGCGCAGGCGCAGCCAACGCCACCGGCTGCCCTGGACACGGATGCGGCGGATCAGCGCCCGCTGGCTCCCAACCCCCCAACGCATGCACCCCTTCCCCAACGCGCGCTTCGCCGCCAACACCCAAGGCAGGAGCCCAGTGCGCTAACGCGCACGCTGGGATCTGCGCGGGGGGCCGCCCGCAAGGGCGGTCCCTACCGCGATTCATGTCCGGACGGAACGCCGCGTGCCTGAGCCGCCGCCTACGGGATCAATTGCCGCAAGTAGACCACCGCAGTCCCGAGCTCCCTGACGGCGGCTCCGCTACAGCCCAGCGATCACCAGGCTCCCTCCAGAAGACCGAAGTAACCTGCAAAGCAGAGCTATGGCCGAGCGCTACGACCCCAGCCAGATCGAGCCCAAATGGCAGGAGGTGTGGGCGCGCGAGCACACGTGGGAGGTGTCGAACGACCCCTATGCGGCAGGCGAGAAGGCCTACGTGCTCGAGATGCTCCCGTACCCGAGTGGCGAGCCGCACGTGGGTCACTTGAAGAACTACGCGCTCGGGGATGCAATCGCGCACTTCCAGCGCCGGATCGGCCGGCGGGTGCTACATCCGATGGGGTATGACGCGTTCGGTCTGCCCGCGGAGAACAACGCGATCAAGACTGGGATCCACCCCCGGGTGGCGACCAACGAGTCGATCAACGCATACCGGCATTGGTTTCACCGCTGGGGCATCTCGATCGACTGGTCGCGGGAGTTCGGCACCCACGAGCCGAGCTACTACCGCTGGACGCAGTGGATCTTCCTCAAGCTGCTCGAGCGTGACCTCGCCTACCGCAAGGAGGCGGCGGTCAAGTGGTGCCCGTTCGACCAGACCGTGCTCGCCAACGAGCAGGTGATCGACGGCCACTGCGAGCGCTGTGGCCACCAAGTCGAGGTGCGCCAGCTCGAACAGTGGTTCTTTCGCATCACCGACTACGCCGAGCGCCTGCTGGATGACCTCGAGACGATCGAATGGCCGGAGAAGGTCAAGGCGATGCAGCGCAACTGGATCGGGCGCAGCGAGGGGGCCGAGGTCGTGTTCCGCTGTCAGGAGCTGGGAATCGACTATCCCGTGTTCACCACACGTCCGGACACGCTGTTCGGCGCGACTTTCTTCGTGATGGCGCCCGAGCACCCGGACGTCCTCAGGCTGGCCGCCGGGAGCGAGCACGAGCAGGAGGCGCGTGACTACGTCAACCGCTCTCTGACCGAGTCCTACGAGGATCGGGGTGCCGCCGACAAGCCGAAGACCGGCGTTCCCCTCGGCCGCACGGTCACCAACCCGGTCAACGGCGAGGAGATCCCGATGTTCGTGGCCGACTATGTGCTGATGGAGTACGGGACCGGGGCGATCATGGCTGTGCCCGCGCACGATGAACGCGACTACGCGTTCGCCCGGGCTTTCGAGTTGCCGATCCGTAGGGTGATCGGCAGCGAAGACGACCCGCTGCCCTACGCCGGCGACGGTCCGATGGTCAACTCCGGCCTCGAGTTCGACGGCATGAACAACCGCGACGCCTACAGCGCGATCGTCGATTGGCTGGACCGCGAGGGCACCGGTCAGGCTTCGGTCAACTTCCGCCTGCGGGATTGGCTCGTCTCGCGTCAGCGCTATTGGGGCTGCCCGATTCCCGTGGTCTACTGCGAGCGCTGCGGCATCGTGCCGGTCCCGGAGCATCAGCTTCCGGTCGAGCTGCCGGACATCGAGGACTACCAGCCCCAGGGCCGCGCTCCGTTGGCGACGGCGGAGGGCTGGGTCAACACCAGATGTCCTGATTGCGGTGGGCCGGCACGGCGCGAGACCGACACGATGGACACGTTTGTCGACTCGTCGTGGTACTTCCTGCGCTATTGCGATGCCCGCAACGACGATGCGGCGTGGGACCGCCGCATCGTGGCCAGCTGGATGCCCGTCGATCAGTACATCGGCGGAGTCGAGCACGCGATCCTTCACCTGATGTACGCGCGCTTCTTCGTCAAAGCGCTCGCGGACATGCACTTCCTCGACGTCCAGGAGCCGTTCCAGGCGCTGTTTACGCAGGGCATGATCCTGGGCGCCGACGGCCACAAGATGTCGAGCTCGAAGGGGAACGTCGTCGCGCCAAGGCCGATCGTCGAACGTTTCGGCGCTGACGCGGCGCGCTGCTACATCCTCTTCATCGGTCCTCCCGATCAGGACGCAGCCTGGTCGGACAGCGCGCTTGAGGGCGTCCACCGCTTCCTGGCCAGGGTGTGGCGACTGGGGCAGGAGCTGGGTGGCTCCGCCTCGGCGGCCGGCGCACCAATCGATCCGATCGGCGACGCGTTGACGCTCGTCCGCAAGGCCAACTGGGCGATCGAGAAGGTCACCGACGACATGACCGGACGCTTCGCGTTCAACACCGCAATCGCCGCAGTGATGGAGCTGGTCAACGAGATCTACCGCCTGCCCGGGGCCGACGTCGAAGCGCGTCGCTTCGCCACCGCGACTGTGGCGTCGCTGCTGTTCCCGTTCGCGCCCCACCTGGGATCAGAGGTGTACGAGCGTCTGACCGGGCGACGAGTGTGGGAGGAGCCATGGCCAGACGTCGACCCGGCGATGCTCGTGGCGGACACGTTCCAGCTCGTCTGCCAGGTCAACGGCAAGGTGCGCGATCGGGTGGCGGCGCCGAGCGGCGCACCGCAGGACGAGCTCGAGCGGCTTTGTCTGGGCACGCGCGGCGTCCAGTCGCATCTCGACGGCCGCGAGGTGGTCAAGGTGGTCGTCGTGCCGGACAAGCTCGTCAACGTAGTCGCCCATTAGTCCGATCCGAGGTGCCGGCCACCCCGTACGTCGCAGTCGTCGGTCCGGGTGAAGCATCCGCCGCGGAGGCAGAGGCGGCCGAGGCGGTCGGTCGCCTGCTCGCCGAGGCGGGGGCGATCGTCGTCACCGGCGGGCACGGCGGCGTGATGGCGGCAGCGTGCCGGGGTGCGCGCAGCGCCGGCGGCCTCACGGTCGGAATCCTTCCCGGGGCCGACCGCCACGCCGCCAACGAGGCGGTGACGGTCGCAATCCCTACCGGCCTGGGCGAGCTCAGAAACGGGCTGATCGTTCGGGCCGCGGATGTCGTGGTGGCCGTGGGCGGCGCCTACGGGACGCTCTCGGAGGTGGCGTTGGCGCTGAAGACGCAAGTCCCGGTCGTCGGCTTGAACACGTGGCCAATCGACGGGATCGAATCGGCAGTGGCGCCGCGGGACGCGGCGGGGCGGGCGCTCGAGCTGGCGGCGCGGGCGCGCGCGCTGTCGGCGCCGCCGGGCGAGGCGGTCGCATAGAGCGCGGCAAAACGTGCCGTCACCCTCCCTTGGATCGCCGTAGCGTTCGCGAGCGCCGGCGGGTTTGGCCACTCGCGAACTCCCCGGCGATCTGAGCGACGTGATGTTCGAAAGCGCAGAGATCGACGCTCGCCTCCGAACGCTGGGGCGATCTGCAGGCCGGCTACGGTCGCGGGACTGGCGTAAGCGCGGCACCCCGGAGCGCGAGCGCGATGAGGGTTTAGCCGGCGGCGCCGAGGGATAGCCCGCGACCACGTCTTGGCCGCTGCCGCCCGCAGGTTGAATCTCGCGCTCCCCGGCTGTACGTTCCGCGCTCCGCAGTCGCCGCGGCGAACGCTCACGAGGAGGAGGAGACCAAGATGCAAGCTGCGACACCCGAGGTAGCCGCCGTCGACGCGAAGAGCTTCGGGACAGGCAGGCTCAAGCGCGACGTCACGCTGCGGGGCCTGCTGCTGATCTCGCTGGGCTCGATCATCGGTTCGGGCTGGCTGCTGGGCGCCCTCACGGCGGCGGAAAGCGCCGGTCCTGCTTCCAGCATCTCGTGGATCATCGCCGGCGTCATGCTCGCCGTGCTGGCTCTGGTGCACGCGGAGCTCGGCTCCAGCTATCCGGTCTCGGGCGGGACGGCCCGCTTCCCGTTCCTGGCCTTCGGCTCGCTCGGCGGTTTCACCGGCTCCTGGATGGCGTGGGTGCAGGCGGTGACTATCGCCCCGATCGAGGTCGAAGCGTCTCTCGGCTACCTCGACTCGACCTCGCTGCATCCCGGGTTCGTCAACACCAACGGGACCCTGACCGGAACTGGAATCCTCGTGGGCATCGCGTTCATGCTCCTGTTCACGATCATCAATGTCATGGGCGTGCGCTGGTTGGCGGAGACCAACAGCATCGCCACGATCTGGAAGCTGCTGATCCCGACGCTGACGATCGTCGCGCTGCTGATAGCCCGGTTCCACAGCGGCAACTTCAGTGCCGGCGGCGGCTTTGCGCCCGACGGCGCCCACGGCATCTTCGCCGCCCTCCCACTCGGAGTCGTGTTCGCCCTGCAAGGATTCGAGCAGGCGATTCAAGTCGGGGGGGAAGCGCGAAATCCGCAGCGCGATATTCACCGCGCCGTGATCATCTCGATGATCATCGGGACGATCATCTACCTGCTGCTCGAGGTCGCCTTCATCGGTGCGATCGAGCCCTCGAAAGTGGCCCACGGGTGGCAGCACCCGATCGGCAAGGGCGACTTCGGGCCGTACGCGACGCTTGCGACTTCGGCCGGACTGGGATGGCTGGCCACGCTCTTGTACATCGATGCTGTGATCTCGCCCGGAGGGACCGGGCTGCTCTACATCGGAACGTCATCGCGCCTCTCCTATGGCTTGGGCCGCAACGGCTACCTCCCGCCAGGACTCGGGCAAATCAGCTCGCGGGGCGTGCCACTGGTCTCGATCGTGTTCTGCTTCCTGGTCGGCCTGCTGATGTTCCTCCCGTTCCCCAGCTGGGCCGGCCTGGTCAGCTTGGTCACCTCGGCAACCGTGCTGATGTACGCGATGGCGCCCGCCTCGCTCGGCGCGTTGCGGCGCATCGATCCCGACCGCCCGCGCCCCTACCGGCTGCCGTACTTCAAGGTGCTGGCTCCCTTATCGCTGATCTTCGCCAACTGCGTCGTCTACTGGTCGGGCTGGAACACGATCTTCTGGCTCTATCTGATAATCATCTTCGGCTTCGTCGTCTTCGCCGTCTACCAGTGGGTGGCGCCACGGGGGCACAAGCTCCTCCTCAACTGGCGCTCGGCGGCGTGGATTCCGCCGTGGCTGATCGGTCTCGGGATCATCTCCTACCTCGGCCAGTTCCCGTCGAAGTCGACGGCACCGTCCAGCTGGACTTTCGGCGTCGTCCTGCTGGCCAAGCAGACGATTCCCTTCTGGTGGGACCTGGTGATAATCGCCGTCTTCAGCCTCGGCATCTACTACATGGCAGTGCGTTATGCACAGCCCACCAGGTATTTCCAGCAGGCGATCGCCGCCACCGAAGAGGAGATGATGGTCGAGGAGCGCGAGCTGGGTCCCGCGCCGGCTTAGCGCACTCCAGCGGAAACACGGCCGCACTCGAGTTCACGCCCGGCGGCGCTGCCCTTGTCGCGCCGCCGGGTTCGCCGGGTGACGGCGGCTTCAACATGGTCGGCGCCGAGCTGTTCCCGGGCGCCAAAACGCATGCGCTCGGTCGCCAGCGCCGGCGCTTGCATGCGTTCTGGCCTCGAACGCGCCAGAACGCGAGAAAGCAGCTCAGTCTGCCGGCGAATGCATGCGTTTTGGTCGCCGGCCGGCTCAGGCAAGCGGCGGGAGGCGCCGCCGGGGCGCGGCTACGCACTCAGGGACGCTCGACCGGGCCGGCCAGGCCCCGGCGCCGATCAACCTTTGCGGCTGGCCGTCCGGCGCGCGGGCGTCCGCCGTCGACGGCGCTTGGCGTCCGGCGGCACGGCGAGGACCGGGCACGGGGCCAGGTGCAAGAGGCGGTAAGCCACGCTGCCCAGCAGCACTCCGGCCACCGCCGAGTGACCGCGCGTGCCCACGACGATCAAGTCCGCCCCGCTCTCACGGGCGATCTTGGCGATCTCCGGCGCGGGCTTGACTCCAACTTCGCCGCAGATCTGCAGTGAAGCTTCAACCCCTTGCTTTTCGAGCCTGTTGGTCAGCCGCCGGAGGTTGGCTTGGACATCGGCCTCGTCCGCGCGCCGCGGCGGCCCGGTCGCGCCGCCGGCCTCGATGCGCTCCACAACATGAGCGATGGTGACGACGGCATCTTCTCGCTGCGCCAGGTCAACGACGTAGCGCATCGCCTGCTCGGCTTCTTTTGAGCCGTCCGTCGCCCAAACGATCGATTTGAACATCTCTCTTCACTCGACGGGGGTTGGCGGGGAAAGTGTATTCCTACCGCTTAATCGCCGGTGTTGCGAGAGTGGCAGGAAATCATCCACCGGCGTGCATAAAGTCTGGTCAGTCG
>JAFAZV010000267.1 GCA_019239445.1 Solirubrobacterales bacterium
GCAGGCCGCCGAAGCGCGGCTGGCCGAGGTCGGCTACCACCTGTGCCCGCACTGCGACTACGAGGTTGAGAAGGACTTCCTGCGCTGCCCGAGCTGCATGCGCAAGCTAAAGGACCCGTGCTTCAACTGCGGCCGTCCGCTCGACCCGGCGTGGAAGATCTGCCCCTTCTGCGAGGCCGAGATCGGCGCCGCGCCGCCGGCGCCTCGCCGCGCCCGGCGCCGGCGGGAGGTCGCGCCTGAGCAGCCGATCGCCGGGGCGGCCAGCGAACCCGGCACTCGCCCGATCACGTAACCGCTCTCGCCAGCCGTCCGCTCGCGGACGCGGAAAGGGGACCTTTGGACATGGAGCGCACGCTCATCCTCGTCAAGCCCGATGCCTTCGCTCGCAACTTGAGCGGCGAGATCATCGCCCGCTTCGAGCGCAAGGGCCTGCGACTGGTGGCGCTGAAGCTGATGACGATGACGCGCGAGCTCGCCCAGCGCCATTACGCCGAGCACGAGGGCAAACCGTTCTTCGAAGAGCTCGTGACGTTCATCACCTCGGGGCCGCTGGTGGCGCTGGTGCTCGAAGGCGAACAGGTGGTCGAGGCGGCGCGGCAGGTGATCGGGGCGACCAACCCGCTGCAGGCGACCACCGGCTCGATCCGGGGAGACTTCGCGATCGTCGTGGGGCAGAACATGGTCCATGGCTCGGACTCGCCCGAGTCGGCCGCGCGCGAGGTGGGTCTGTTCTTCCCCGACCTGAGCTGATTCTCGCTTCGCGCTCGCCGCAGCGCCGCGCGATTCTCGAGCAGCTGGGGATCCCGTTCTCGGTCGTGGTTCCCGAAGGCGTCGACGAGCTCGAGGCGGGACCCCCCGAGGAGATCGCGGTCGAGAACGCCTACCGCAAGGCGAGCGCGATCGAGCGGGCGGACGCGCTGGTGCTGGGCGTCGACACGATCGTCTGCATCGGCCGGCGGATCTACGGCAAGCCGGCGGATGCCGAGGAGGCACGGAAGACGCTGCGCGCGCTCTCGGGCCACGATCACGCGGTCCTCAGCGGCGTCTGCTTGATCGACGAGGCGCGGACGCGCACTGCCGCGGCGCGAACGCTGGTCAGGTTCCGGGTCCTTGACGAGGCTTTGCTCGACTGGTACGTGCGCTCCGAGGAGTGGCGCGAGCGGGCCGGCGGCTACGCGATCCAGGGCCGTGGCGCGGCACTGGTCGAGCGCATCGAGGGCGACTATCTGAACGTCGTCGGCCTGCCCGTGGCGACGCTGCTGGAGCTCGCGCCAGGGCTCGTCGGCGACCCCGCTTTAGAGTCAGGTTAGCTGCATCTTTCGATCGATCGAGGGTCTTGAGCGCGGCGCTCGCCGACGGGTGTTCAGCTAAACTCGAACCCGGACGGTGCGGGCAGCTCGGGCGGCCCTGACGAACCACGCCGCCCCGTCGGTTGCTCCCCCTTTCCTGATCAATTGGGTCTTTTCACGTACATGACCGGTTTCGGCGGCCGCGACATGGCGGTCGACCTGGGGACCGCGAACACGCTCGTGTACGTGCGCGGGCGCGGCATCGTCCTGTCCGAGCCAAGCGTCGTGGCGGTCGATTCCCGCACCGGCGAGGTGCATGCGGTGGGCATCGAGGCGAAGCGGATGCTGGGACGCACGCCAGGGACGATCTCCGCCATCCGGCCGCTCAAGGACGGCGTGATCGCCGACTTCGAGGTCACCGAGGAGATGCTCCGGCACTTCATCCAGAAGGTCCACCAGAACCGCTGGGCTCACCCTCGGGTGGTCGTCTGCGTACCGAGCGGGGTGACCGGGGTGGAGAAGCGGGCGGTCGAGGAGGCGTGCCTGTCCGCCGGCGCGCGACAGGCGTACCTGATCGAGGAGCCGATGGCGGCGGCGATCGGGGCGGGGCTTCCCGTGGGCGAGCCGACGGGATCGATGGTCGTGGACATCGGTGGCGGTACGAGCGAGGTGGCGGTGATCTCGCTTGGAGGCATCGTCGTCTCGCAGTCGATCCGCGTCGGTGGCGACGAGCTCGACGAGGCGATCATCAGCTACGTCAAGCGGGAGTACAAGCTGCTGATCGGCCAGCAGACGGCCGAAGAGGTGAAGCTCGAGATTGGCTCCGCCTTCCCGATGCCGGAGGAGGTGCAGGCGGAGATCCGCGGCCGCGACATGGTCTCCGGCCTGCCGAAGACGGTCGTGCTGACGAGCGAGGAGATCCGGGGCGCGTTGAGCGAGCCGGTGGCGCAGATCATCGACGCTGTCAAGGAGACGCTCGATCGCACGCCGCCTGAGCTGGCGTCGGACATCATGGACCGCGGCATCATGCTCGCCGGCGGCGGGTCGCTGCTGCAGGGACTGGAAGAGCGGCTGCGCCACGAGACGCAGATGCCCGCTCACCTGGCCGAGTCGCCGCTCACGTGCGTCGCGGTCGGCTCGGGAAGGTCGCTGGAGGAATTCGAGGCGATCCACCGCGCAAACAAGAATTCACGCAACCGGCGCAACCGGTACTAGTACGTTCACGCGGTCCGTTTACCGGAACGCGCAGGAGCAGACCTTGGAGACAGGCACCCAGTGCACGACAAGCAAGTTCGGCGGCGACGTGCAGTGCTCGCACTGCTCGTCGGCGTTTCCCTGATTCTCCTAACCGCCTACTTCGGCGAGTCCCCGAGCAGCCCGCTGCACGGCGTCCAGCGCGGGATCGTGCAGGTGCTCTCGCCTATCCAAGAGGGCGCTAGCAAGGCGCTGGCGCCGGCGCGCGATGTGGCCGGCTGGTTCTCGTCGACGTTCCACGCGAAATCCCAGCGCGATCAGCTGCGCAAGGAGGTGGCCGCGCTCCGAGCCAAGAACGCCACCCTGCAGCAGGCGCTGATCCAGAACGCGCAGCTCTCCCGGCAGGTCAAGCTCGACAACAGCGCCGGGATCGACAGCTACCGACCCCTGGCCGCGCACGTGATCTCGCGCGATCCGACGCTCTGGTACGCGACGATCGAAGTCGACAAGGGCACGATCGACGGCGTGCATAAGGACGACCCGGTGGTGGGTGACGGGGCGCTGGTCGGCAAGGTCTCGACCGTGGCCCCGAACGTCTCTGTGGTCACGCTCGTCACCGACCACTCTTTCGCCGTCTCGGCCGTGGTCCAGAATCGAGTCGGCGACTCCGGCGTGCTCGTGCCCGCGGTCGGCAACCCGAACCAGCTGTTACTGCAGTACCTGCCGCCTCATGCCCAGATTTCGAGCGGACAGCTGGTGGTGACGGCGGGATTCAGGTCCGGGCCGCTGGAATCGCTGTATCCGAGCGGGATCCCGATCGGGCAGGTATCGGACGCCAATCAGAACGACCTGATCAACAACCGCGAGGTCAAGGTCAGCCCGTCGGCTGACCTGCGCCACCTCGACTTCGTGCAGATCTTAACCCAGCCCGCGGCAGGGACAAGGCGGGCGCAGGCGCCATGAGCCGTGTCGTGAGGTTGCGAGTGGAGCGCTCATGAAAGGCCCGGTCGGTCTGGCCGTCCGGCTCGTGCTGCTCGTCTTCGCGACGGTGGTGCTCCAGCAGTCGGCCGTCTCACAGGTGTCCATATTCGGCGTCAGCGCCGACCTGACCCCGCTCGTGGTGGTCTCGGTGGGGCTGCTGACGGGCTCGATGCTCGGGGCCGTGACAGGGTTCGGAATCGGGCTGTTCGTCGACCTCGTCCTCGTCCAGACGCTCGGGGTGACCTCGCTGCTGTACATCGTCATCGGCTACTGGGCCGGGCGCCTACACGAGGTGCGCGATCCGGCGCACGGACTCGTGCCGCTGGCCGCAGGTGCCGCCGCGACCGCCGTCGCCGGGATCGGGATGGCGCTGATCCAGTTCCTTCTCGGCGTCGACGCGCCGGTCAGCCTGCTCCTCGTGCAGCAGCTGTTCATCACCGTGCTCGTCAACACGCTGATCGCGCTGCCCGTGTACGCGGTCGTGCGCCGCATCATCCGGCCGGCGCTGCCCGACGATCCCCGCCGTCGGCGCCGCCGTGCCTACACGACGGGCGGACTCAGCCCGCTGCAGCGACCGCGCGGCCGCACCGGCCAGATCCCTCGCTCGGCGGCGCCATGATCAGACCGCCTGAGGAGCGCCGCTCGCCGCTGACGCCACAGCTCGCCCTGCGGGTCGCCGTGATCGGAAGCATCGCGCTCGCCCTGTTCGCGATCATCTTCTTCCGCTTGTGGTTCCTGCAGGTGCTCTCGGGCGACCAGTACCTCAAGCAGGCGAGCGTCAACCGCGTTCGGCAGATCGGCATCCCGGCTGAGCGCGGCGAGATCGTCGACCGCGCCGGCAACGTGCTTGTCGACAGCGTGCCTTCGATCGCCGTGCAGCTCTCGCCGCCTGACCTGCCGCGTACCCGCGCCGGCCGAGCCCACCTCTACGCACATCTGGCCGGCGTACTCGGCATCTCCACGCGCCCCACCCGGTGCCCGATCGTCGGTGTCCGCCACACGCCGCGGATCGCGCCGATCCCCTGCGCGGTGGCGCAACAGCACGCGCTCCTGCCCTACGCCAACGTGACGATCAAGACCGACGTCTCCAACGATGTCCACTACTACCTGGCCGAGCGCGGGGACCAGTTCCCCGGCGTGACCGTGCAGCAGGTCTGGCTGCGGCGCTACCCGCTGCACACGCTGGCGGCGCAGCTGTTCGGCACGGTTGGCCCGATCAACGCGAGCGAGCTCCACGACCGGCGCTTCCGCGGCGTCTCGCGGCAGGCGATCGTCGGCCAGTCGGGACTCGAGTGGTACTACGACCGCTATCTACGTGGCCGCGACGGCGCCGATCGGGTGCAGGTCGATGCGCTCGGCCGGTTCGAGGGCTATTTGTCCGAGCGCAAGCCGGTGGCCGGGCACTCGCTCAAGCTGTCGCTCAACGTCACGCTCCAGCGAGCCGGCGAGCAGGCGCTCCAGGACGCGATCGCCAACAATCCACCGGCACCCGCCGGCGCATTCGTGGCGCTGAACCCGACGAACGGCGAGGTCTACGCGATGGGCTCGCTACCGACGTTCGACCCCAACATCTTCACCAAGCCGCTGTCCCAGTCGCAGTACCAGCAGCTCAACAACGGCTCGAGCGGCTATCCGCTGTTCAACCGGGCGATCCAGAGCGCGTACCCGACGGGGTCGACGTTCAAAGGCATCACGTCCACTGCGGCGCTGCAGAGCGGCGCCTGGAGCCTCGGCGACATCTACGACGACACCGGCACCTACAACAATGGTCCCGGCGACCAGCGCCACAACGCCGGCGGCGCCGCCTACGGGGCGGTCGACATCACCCAGGCGATCATGGTCTCCTCGGACAACTTCTTCTACAACCTCGGCGCGCGGCTGAACTCGAATAGCGCGAAGGGCGGGGCCTTGCAGCAGTGGGCGCACGCGTTCGGTATCGGCCGCACGAGCGGGATCGACCTGGGCGGCGAGAACTCCGGCATCCTGCCCTCACCCGCGTGGCGGGCAGCGCGCAACCGGCTCGAGGTCAGCTGCGAGCACAAGCGCCGCGTGCACAGCTGCGGGATCGCCGACGGGCGTCCGTGGTCGGTCGGCGACAACGAGAACCTCGCCGTCGGTCAGGGCGATCTCGAGGCCACGCCACTGCAGCTCGCGGTCGCCTACTCGACGCTCGCCAACGGCGGCAACGTCGTGCGTCCGCATGTGGGTGTCGAGGTCGATGCGCCCGACGGCACGCTGCTGCAGAAGATCGACCCCGCGCCCGCGCGCCGGTTGCACATCGACCCGGCCAACCTGGACGCGATCCGCACCGGGCTCCACGAGGCAGCGTCGCAGGCCGGTGGGACCTCGGCCGACGTGTTTGCCGGCTGGCCCCAAGGCCAGTACCCGGTGTTCGGCAAGACGGGGACCGCGCAGCACTTCGGCCAGCAGGACCAGTCTTGGTACGTCTGCTTCGTCCCCGACCCGGTGCACCCGATCCTCGTGGCCGTCACGGTCGAGCAGGGCGGCTTCGGCGCCCAAGCCGCGGCGCCGGCGGCCCGCGAGATCCTCTCCCAGTGGTTCTTCGGCAAGCGCGGGCAGTTCATCTCCGGCAAGTCGAGGACCCTGTGAGCGTCGGCGTTCAGGCGATCCAGATTCCCGAGGAGGAGGCCGCCCCGCGCTCGCGGCCGCTGCTGCTGTTCGACCCGCTGCTGCTGCTCGGGGCGGCCGGGTTGGTGGCGTGCTCGCTGGTGACGCTCAAGGGGGCCACCCGCAACACGGTCCACGGCCACCCGCTGTACTACGTCGAGCGGCAGGCGATCTATGTCGGGGTCGGCGTGCTGCTGGCGATCGTCCTGGCGCGGATCGATTATTCGCGGCTGCGCGAGTACCGCTACGTGTTCTACGGGCTCCTGATCGCACTCAACGTGATCGTGTTCGGGATGCCCGTCATCCGCGGGGCCCACCGCTGGATCCCGCTGCCGTTCTTCCAGGTGCAGTCCTCGGAGTTCGGCAAGATGCTGCTGATCGTCTCGCTGGCGGCGTTCGCCGTCGGGCGAATACGCCGCTTGCACGAGGTGCGCACGACGGCGCGGATCATGCTGCTCGCGCTGCTGCCGGCGATGATCGTGATCCCGCAGCCCGACCTTGGGACCGGGCTCGTGTACGTGACGATCGCGTTCATGATCCTCGTCTTCGCGGGCACGTCGTGGAAGCAGCTAACGGCGTTGCTCGTCGCGTTCGTCGCCGCCGTGGCGATCGTCCTCGCCGGCGCTCCCGCGCTCGGTGTCCACGTGCTCAAGCCCTACCAGGTGCAGCGGCTGACTGGTTTCGTCAACCCCTCGCGCGATCCCCAGAACCAGACCTACAACATCCTGCAGTCGGAGATCGCGATTGGCTCGGGGCAGAAGACCGGCCGGGGGACTGAACGCGCCACGCAGACGAGCCTGCACTTCCTGCCCGAGAACCAGACCGACTTCGTGTTCGCGGTGGTCGGCGAGACCTACGGTTTCGTCGGCGCGGCAATCGTGCTGTCGCTCTACGCCCTGTTGATCTGGCGCACGCTGCGCATCCTGGCCCTGTCGAAGAACCTCTACGGGACCCTGATCGCCGGCGGCATCCTCGGGATGCTGATGTTCCAGGTCTTCGTCAACGTCGGCATGACGATCGGAATCATGCCCATCACAGGAGTGCCGTTGCCGCTGATGAGCTACGGCGGCTCCTCGGTACTCGTCACCTTCATCGCCATCGGCCTGCTGCAGTCGATCTACATCCAGGCGCGGATCGCGGAAGGCGAGAAGGGACGCGTACTAATTTCATGAATACCGGCGCCACCACGTGAGCAGCCGGTCAAACCGTGCCGCGCGCCGCGCTGGCGCCGGCGGCACAAACGCAAAGGACTGGATGAGAATTGAAGAAGCAAGTGTTGGTCAGCGTCGACCGGGGCGAGACCCGGGTGGCGCTGCTCGAGGCGACGGGGACCGTCGCCGAACGTAAGCCGGCGTCCGGTGGACGTCGCCGGCGCCGGAGCGGGAATCCGGCCGCCGGCTACCAGGTCGCCGAGCTGTACCTGGAGCGCCGCGGTGCGCGCTCGATCGTGGGCAACATCTACAAGGGTCGCGTCGACAACGTGCTCGGCGGCCTCGAGGCGGCGTTTGTCGATATCGGGCTGGAGAAGAATGGCTTCCTGCACGTCGATGAGATCGTGCTCCCGGGCGTCGAGGCGCCGCGGCGGGGCCGGGGCGGCAGCCGTGACGCACGCCAGATCACGGACCTGTTGAAGCCGGGCCAGGAGATCGTCGTCCAGGTCGTCAAGGATCCGCTGAAGACGAAGGGAGCGCGACTGTCGATGGATCTGACCATCGCCGGGCGCTACATGGTGCTGGCGCCGTTCGGCGAAGGCGTCGGAGTCTCCCGGCGGCTCGACGACAAGGAGCGCGAGCGGCTGCGCAAAGAGGCCGCGAAGCTCGACCTGAAGGGGTTCGGCGCGATCGTACGCACGGCCGCTCAGGGCGCGACGCGTGCTGATCTCGAGCGCGAGCTGCTGTACCTGTTCAAGCTCAACGAGGTGCTGCAGCGCCGCGTGGCCGAGACGCCGGCGCCGGTGCTCGTCTTCCAAGAGGCCGACCTGTCGGTTCGCGTCGTGCGCGACATCTTCTCCGAGGCGTTCGAGCGCGCGGTCGTCGACGACCCCAAGCAGCATCACCGGCTGGTGTCGTTCTTCACCCGCACGGCGCCCGAGCTCGTCGATCGGGTCGAGCTGTGGGAGGAGGACACGCCGCTGTTCGAGACCTACGGGGTCGAGCAGGTGCTCGACTCGACGCTGTCGCGGCGGGTCGATCTCCCGAGCGGCGGCTATCTGATGATCGACTACGCCGAGGCCCTGACGGTGATCGACGTCAACTCAGGCTCGTTCATCGGCGGCCGCGGGAAGGGGGCGCGCCTGGAGGACACGATCACCAAGACCAACCTCGAGGCTGCCGACGAGGTCGTGCGCCAGCTGCGCCTGCGCGACATCGGCGGGATCATCGTCATCGACTTCATCGACATGGCGCGGGCGCGCAACCGCGACGCCGTGCTGAAGACGTTGCGGGCGGCGCTGGGCGAGGACCGGACGAAGACGTTCGTGGTCGAGATCTCGCCGCTCGGCCTGGTCGAGATGACCCGGCAGAACGTCACCGACGGCGTGCGCGAGATCATGACCCGACCCTGTCCGACCTGCGGGGGAGAGGGCGTGATCAAGTCCGAGGAGACGATCGCGATCGAGTTCGAGCGCCGGCTGCGCGAGGTGGCCGCGCGCTCGTCGGCCGAGGCGCTGCTGATCCAGATGAACCCGCGCGTGAGCGCCGAGTTCACCGCCGACGGCGGGCGGGTGCTGCATCTGATCGAGGAGCAGACCGGCAAGACGTTCGTGTTCGAAGGCTCCGAGGGGTTGCCGCTCGATCACTTCGACGTCCTCCTGGAAGGAAACCGCGACGAGGTGCTGGTGCGGGCGCTTCCCTTCCGCGAGGGCGAGGAGGTCCACGTCGAGATCGTCGAGCCGCACATGTACAACCCGGGTGACGCGGTGGCGAAGATCGACGGCTACATCATCTCGGTCACCGGCGGGACCCCGTACGTGGGCGAGAAGCACCTGGTGCGGATCGAGGAGGCGGGGCGGACAGCGGCACGGGCTTCGCTGGTCGATGTGCCGGGGGTGGCGTCGGACGGGAGCTCGGACGGCCGGTCGCGCGAGGCGCCGGCCTCGGTTTCAGGTTCCGATGGCGATGGCCTAGAATCGAAGCCTCGGCGCCGCGGCCGCAGAGGCGGACGGCGCCGTTCCGGCGCTACGGCCGAGTCGGCGCCCTCATCGGCGGAATAGAGCCATGTACGCAATCGTCAAGACAGGTGGAAAGCAGTACCGAGTGCAGCGGGGTCAGTCCCTGCTCGTCGAGCGGCTGCCTGTGGACGGTGGCGGAGAGGTGGCGCTCGAGCCGCTGCTGTACGTCGACGGCGACACCGTCGTCGACGGCGGTGGCGGCGGTGGCGGGCTGGAACGCGTGAGCGTCTCGGCGCGCGTGGTCGGACACGAGCGCGGGCCGAAGCTGCGGGTGGTCAAGTTCAAGCCCAAGCGCGGCTACAAGCGACGCACCGGCCACCGGCAGGAGCTGACGCGGCTCGAAGTGACGGACATCAAGCTGGGGGAGACAAGCGATGGCGCATAAGAAAGGCCTCGGCTCATCGCGCAACGGGCGCGACTCGGCCGCCAAGCGGCTCGGCGTCAAAGTGTTCGCGGGGCAGACGGTGAGCGGTGGTGAGATCATCGTCCGCCAGCGCGGAACGCGGTTCAAGCCCGGCGACGGCGTCGGCATCGGCAAGGACGACACGATCTACGCGCGGTCGGCGGGGCGGGTGGAGTTCACCCGCGGCCGGCGCGGGCGCGTGATCTCCGTGCTGCCGCCTCCCGAGTAGTCGTCGGTTTTACACGTTCGGCACAAGTAGGCCCTTGTTCCGTTACAGGGACGTGGGTCACTCTTATCCCCATGCCCGGGGATTCGCGAATTGGTTCGGAGGGTCCGAACCAATTCGCCAGAGTCCGCGTGAGCCGCCTCGCGGCGCGCCAGTTCGGTCGCATCGCGTGGCGTCAGCTGGGCGCCCTCGGCGTGGGCAAGGCAACGATCTCCGAGTGGGTCGCCGCCGCCTACCTGCACCGTGTCCTGCCGGGCGTCTACGGGGTCGGGCATCTCGCCGCCAGCTTCGAGGCCGATCTCGCCGCCGCGCTCCTGTACGCCGGCCCGGGCGCCGCGCTCAGTCACGCCACCGCAACGTGGTGGCTGAAGCTCAGCGAGCGCCGGCCGATCACGATCGATGTCACGACGCCCCGCCGCGTGGCGTCATTGAACGATATTCGGGTCCACGACCGTCGCGCCCGAGAGCGCGGCTGGGTCCGCGACCTGCCGGCGACGACAGTTGCCGAGACGCTCCTGGACGTTGGTGCCGAGGCCGCCATCGACGAGCTGCGCTACCTGGTGGCACAGGCCGAGTACCGGCGCCTGCTCGACCTCGATGACATCGCCGCCGCTCTCGGAAGCGGGCGGCGGGGCAGCCGCAGGCTGAGGAAGGCGCTCGCCCGCCACCTGCCGGCGCTGGCTCGGGCGCGCAGCGTGCTCGAGATCGACTTCATCCTGTTCTGCGAGCGCCACCGGCTGCCACTGCCCGAGGCGAACGTGGTCATCGAGGGCGTCACGGTCGACGCACTCTGGCGCCACGCGCGCCTCGTGGTCGAACTCGACGGGCGGGACGGGCACGCCACGCCGGCGCAGCTGGAACGCGATCGCCGGCGCGATCTCCTGCTCCGCCGCGCCGGCTACACGGTGCTCCGCTACACGTGGAGCCAGATCCACTTCGACGGAGCGACCGTGGCGAGTGACCTACGCGAGGCGCTGGGCCAGCGGGGCACGCCAAGGTGAAATTTGCGATGCTGTAGCTAGTGCGCATGGAGGAGGTGCTCTCGCGCGCCAGGGGTACCGGCGCGGCCGTGATCACGATGATCGTGATGCTCGCCGGCCTAGCTGCGGCTGCCGGCATCGTTGCCCCGGCCGCTGCTGCCGCCTCGGCGTCCGTGTCGACGTCCGCCTCGGCGCTCGGCAGCGTCCATGGCAGCGCCGAGCAGGTTTACCTCACCGGCGGGCGCCCCGGCCTCCTGCTCGCGCTGGTCGACCGGCGCGGGCGCAAGGTCCAATCGAGGCGGGTCGACCGTCTTGGCGCTCTGCTCTTCCGGGGCGTCGCCCCGGGGCGGGGGTACCGCGTTCGGCCGGCGGACGGGGGCCGCGCATCCGCCGCCGTGACCGTGTTCTCCAACCGCCCCGCGCCTCCCTCCGCGAGGATCTACAACCAGCGGATCCCGGCCAGCGGGTACGGCTACCTCACCACCCGTGATGGGACCAAGCTGGCGATCGACGTGCACCTCCCGGGCGGCAAGGGGCCGTACCCGACGCTCGTCGAGTACGCCGGCTACGGCTATGCCGATCCCGTGCACGGACCGCAGAGCGGAATCGCCCAGGTCGGGAACCTGCTCGGCTTCGCCGTCGTCGACGTCAACATGCGGGGCACCGGCTGCTCGGGCGGCGCGTACGACTTCTTCGAGCCGCTGCAGAGCCTCGACGGCTACGACATCGTCGAGACGGTCGCCCGCCAGCCGTGGGTCCTGCACCACAAGCCGGGGATGCTCGGGATCTCCTTCGGTGGCATCAGCCAGCTGTTCGTCGGTTCAACCAACCCGCCGGATCTGGCCGCGATCACGCCGCTGTCGGTGATCGACAGCGCGATGACCACGCTCTACCCGGGCGGGATGCTCAACACCGGGTTCACGCTCGGCTGGGTGAAGGACCGCGTGCACGACGCCAAGCCGGCCTCGCCGACCGGCGGCCAGCCGTGGGCGCTCGACCGGATCCGCGCCGGTGATCGGACGTGCCAGGCCAACCAGGCGATGCACGCCGAAGCGCGCGATCTGCTGACGATGACGTTCCAGAATCCCTACTACAACCCGGCGGTGGCTGACCCGATTTCGCCGATCAAGTTCGTCAACAAAATCAAGGCTCCGGTGTTCATGGCCTGCCAGTTCACCGACGAGCAGACGGGCGGGCATTGCCCGGACCTCGCGAGCCACTTCACGGGGACGCGGAGGAAGTGGTTCACGTTCACCAACGGCGTCCATGCTGACTCGCTCGACCCCGCCACGTTCAACCGCTGGTATGACTTCCTCGAGCTCTACGTGGCGCGTCAGGCGCCGCGCCTGTCCGCCTTCACAAAGGCGGCGGCGCCGATCCTGTATCGCAGCCTGCTTGGCGTCAGTGGCGTCGGCCTGCCGTCCGATTCGATTCAGGCGCAGCCGTCGTACGCCGGAGCGCTCGCGGCTTTCCAGCGTCTGCCGTCGATTCGGATCCTGTTCGACAACGGTGCCGGATCGGGGACGCCCGGCAACCCGCTGCCGGCCTTTGAGCGGTCGTTCTCGCGCTTCCCGTTGCCCGGCACGACTGCACGCGCCTGGTATTTCGGTGCCCGTGGCTCGCTTTCCGACGGCAGGCCACGGGCGTCGGGCGCCGACGGATTCACCTGGGACAAACGCGCGCGGCCGGCGACCGACTTCAGCGGCGACACGGCCGGCGGGCCAGGCGGGCTGTGGACCGCGACGCCGCCGTATCGCTGGACCCAGAACCCGCGCGGCACGGCAGCCTCGTACCTGACGAGCCCGCTCAGGGCGAACACCACGATCGTCGGGGCCGGTGCGGTGCAGCTCTGGCTCAAGTCCTCGACGCCGGACCTCGACCTCCAAGCCACGATCACCGAGGTGAGACCGGACGGGAAGGAGACGTTCGTGCAGAGCGGCTGGCTGCGCGCGAGTGAGCGCAAGCTCGACCCGAGACGCAGCACGCTGCTCGACCCGCAGCCGACATTCCGCCGCGCCGACGTCCTGCCGCTGCCACGCGGGCGCTACGCCGAGGTGACGATCCCGCTCTACTACGAGGGCCACGTTTACCGCGCCGGCACGCGCATCCGCGTGATCGTCTCCGCGCCCGTCGGCGATCAGCCGATCTGGGCGTTCAAGTACCTCACCCCGGCCGGCCGGGCCCGCGTGTCCATCGCTCGCTCCTCACGCATGCCCTCGCGCCTGATCCTCCCGCTCGTGCCGGGCGTCTCGGTGCCCACTCGGTTGCCCCCCTGCCCAGGGCTGCGCGGAGAACCGTGCCGCACCTACGGGCGCTAGCCGCGTCTCGCCTTCAGCCTGCCTGAGCGGTCGGCCTGACGAGGATCTCGTTGACGTCGACGTGCGGGGGCTGGGCGACCGCGAACATCACCGCCCGAGCGACATCGTCGGGACCGAGGGCATCCGACGGGCGTCGCTCGAAGAACGGCGTGTCGACCATACCGGGCTCGATCAGCGTCACGCGGACGCCGCTCTCGTTGCACTCCTGTCGTAGCGATTCGCCCATCGCGGTGACCGCGAACTTGGTGGCCGAGTAGAGCGATCCCGGTAGGGCGCGCCGCCCCGCCACCGAACCCGTGAGGAGGAAGTGCCCGCGCGCCTGCTTGATCGCCGGCAGGCACGCCCGGATCGTCAGTGCGGCGCCAAGAACGTTGGTCAGGACCATCGAGCGCCACTGCTCCGGCGACTCGGCGAGAAACCCGCGCGCGGCGCCGAACCCGGCGTTGGCGAAGGCGACGTCGAGTCGGCCGAAGTGCTCGAGCGCCCTGGCCACCATCGCCTCCTGCTGCTCCCACTCAGTTACGTCACAGCCAACCGCGATCGCACGCTCCGCGCCGCCAAGTTCGCGCACGTGCGCCTCGAGGCGTTCGACGGAGCGCGCGGCGAGGACCAGCCGGTAGCCGGCTTCAGCAGCGTGGCGCGCCGTGGCGGCACCGATGCCGCTCGAGGCGCCGGTGATCAGGAACACCGGGTCGAGGCCGTGGCGCGCCGGGTCGGGCATGGCAGGATCATCGCATGCAAGATCGCGCGCGCATCCACGTCGAAGCCGGCGCCGGCGGAAACGGCTGTCTCAGCTTTCGCCGCGAGGCGCACGTCCCGCGTGGCGGTCCCGATGGTGGCGACGGCGGGCGGGGCGGCGACGTGATCCTGGTCTGCGACGACAGCCTGCGCGACCTCGAACGCTTTCGGCGCCGTGCTCACTTCAAGGCGCGCCGCGGGGGCCATGGCCGGGGCGCGCTCCGACACGGCGCCGAGGGCGCAAGGCTCGAGATACCGGTTCCGCCGGGCACGCAGGTCCTGGTTGAGGACGACGGCACCCGCCACGACCTCGTCTCCGCGGGTCAGCGGGTGCTGGTTGCGCGCGGCGGACCCGGCGGCCGCGGCAACAAGCGCTTTGCCGGTCCCACCCACCAGACGCCGAGGTTCGCCGAGCGCGGCTTGCCGGGGGAGGAGCACTGGCTCACGCTGCGCCTCAAGCTGCTGGCCGACGTCGGCCTCGTCGGGCTCCCGAACGCCGGGAAATCTTCGCTCTTGTCCCGGCTCACCCGCGCGCGGCCGAAGGTGGCCGACCACCCGTTCACCACCCTCCAACCAGTACTGGGAACGCTCGAGCTCGACGACCGCCAGCTGGTCGTGGCGGACATCCCCGGTCTGATCGAAGGCGCCAGCGCCGGCGCCGGCCTCGGCCACGAGTTCCTCGCCCACGTCGAGCGAACGCGTCTGCTCGTGCACGTTCTCGATCTCGCCCCGCTCGACGGCTCGGATCCCGTCGCCAATCACGCGGGGATCGAGCGCGAGCTGAGCCTCCACGACCCGCAGCTGGCGGCGTTGCCGCGGATCCTCGCGCTCTCCAAAGTTGACCTGGTCGCGCCCGGCGCGGCCGAGTACGCACGTGAAGAATGGCGCAATCGACTCGGAGGCGCTGTAGCGGTGGTGCTGACGTCGTCGGTCACCGGCCAGGGTGTCGGCGAGTTGGGCGTGGAGCTGGCTCGGCGGGTGCCGCTCCTCGCCGCCGAGGCCGGGGGGACGGCGCAGGCGCCGAGCGATCTGGCCGAGCATCGCGTGTTCCGGCCGGCGGCGGACCGCGCGTATCGCGTGGAGCGAACCGGGACGCGCAGCTATCGCGTGAGCGGCCACGGGATCGAGCGGCTCGTTGCGCGCTACGACCTCGACAACGAAGATGCCCTCGCCCATCTCGAGCGGCGGCTGCGGGGGATCGGCGTGATCGGCGCGCTCGAGGCGGAAGGCTTCGAGGCGGGCGACGACGTCGAGATCGCCGGCGTGGCGTTCGACCTCGACCCGAACCTGTAGGATCGCGCACTGGCCGGATAGCCAACAAAGGAGAGGGAGGATCAAGTATGCGTCGCTTTACGGGCGCCTTGGCTGCGGTCGCGGTGGCCGCTGCCGTTCTCGCAACGACGGCCGGCGCGCGGGTGCTGCGAGTCGGCTCCTATCACGGGATTCGCGGACAGTTCAGTTCGATCCAAGCCGCGGTCGACGCTGCGCGCCCCGATGACTGGGTGCTGATCGGGCCGGGCGACTACAAGGAGCACTCCGCGCGGGCCCCGAGAGGCCGGCCGGACCTGGCCTCCGGCGTGCTCGTCCAGACACGCGACATCTACCTGCGCGGGATGAATCGCAACAGCGTCGTCATCGACGGGACCCGTCCAGGGTCAGCGCGCTGCAGCCAGGGTGCGGCGGCACAGGAGCTGGGGCCGCGCGGCAAGAAGGGCCGGCTCGGCCTCAATGGCGTGATGGTCTGGAAGGCGAACAACGTTTGGGTCCAGAACCTGACCGTGTGCAACTACCTGAACGGTGCCGGTGACACCGGCAACGAGGTGTGGTGGAACGGCGGCGACGGCACGCTCCGGGGCGGAATTGGCGGCCGCGGCTTCGTCGCGTCCTACCTCAACACGACCAGCACGTACTTCAAGGACGAGGCGACCGCGGCTAAGTACGGACTCTTCTCGAGCAATTGGAGCGGCGGTCTGTTCGATCGCACCTACGCCAGCAACTTCAACGACTCCGGGTACTACATCGGCGCCTGCAAGCAGGTGTGCAACCAGACGATCGATCATGCCTGGGCGGAGTACAGCGCGCTCGGCTACTCGGGCTCGAACTCCGGCGGCCAGCTCGTGGTGAAGAACTCGGAGTTCGATCACAACGAGGACGGGTTCGACACCAACAGCCAGAACGGCGACAACCCGCCGCCGCAGAACGGCGCCTGCCCGGGCAACAAGATCAGCCCGATCACCCACACCCATTCGTGCTGGGTGTTCATGAACAACTACGTGCACGACAACAACAACCCCAACGTGCCCGCCGCCGGCTCGGCCGCGGCCGGTCCGGTGGGAACCGGGATGTCGATCTCCGGCGGGCGCAACGACGCGGTGATGAACAACCGGTTCGTCAACAACAACGCCTGGGGCGTCATCCTCGTGCCGTACATCGACAGCGGCCCGCCCTGCACGGGCGGCAATCCGAACTCGCCCTTTGGGTGTCTGTTCGAAGAGTGGGGCGATGCGCTGCTGAACAATCGCTTCAGCCACAACGGCTCCTACGGGCATCCCAGCAACGGCGACTTTGCTCACCTGAACCTGCAGGACGGAGAGCCGACGAACTGCTACCGCGGCAACCGCGCGATCGGCGGCGGTCCGCTGAGCCCGGACGCGGCGGCGCTGCAGCAGGCGTACCCGTTCTGCACCGGCGCGGCCGTGCCGGCGAGCAGCAGCAACCCCGCCTTCCTGAGCGAGGTGCTGTGCAACTCCCAGGTGCAGCTGAACGGACAGCCGTCGCCCTGTCCGACGGGGCAATACCCGCGGCGGACGCGCGTCGTCATGCACCCATTGCCGAAGGGGCTGCCGACGATGCCGAATCCGTGCCGCGGCGTGCCGGCGAACCCGTGGTGCCCGGCCCGCAAGGGCTGAGCTGAGCGCAGAGGTCGGCGGCCGCTTGGGCCGGAGCTCGAGGTGAGCTCCGGCCCCGGCGTCGGCTGGGGCCGTACATTCCGCACAGATGGGTCCCGTCGTGGTCAAGCTCGGTTCGAGCATCGTCGTCGACGAGCAGGGCGAGGTGCGCCGCGACGTTGTCGCGCGCGTGTGCGATGAGCTGGTCGAGCTGCACCGCGATGGGGGGTCGGTGATCCTCGTCACGAGCGGAGCGATCGCTCGCGGCATGGGGGTGATGCAGATCCCGATGCGCCCGCGGAGCGTGGACGAGCTGCAGGCGGCGAGCGCCGTCGGACAAGGAAAGCTCTACCAGGTGTACGACGAGTTGCTGCGCGCCCGTGGAGTGCCGAGCGCTCAGGTGCTGCTGACGTTCTTCGACATGAGCGCGCGCACCCACTACCTGAACGCTCGGCAAACCCTCCGCAAGCTCCTCGACTGGCGGCTCATCCCCGTGATCAATGAGAACGACACCACGACCACGGATGAGATCTCGTTTGGCAACAACGACTTCCTCGCCGCGCAGGTGGCAATCCTGCTCGGGGCCGAGCTGCTGTTGCTGCTGACCGACGCCGCGGGACTGTTCACCGCCGACCCGCGCCAGCGGCCGGACGCACAGCTGGTGGGCGAGGTGCGCTCGTTCGACTCGCTTGCCGGCCTCGACATCGGTTACGCCAGCTCGCCGCTGGGCTCGGGCGGTATGCGCTCTAAGGTGGTGGCGGCGGAGATGGCCACGGCCGCGGGGATCCCGACCGTGATCACCAGCGGGCTCGACGCCGGAACGATCTTGCGCGCGGCCGCCGGCCAGCCGGTCGGCACGAGGTTCGCCGCGCAAGAAGGTCGCTACTCGAGCTTCAAGCTGTGGCTGAAGTACGCCAAGCCGGCGCGCGGGCGGGTACTGGTCGATGCCGGCGCGGCGCGGGCGCTGCGCGAGGGTGGCACCAGCCTGCTCCCGGTCGGCGTGGTCGGGGTCAGAGGCGAGTTCGACGCGGGAGATGCGGTTGAGATCGCGCACGACTCGGAGGCGGTGGGGAAGGGCATCTCGAACTATTCCGCCGGCGAGCTGCGGCGGGTGCGAGGATTGAAATCGGGCGAAGTGCGCCGGGTGCTGCCGCGTGCGACCGAGGAGGCGGTTCACCGCGACTACTTCGTGCTCGCCTGATTCGCTCACCCGCGCTCCGACCGAGCTTGCGTAACCTTTAGCAGCATGGCCACCACCGCCACACCGGTCGCCGAGATCTGCGCAGGCGCCAAGCGTGCGTCGCGGACCCTGGCGACCCTAGGTTCGGGGATCAGGAACTCTGCGCTGGAGGCGATTGCCAGCGCGCTGGTGCAGAGCACAGCCGAGATCCTCGAGGCCAATGCCCGTGATCTCGAGGCCGGTCGTGAGTCCGGCCTCAGCGAAGCGCTGATCGACCGCCTCACACTCGACGAACGGCGGGTCGAGCAGATGGCGGCGGGGGCGCGCAAAATCGCCGCCCTACCGGATCCGGTAGGCGAGGTGATCGACGGGTTCCGCCTGCCGAACGGCCTCGACGTGCGCAAAGTGCGCGTGCCGCTGGGCGTCGTAGCGGTGGTCTACGAAGCGCGTCCCAATGTGACGATCGACGCGGCAGCGCTGTGCCTGAAGTCCGGCAACGCGATCGTCTTGCGGGGTTCGAGCACGGCGTCCCACTCGAACGCGGTTCTGGCGGGCATCGCCGCGGCGGCGGCGACCGACGCCGGCTTGCCCGAGGGCGCGCTGTCGCTGGTGGCCGGTGGCGGACGCGCGGAGCTCGCCGAGCTCGCGACGCAGACCGGGACGATCGACCTGATCATCCCGCGCGGCGGCGAAGGGCTGAAAGCGGCGCTGAAAGGCGTGGCCACCGTGCCGGTCATCTACGCCGCATCCGGCAACTGCCACGTCTACGTTGACGCGACGGCCGATCTTGAGGCGGCGCAGGCGATCGTCCTCAATGCCAAGCTCCAGCGGCCCGGCGTGTGCAACGCCGCCGAGACGCTCCTCGTCCACGCGGACGTTGCCGATGCGTTCCTGCCCGGAGTCCTCGACGCCCTCGGCCAGGCGGGAGTGACCTTGCACGGCGACGATCGCGCGCGGGCGAGCGTCGGAGGTGCCGCGTTGATCGATGCCGCGACCGACGACGATTGGGACACGGAATACCTCGCGCTCGAGCTTGCCGTCGGTGTGGTCGACTCCACAGCGGAGGCGATCGCCCACATCAACGCTCACGGCAGCGGCCATTCGGAAGCAATCGTGACCCGCGACACCGAGTCGGCGCGGACGTTCCAGCTCGCGGTCGACGCCGCGTGCGTGTACGTCAACGCATCAACCCGCTTCACCGACGGCGGCGAGTTCGGCATGGGCGCGGAGATCGGCAATTCGACGCAGAAGCTGCACGCGCGAGGGCCGATCGGCCTGCGCGAGCTTTGCAGCTTCAAGTACCTCGTGGAGGGTGCGGGACACGTTCGTCCCTGACCGGCCGTCGTGCGTCTCGGCATTCTCGGCGGGACGTTCAACCCGCCGCATCTCGGTCACCTGGTGTGCGCGCAGGAGGCGTGGCTTCAACTGGGGCTCGAGCAGGTGGTGCTGATTCCAGCGCGCGTGCCGCCCCACAAGCCGGTTGAGGAGGAGCCGGGTGCTGAGCACCGGCTCGAGCTCTGCCGGCTCGCCGTCACTAAGGACGAGCGCCTCGCGGTCTCGGATCTCGAGATCCGCCGGACCGGCACGTCGTACACGGTCGATACGCTTAGAGCGCTGCATTCGACCGCGCCCGATAGCGAGCTGTTCCTGATCGTCGGTGGCGACGTTGCGGCCGGATTGCCCCGGTGGCGAGAGCCCGAGCAGGTTCTATCGCTCGCGACGCTCGCCGTGGCCAAGCGCCGCGGCACGCCTCGCGCCGATATCGATCAAGCGCTCGCGAGCCTCGAGGGCGGCCGCCGAGCGCAGTTCTTTCGCATGCCGCGCGTCGGGTTCTCCTCGACGATGGTGCGTACTCGCGTACGCGCGGGGCAACCAATCAGGTACATCGTCCCCGATCGGGTGGCGAGCTATATCCACGACCACGGACTGTACGGAGGTACGACCCACTGATGACGCCGGAAGAGATCGCCCAGGCCATCGTCGACTACGCGACCGACCGCAAGGCGCTCGACATTGCCCAGCTCGACCTACGGGGGATCATCGGCTACACCGATTACTTCGTGGTCTGCACGGGGCGAAGCGATCGCCAGACAAAGGCGATCCACGACGCGATTCATCGCGGCATGAAGAGCGACCACGGCATCCTGCCGCAGCGGGTCGAGGGCCTCTCGCAGGGCCGCTGGATCCTGATGGACTACCTGGACGTGGTCGTCCACGTGTTCACCCCGGAGACCCGCGAGTTCTACCGGCTCGAGCAGCTTTGGGGAGAGGCACCCGCGCTCGTGCTCAGCGCGAGCACGAGCTAGTCCGCGCGGGTGTCGGCGCTGGTTCTCAGCGCGAGCACGAGCTGGACCAGCTTCGTCAGAGCGTCGCCAGGAGCTTGGGCGCGACTTCCTTCTTGCGGCTCATGACGCCGGGCAATTCGATTGTCGAATCCTGCGGCTGCGCGTCGAAGCTCCGCGCCACCGCGGCGATGTCGCCCGCCACGAGCATG
>JAFAZV010000438.1 GCA_019239445.1 Solirubrobacterales bacterium
GTGCTGCTGTTCGAGCCTCCGCTTCCGGTGCGCTACTACCTCCCGAGCGCGGACGTGAACACGGAGCTGTTCCGCCCGAGTGCGACGCGAACGTACTGTGCGTACAAGGGCCAGGCGTCCTACTGGTCGCTGGACGACGAGCCGGACGTCGCCTGGACCTACCCGGACCCGCTTCGGGAAGCTTCGGAGGTGACCGACCGGATCGCGTTCTTCAACGAACGGCTCGACCTCGTCATCGACGGCCGGCGGCTCGAGCGGCCGGTCACGCCGTGGTCGCGCGGCTGAGGCGGCACGTTCAGGTGGCGCCGGGTGGCCCGATCTGATGACCGCGGAGCGGGTGTGGTTCATCACGGGGACGGCCAGCGGCTTCGGACGAGCGCTCGCCGACGCCGTGCTCGAACGCGGCGAGTGGGTTGTGGCGAGCGCCCGCCGCCCCGAACAGCTCTCGGACCTGGCCGAGCACGACCGGGTCGTCGTTCTGGCGCTCGACGTGACCAGCCCGGAGCAGCGCACCGCCGCTGTCCGCCAGGCGATCGAGCGCCTCGGGCGGATCGACGTCCTGGTCAACAACGCCGGACGGACGCAGGTCGGAGCCGTGGAGGAGACGACGGAGGCTGAGCTACGCGACCTGTTCGAGCTGCATTTCTTCGCTCCAGCGGCGCTGACCCGAGCCGTGCTGGCGCACATGCGGGCGCGCGGGAGCGGGACGATCGTCCAGATGTCGAGCGTCGGCGGCCAGGTCACCGCACCGGGCTTCGGTGCCTACTGCGCGACCAAGTTCGCGTTGGAAGGACTCACCGAGACGCTCCGCGACGAGGTCGCGCCGTTCGGAATCCACACCTTGATCGTCGAGCCGGGGCCGTTTCGCACCGGGCTGTTCCGCGCTGGCGCCGCGTACGAGTCGGCTGCGATGCCCGAATACGTAGACACGGTCGGGCCTACGCGCGCCTACGTCCGCGGCAACCATGGGCTGCAGCCGGGCGACCCGGCCAAGGCGGCCGCCGCCATCATCGCTGCGGTCGACGCCGAGGATCCGCCGTTGCGCCTGGTGCTCGGCGAGGAAGCGATCGGCAACGTGCGCGAGCGACTCGCGGCGATGGCCGATGAGCTCGGCCGCTGGGAGGCGCTCGGGCGCGCGACCGCAATCGAGGAATGAGGCGGAGACGGCTTTACGGCTGGAGCAGCTGATTCGAGCTGCTCGGCCGCTGGTTGCCGATGTGGATCCGCGCCGGCCGGATCTCGATCCTCTGGTGCTGCTGGGCCTCGGTGGCGCCGGAGGCGCCGGTGGACACGACGTATTCGCCCGGGTCGCGGAAATCGACCGTGACCTGGGCCGTGGCCTGAGGGTTGATCGGGCCGGTGGTGCCGATCCCGGCGCCGTCGCGGTTGACGATGTTGAGCGACTCGGTCTTGTCAGCGGAGTTCGTGACGATGAACACGACGAGACCGGCGCCGACCGAGGCAGGGGAGACCGAGACGCGCGAGTTGTCGATATAGACGGTCAAGTTGACCGGCGTCGGCGGTCGCGGCTTGTTCGCGAAGGTGCCGCCGCCGCCGCAGCCGCCCGCGACGATCGCGAGCACCGCCGCCAGAATCCCGAACTTGCACCTGCGCATGCCGCCCTGGAACTCCTCTCCGAGGGAGCCAGAACCCTAGTGGGCCGCGGGCGAACCGTCCACCGCGGCAGCGACAGGTGCGAGACGCCGCGACGCCAGGCGGAATCACCGGCTCTGGCTCGGCGCGCCTCCGGTCAGCTTGAGCTGGTCTGGTTCAGCGTCCGGCGTCTGCGGTCGACGCGTCGTAGCTCGCCCTGGAGCGTCACCCAGGACTCAGCTTCTGCGCTCTCATACGCTTCCCCGGTCAGTCCCCGCAGGCGTTCGCTGTAGGCACTCCAGGCGCGCTGCGTATCGGCGTCGAGCTCGCGAGCCATCTCAGCGTTTTGAGCGACAGCGGTCAAACGAAACTCCTTCGTTGCTGGCGCCAGCCATGCTACCCCCCGGCGCGGTCGTCTAAGACCAGTTCGCTGCAAGCTGGCATTCAGTCCGTCCGGCCGCAGGCGTATCACGCGCGGCTTGGAGCTGTTCGAGCAACCGATCGCGACGGCCGAGTTCCTCGTCATCGACACCGAGACGAACGGACTCAGCGGCGAGGCCTGCGAGCTGACCGAGGTGGGCGCGGTGCTCGTCGGCGGGGGCGAGCTTCACGCTCGCTGGGCGTCGCTCGTGCGCCCGCAGATGCCGCTGCGGCGCGGGATCCAGCGCTTCACCGGAATAACGCAGCACATGGCGGACGATGCGCCCGCTCCGGAGGCGGTGCTACCGGAGCTCGAGCGTCAGCTGCAAGGCCGGGTGATGGTGGCGCACAACGCGCCCTTCGACCGCCGGGTCCTGCGCCAGGCGTTCGCGCGCGGCGGGCTGGAGTGGCCCAATCCGCCGCTGCTCTGCACCGCGGCGCTGGCGCGTACGGTGCTGCCGCTACAGCGTGAGCGCCGGCTGGGGACGCTCGCGGATGCACTCGGGATCGAGGTCCGGGCAGCGCACCGGGCGCTGGCCGACGCCGAGACGTGCGCCCGCGTGTTGTGCGCGCTGTTTCCGCGCCTGTGCGCACACGCCGGGACGATCGCCGAGGCGGTGGCGCTGTTGAAGCCTCGGCGTCCACGCCGGGCGCGTCCGCCGCGCGCCCCCGGGCGACACGGCGGCGAGGCGGTCGGCCTGCCGCAGCTCGACTTCGGCGAGCTGCCAAGAGATCCTGGCGTCTACCTGTTTCGCGACGCCTCCGGGCGCACGCTGTACGTCGGCAAATCGGTATCGATCCGCAGCCGGGCGCGGGCGCACTTCGCGCCCTCGACTCCGCGCGCCGGCTGGACCACGCACGCGAAGATCGTGGACTACCAGCCGACGGTCTCCGAACTCGGGGCCCTGGTGCTCGAGAACCGGCTCATCAAGCAACTGCGCCCGCCCGGGAACGTGCGCCTGAGGCGGCGCGATGACCGGCTGGTGTACATCCGCTGCCGGCTCGACATCCCGTTCCCGATCCTCGAGGTCTCGACCGAGCCGGCGGCGGGTCACGCGGTGACGATCGGGCCGCTGCGCGGCAAGCGGCTCGCGCTCGAGCTGGTCGAGCAGCTCGATTCACTGTTCGGCCTTCGCCACTGCGGCCGACGGCTGCCACGCCGCGAGCATCCGTCGGTATACGGCCAGATGGGGCGCTGCCTCTCACCGTGCTTGGGTGACCTGGACCCGAACCTTTATCGCCGGCGCCTCGATGCGGCGCTGGGGCTGTTCCTCCGCCCGGAGGGAAGCGAGTCGGGGGAGCGGCTGCTCGCCCACGTGCGGGCGCAGATGCGCGAAGCGGCGGGCCAGCGGCGCTACGAGCGTGCAGCGTGGCTGCGTCGGCGCGCCGGCCGGCTCACGGCCATCCTCGAGCGTCTCGACGGCATGCTCGAGGCCACGCACGCACGCCCGCGGCTGGTGCTCGCGCGCCACCCGGTGCAAGCGCGCTACGAAGCGTTCTGGCTCGTGGCAGGCCGCCTGCTCGACTGGGGTCCTCCGCCCGCGGACGCGGCCGACTTCGAATCGCGCACGCGGGCGGCATTGCGGCGGGGTGGCCGCGCGGGTGAGATCGGCGCGCACGTGCCGCCGGACGAAGTCGACGAGATCCGCATCGTCGCCGGCTATCTCGCCTCGCACCCGGCCACGCCCGAGCTGGGGCTGGACCCCGCGCCCGACGGCGAGACGCTAGGGCGGTTTCTCGACACCGGGCAGGTGTCGGCGCGCTCAGGCGAACGGCAGCTCGACGACCTCGCCCGGCACGCGCGTAGCGCCGACGGTGATCGCGGTGCCAGGTGGCGCCTCGCGGCGGATCAGCGACAGCGCGATCGCGCCGAAGCGGGGTGAGCGCGCGGTGCTCGTGATCTGCCCGACCGGCCGCCCATCGAACTCGACCTCGTCGCCGCTGCGCACCGCGGCCTCGAGCCTCAGCCCGCGGAGGTGGCGGTTGGGTTTGCCGCGGTAGTGCAGCCGCGCGACGGTCTCCTGGCCGACATAGCAGCCCTTGGTGAACGAGACCGCGCGGGCGTTCAGGCCCGCCTCCTCGGGAATCACGGTGTCATCGAGGTCGACGCCGTAGCGCGGGCGCCCGTGCTCGACGCGCAGGCATTCCACCGTGTCCTCCGATACGCGCGCGGCGCCGGCACGTTCGACCGCGGCCAGCAGATTGACCGTCTCGGCGGCATCGCAGAGCAAGTCGATGCCCACATCGGTGCGGATCGCCCGTGCCTGTACGCCGGCCAGCACGACCTCGCGGTGGGCGTGCTCGTCAAGCGGCAGCTCGCCAGCCGCCGCCACGGCATCGGACTCGGGCCCGACGAGAGAGAGCAGACCGCGCTCGAGCGTGCGCTTGTGCAGCTCGACCTGGAAGCCGAGGCTGAAGCGGCGGATCATGTTGAACAGCGATTGCAGCGCGACGCGCTCGGTATCGAGCAGAAGCTCGTCCGAGGTGGCCAGGATCCGGACGTCGCCGAGCATCTTGCCCTTGGGCGTGAGGAAGGCGGCGTAGCAACCGGTTCCGTCGCTGAGGGCCTCGACGTCGTTCGTCACCTGCCCCTGGAGGAACGCCTTCGCGTGGGCGCCGCTCAGCGCGAGCTTGCCTCGCTCCGAGCGATCGATCACGCCGCAGGCGTCGGTGATCGTGCGGTGTTCGGAATCGCTGATCGCAATTGTGCTCAACACCGACAGCATAGCCCGCCGGCCGCCACCGCCAGACTTGCCTGAAAGGAGGTTTAGGCGTACCATAATATGAGTCATGCCCCCGCTCGAAGCTCCAGTTTCATCCGCAATCGAGGATTACGCCAAAGCGATCTACGCGCTCGAGCGAAGCGCGGGCGAGACCGTGAGCACGAACGCGTTGGCCGAGCGGCTCGGCGTCACGCCGGCGTCGGCCTCAGGGATGGTCAAGCGGCTGGGCGAGCTCGGGCTGGTCGAGCACGAGCCGTATCGGGGCATCTCGCTCACCGACAACGGCCGGCGCGTCGCGCTCGAGGTGATGCGCCACCACCGACTGCTCGAGCTCTACCTGTTCAAGAGCCTCGGGGTCCCGTGGGATCGCGTGCATGCCGAAGCCGAGGTGCTCGAGCACGTGCTCTCCGAAGAGCTCGAGGAGTTGATCGCGGCCAAGCTGGGAGATCCGACGCACGACCCCCATGGAGACCCGATCCCTTCGCGCGACCTGACGCTCGACGAGAGCCCGAGTCACCGCCTGCAGGACCTCGAGGCGGGGGCCAAGGGGACGTTCTCGCGTATCTCCGACACCGACCCGGACATGCTGCGGTTCCTGGCCGAGCGCGGGATCGCGCCCGGCGACAGCTTTGAGGTGATCGACAAGCAGCCATTCGACGGACCGCTGTTCGTCCGCTTCGAGGACCGGGTCCAGGTGCTTGGCGGAACTTTGGCCCGGGCGATGCGAGTGGAGGTACAGGCGTGACGCCGCCTCCGCTGACGCGGGTTCCGGCGGGCGCGACTGCCGACGGGCAGTCGGTGGCGCTGCCCGAAGTAGCCGCCGTCCCGAGCCCGCTCGAGCGGCTGCTGGCGCGCGGGCGCGTGCGGGCGATGCTCGCGATGCTGGGGCCGGCGTTCGTCGCCGCCGTCGCGTACGTCGATCCGGGCAACTTCGCCACCAACGTCCAGGGCGGCGCCAAGTACGGCTATGCGCTGCTGTGGGTGGTGCTGCTGGCCAACCTGATGGCGATGCTGATCCAGTACCTGTCAGCCAAGCTGGGGATCGTCACCGATCGCAACCTGCCGCAGTTGTGCCGTGAGCGCTTCCCCCGTGGCGCCCGCGTCGGGCTATGGGTCCAGGCCGAGGTGATGGCGATGTCGACCGACGTCGCGGAGTTCCTCGGTGCGGCACTGGGGCTGAACCTGCTGTTCGGCGTGCCGCTGTTCATCGCCGGGCTAATGACGGGTGTGATCGCGTTCGGGATCCTGGCTCTGCAGCGGCGCGGCCTACGCCGCTTCGAGCTCGCGATAACGGCCCTCTTGGGGATCGTGTTTCTCGGCTTCCTGTACGAGACGCTGCGCATCGGGCCCTCGGCGCACGCCTCGCTGGCGGGTCTCGTGCCCGGCGTGCAGGGCAGCGACTACATCTATCTCGCCGTAGGCATCATCGGCGCGACGGTGATGCCGCACGCGATCTACCTCCACTCGGCGTTGACCAACGGGCGCATGCCGGTGCGCAGCGACGCCGAGCGGCGCACGGTGCTCCGCTTCGAGCGCATCGACGTGATCGTCGCGCTCAGCCTCGCCGGAGTCATCAACCTGGCCATGCTCGCCGTGGCAGCGAAGCTGTTCCACACGCCGGCGCTCTCGGGACTGAGCACGATCCAGGACGCGCATGCCGAGTTCGGGCGGCTGGTCGGTGGGGGCGCGGCGATCGCGTTCGCGGTTGCGCTGCTTGCCTCCGGCGCGTCGTCTTCGAGCGTCGGTACCTACGCCGGTCAGGTCGTGATGGCGGGCTTCGTCAACATCCGCGTCCCCCTGCTCGTGCGGCGCGGCGTGACGATGGTGCCGGCGCTCGTGATCCTGGCCGTCGGCGTGAGCCCGACCAGCGCGCTCGTGCTCAGCCAGGTGGTGCTGTCGTTCGGGATACCCTTCGCGCTCGTGCCGCTCGTCGTGTTCACCAGCCGCCGCTCGGTGATGGGCACGCACGTGAACCGTCCGCTGACGACTGCGCTCGCCTACGCCGCCGCCGCGCTGATCACCGTGCTCAACCTGTTCTTGATCTACCAGCAGCTGTTCGGATGAAGCTGGCCGAGACCTTCGAGGAGATCCTCGAGTCGCTGCCCGACGACTGGACCGACCTCGAGCTCGACCTGCGCATCTTCGACGAGCGGCGCTACGTGGACGCGGCCGTGCTCCTCGTCACCTGCAACGCCCAGCCGTATTCGAAGTACGACTGGCATTGGCGTCTGCTGGTCGCCCACCGCTTCGGTCACGCCGCCTCGGCGCCGGCCGTGCATGCCGCCTTGGGGCTCCTGGACGAGGCTGCGATCGAGGGCGAGCTGGCGGTGCGCGAGGTCCGCACCGGCCGGGCTGAAACCATCCAGATGTGGGGGCGGACGGAGTCGGTACGCGAAGAGTTCAAGCGGATCCGGGCCCAGTAGCCCGTGGCCCGCGTCGTCGCGTTCATCCCCGACCTGCTGTTCGGGTCAAACGTCGTCGGGATGTTGAAGGCCGCCGGCCACGAGGTGCAGTTGACCTCAGCGCCATCGGGAGAGGCGGACTTGCTCGTCGTCGACCTCACCGCCGAGGCACCGCAGCGGCTCGAGCAGGTGCGGGAAGTGCGCCGGCCTTCTCTGCGCACGCTCGCGTTCTACGCGCACGTCGAGGCGGACGTGCGCGCAGCGGCGCTCGAGGCCGGGTTCGATCTCGTCGTGCCGCGCTCGCGCATGGCGCGCGAGGGGCCGGCGCTGGTCGAGCGGGTGCTGGCGGCGGATACGTGTGATTAGCGAACGCTATTCGGCTGGTTAGCTGCCGACGAGCGACGCGGTCCCGGCGACGAAGCGCGGATCGAAGCTCTGAAAGACGTCAGGCGGGGTGGCCACGATCCGTTCGCGGGCTTCCCACTTCGCCCATGCCTGGAGCGCGCTCAACGTGAGCTCGCCGAAGCTGCCGTCCGGGGCGACGAGCGCCGGGCCGAGCGCCGAAAGCTGTGCGCTGACCAGCGTCGGGTCGAGCCCGTGAACCTGTGAGATGAGATTCGCCGCCGACCCTTCGGGATCGGTGAGCGTGACGCCGTAGCCGCGCACCAGCGTTCGCACGACCGCGCGGGCGACGCCCGGTTGCTCGCGCAGCGTGCGCCGGGTCGCGCACAGCACGAGTTCCGGGTAGGACGGCGCGCCATAGTTGTCGACCCGGAACACGCGAAATCCGGGCCGCCGGCGCTGGAGCGTGATGCCCTCGTCGTTCCAGAACGCGGTCGCGGCGGCGACGCGGTGAGCCAAGAGCGCCGGCACCGCGTTGAAGCCGATGGTGATCGTTCTGACCTTGTTCGGGTCACCCCCGGCGCCGCTGACGATCGACCGCAGCACCGCGGTATCGCTCGGCACCCCGGTGACGCCGACCGTCTTGCCTACGAGCTGACGGGGGGACCTGATCGCCGGCGCCGCGATGACCGCGGCCAGGGGCCGCTCGACGATCGACATGATCCCGACCACGTCGCGGTGGCGTTCGCGGGCGATCGCGAGATCGTGGATGTCGAGGATCGCGAAGTCGGCTCGGCCGGTCTCGAGCAGCTTGAGCGAATCCGCGCTTGACGACGGCGCCTGCACGTGGAGCTGGATGCCCTCGCCCTGGTCGTAGGTCCGGGCGATCGCGCTGTAGATACCGGCGTGGACTGCGTTCGGGGCGAAGTCGAGGGCGAGTGTGACGTCCTGGTTCTGGGGTGCGCCGGCATCGCCGGTACCGCAGCCGGCGAGGGCCAGCGTGGCGG
>JAFAZV010000064.1 GCA_019239445.1 Solirubrobacterales bacterium
CTTCATCGGCGGCTACGCGATCCACGGCTATGACCCCGCGCCCGACTGGCCGGCGAGCCACGGGTGCATGCGAACGCAGATCTCCGTGGCCCGGTTCATCTACCACTGGCTGACCGTCGGCGACGCCGTCGACACGTATCTCTGACCACGCACTCGCTCAAGCCGCCACACGCCGGCACGCCGCCACGCCCTGGTGGCGCGCGCGGATCCGCCACCCGTTGCCTCGTGGCGTGAAGAGCACGATCGGCCGCCCGCTGCGGATCGCGCGAGGGAACTTCCAGCCGATCCGCGCCACGTTTATCCGCAGGTGCCAGGCGAGGATCGTCTGGTACTCGAGCAGGGTCAGTGGCTCGCCGCAGCCGCGAATCAAAGCCGCCCCGCCGGCGCGCGAGATCGCCGGCGCCAGCCGGTTGATCTCCGTCGTGCGCAGCCGTTGGGCGCTCAAGTCGCTGCGCTCATCACGCACCCGCGACACGGCGGCTGGCACCAGCCCGGCGCAGATCGCGACGACCAGCGCCAAGCCCGTCCACCGCGCCAGCCCCGCCCACCGCGCCGGTCCGAGCGGATCCCCCAGCAGCCGCCCGACCGCGACCGCGGCCAGCACCGCCAGGGCCGCGGCGGCCTCGAACATGTAGCGAGGCAGCGCCGGCCAGCCGTGCAGGGCGAAAGCAATCTCGACCAGCACCCACAGCACTGCCCCGCCGGCCACGGCCAGCGTGACCCGATCCCGCCGCAGCGCTGCGAGCGCCACGCCCACCAGCGCGACCACCTCGAGCAGCACCGGCTGCAGGTGGACGAAGCGGCTCATGGTGTCCACCACCTTGTTGCCATGCGGTGCCCGAACCGAACCGAGCGCGTTCGTCCCCGCGACGAACGGGCTGCGCGCGGTCACGGCCGGGATCCCGAACCACAACCCTACGAGTAGGAGCAGCGCTGCCACGACGAGCGCCCGCATCGCCGGGAGCGCCCGCCAGGCCCACAGGCAGAACAGACCGAGGAAGGGCCACACCTCGGGACGCCCAAGCGAGGCCAGCAGCCACAGCGCCAGCGCCCACCGAGGGCGGCGCGACAGCTGGCAATCCACCGCGCCCAGGCACAGCGCCACGATCACGGGGTCAGACTGGTAGCTGAGCACGTAGTGCGAGTAGTCCTGGATCGCGAGCACGCCAAGTCCGGCGAACACGGCCGCCGCGGGCGCCGCGTACGACCGCTCAGCGTCTCGCCCCACCAGCCGATAGGCGATCCGGGCCGCGAACACCACGCCGGCGAGCGAGATTGCCACCGCGGTGAACATCCACAGCCACAGCTGCCCGTTGCCGAACAGCGCGTAGGGCACGGTGAACAGGTAGGGCAGGGGCTTCCAGGAGGGAGCCGCGTTCGTGTCGAGCGACAGGCTCAGCGTCTGGCGACCCCAGACGAGCCAGCCGTAAGGGTCAAAGCCGGGTCGGGTGCGCGCCCAGGCTACGAGCCCGAGGCTCAGCAGCGCGGGCGCAACCGCCGCGATCCAAAGCAGCCGCAGCCGCGCGGCACGCGGAGCCGTTGCCCACGCCGGCGACGCGCGAGTCGCCCGAGGCTCAGGCTCTCGTAGCCTCGGAGCCGCTGAGCGAGTCGGCTGCGTCACACGCGGGCATGATGCCTAACCGAGACGACGAGCCCGCGCGGGTGGCGAGCGGTGAAGACCACCGTCGTGTTCAGCACATTCGCGCACGTTGCCAGCTTGTGCTTGCGGCCGTGCCCCAGCACCACCGACCAGCCATTGCGTCGTTGCGAGAACAACACGGTCGGAATTCTCCGCTGCAGGTCGTACTTCGGCTGGTAGCCGACGGAGCCGACATTCAGGTTGGTCAGATACGCGAGCGCGCTGACCAGTCCGACGTAGGTCGTCGGGCGCCCGCAATAGCGGACGTGCCGGTAGCCGCCGAGAGCGGCAATCGTGTCGCCGAGCCGGGTGATCTGCTGGCTGCGCCACCGTTCGCGCTTTACGTCCTGATTGACCGAGCGCACGCGGGCGCTCGCGCCCGGCACGAGCGTCACGACGATCGCCAGCGCGACGACGATTCCGACCCAGCGCGGCAAAACCAATCCCCCGCGAGGCAGCCGCACCTTCGAGATCTCCAGCGCGATCCAGCCGACCCCGATGCCGGCCAGCACGCCCTGGATGGCGCCCGCCTCGAACATGTAGCGCGGCAGTCCCGGCCACCCGTGCAGCACGAACGCGAGCTCGACCAGGACCCACAGCAGCGCCGCCGCCGCCAGGGCCAGGACGGTGAAGTTGCGGCGCACCGCGGCCACGACGATGGTGAACAGCGAAAGCAGCTGGATCGGCAGGAGGTTCAAACCGAAGAAGCGGTGGAACAGGCCGGTGAACTTGTTGCCCATGATGCGGTGAACCGAGAACTCGGCCAGCTGGGCGGAGACGAATGGCCTGTTGTTGGTGATCGTCGGCACGCCAAACCAGAGGATTGGGATCAGCGCCAGCCCCGCGATCAGCAAGATCCGCGCAGACGGAACCGCCCGCCACGCCCATACCGCGTACAGACCGACGAACGGGAACGCCTCCGGACGACCGAGCGCGGCCAGGACCAGGCACGCGAACGCCCAGCGGGGCCTGCGCAAGAGGTGCGCGTCGATGGCGGCCAGACACAGCGTCGTGATCATCGGGTCCGATTGCGAGGTGAGGATGTAGTGCCAGTATTGGTCGATGCCGAGTACGGCCGCTCCGGCCACCACGGCGGCGAGCACCGCCGCTGGCCCGCTATCCCGCTCGCCTGCGGTCAGGCGATAGGCGATCCGGCCCGCGAAAATCGCGCCGCTTAGCGCGACCGCCGTCAAGAACACCATCCACAGGATCACCGCGTGGCGGCCGCCGAGCGAGAACGGGACGGTGAACAGCCAGGTCAGCGGCTTCCACGACGGTGCGCCGCCGAGATCGAGGTTGAGGTGAAGCGTCTGGTAGCCCCACACGAGCCAGCCGTAGGCGTCGTAGCTCGGCCGCGTGTGCGCCCAGTGGACCAGGATGTAGGCGAGCACGAGCAGCCCGACGCCGACGAGCCACCACCGGTAGCGGCCGATCGCAGCCAGAATCGGCGCGCCTCGGGCGCCCAGCGGCTTACGGCTCCCGAGCGCGGGAGCGGCAGGGGCTTCTAGCGTGCTCTCGGACACGAGGTGGCGCGGACCGTAGCAACCGCGCAGCGGCTTTCGGGGAGTTTCGCCGCCGCTATGGGGACAGTCTCAGCTTCCGCTAACACGCCGCAAACACGAGCCATGTTCGAGCAGCAAATTGTGCAGGGCGTCTATGCCGACCCCGCGCAAGTGACTCGATGCCCCCGGCAGGAATCGAACCTGCATCCCGCGCTTAGGAGGCGCGTGCTCTATCCGTTGAGCTACGAGGGCGCGTGAACCGAGGAGGGTATTCTCATCGCGCCGGCCGTAAGTAGCGCCAAGGACGCAGCGTCCGGTTCGGCCGATCCAGGATGACAACCAAGTTTGCTTGTGGTATTCCCCCTGCTGTGGAGGAGGAGTCCGGCGTGTCGTGCGGAACTGAAGCCGCCT
>JAFAZV010000086.1 GCA_019239445.1 Solirubrobacterales bacterium
GCGTTGGCGGCCGCGAGCGCGCTCGCACCTGCTGACACCGAGCCGGCGGCTGGGCGCCGATCGGCCCGGCGCTCGCGCATGCGCTCCAGTGAGACCGTTTCCTCGCCGAGGTGGAGCTGCCGCGCGTGGACATGAACCGGCGCGCCCGGCACGAGCTCGAGCTGCGCGGGACCGCGCAGCTGCAGAGACAACGGCCCAGCGGCTTGTGCGGCTTCACCCATCAGCACCCATGTGCTGCCCAAGGTGAGGTACGCGGCCGAACCGAGCACGATCCTGACTTCGCCGCTCGCGCCTTGCCGGAGTGCTTTTTGCACTGCCGGAGCGGCGAACAGCGCGATCGCGGGACTCACCCGCGGGCGTTCGCGTCGAGCGTCTCGGCCAAGGCCTTCACCGCGGCTCGGAACGGTGCGTTCGGCTGGTGTGCCACGCCGGCGCCGATCTGGCCCGAGCCGTTTGATGCGTGCAGCACTCCGGTCGTGATCTGCGGCGTCAAGTCCAGCTCGGCGACGAGCCGGGCGTCGATTCCAACCGGCGTGCCGTCGAAATCAAGCGCCGGGATCGCGAAGCGGCGAGACTTGCGGATGGCGATCTGACTCATCAGCTGCGTGCGCGCAAGCGCCTCGGCAGCGGTTCCGCCGAAGAAAGACGCGACAGCGGGCGCCGCGGCGAGCGCCATCCCGCCCAAGCCGACGCACTCGATCACGGCGGAGTCGCCGATGTCGAGCGCTGCGTCCGCGTCGCTGTAGCCCTCGCGTAGGAGCGCATCCTGGACCGGGGCCGCTGGGGCAGAAAACCAGCGACCCGGGAGGCCTGAGAGCTGCAAGGCCATGTCCGTGCCGTTGCGGGTCATCACGACGACCACGCTCGATCCACGCACGCCTGAGCCCGCCAAGAGAGAGCACTTCGCCGCCGCCATCGTCAGGTTCAAGAAGAAGTGGTGGTTGCCGGCGATGAAGCGGGCGGCTCGCTCGTCCCGGAGCGCGGCGAAGCCTGCGAGCAGATTCCGGATCAATAGATTCCCCGTGGCCTGGCTTCGCATGTGGAGCTCATCACCCATCTGCAGACCCTGTGCGGCGAGCGAGAAGACATCGATCGGTCCCTCGAGTTCGATCAGGCGTGCCAGCGTGGACTCGAGCTCGTCGCGGAAGAACCGCACCCGATCGATCGCTTGGCGGTCGCCAACGCCAAACCACAGCGTCCGTCCCGGCCCCTCGTTGAAAGTCGCAAAGGCCCGGGCGCCTGAGCGCTCGTCCTCCACCACCCATACCGGCATCGACGGCGAGCAGACTCCGGTCATCGGCCCGACGTGGTTGTGCTCGTTGCCCGGCACCAGTGCGATCGCGCCGGAAGCCAAAAGTGACGCGGCGCGCTGCTCGTCCGAAGCCCAGCCTTCGAAAATGCAGGCTGCGATCAGCGCGCGCCGCTGCGGGTCGCACACACGCTCCCACTCGATCCGCGTCCCGGAATGGATCAATCTGCGGTCCGATAGAACCGGGAGCACATCGCCGGCGCGCGCGACTGCGATCGCGCGCGGGACCGCAGCCTCGATGCGATCGACCACTTCGCCGTTCGCCGCCGCCACCGTCTGCGCATGCTCGCCCCAGAGTCGCTCGAGCGCTCGCACCGTCGCCGCGTCACCACCTGCCGGTGGTCGCCAGTCGACCTCGGCAACCGGTGCGCCCTGATCGCGAATCGCCTCCGCAAAGCTCGCCAATCCGACGTTGACCGCACCCACCCGCGATAGCACCTCGGCGCGCAAGCCGACCTCGTCTGCTATCCCACGGCGCCGATGAGCGCCCTGCAGAGGCTCGCCGAGACGATTCGCCGGAGTCCAGGCATCACGGCGAAGCGTGAGCTTGCCCTCGTCCGGCGCCTCGGTACAGACTTTGATGGCGACGACGGCGCCGCGCTTCCCCACGACGGCGAGTATGTGATCCTGTGCGGCGAGGCGATCGCGCCGGCTTTCGTGCGCCACGATCCACATGCCGCGGGAGCCGCCGCCGTGGTTACCAACGTTTCGGACGTGCGCGCGATGGGTGGAAGACCGATCGGGCTCGTGGACATGCTCGTGAGCCCCGATCGAGAGCACGCGACCGCGGCGCTTGACGGAATCGCGTGGGCGGCCGATCTGCTCGGCGTTGACGTGGTGGGTGGACATCTAACCCTCGGGCATGAGCCGGCGCTCTCGGCATCGTGTACGGGCATCGCGACGAGCCCGCTGTTCGGGCGGGAGGCGCGACCCGGGGATGAGTTGCTGGCGGCGTTCAGCCTCGAGGGCCGATACGTGCAGAGCGGCCGGTTCTTCTTCAGCTCCCTGCGCGATCGTGACCCACGGCTGCTGCGCGAAGATGGCGAAGCGCTCGTGGAGCTGGCGCAGTCGGGT
>JAFAZV010000239.1 GCA_019239445.1 Solirubrobacterales bacterium
GAAGGATTTGATCGCGCTGTTCCGGCTCGTCGGCAACCCCCAGAACGAGCTCGCCTGGTTCCGCGTGCTTCAGCTGCTCGAGGGCGTGGGGCCGGTGATCGCGCGGCGGGTGTCGGACGCGCTCGTGACCGGCGGGGCCGGCCTTGAAGGATGGGGCGGTGCGCGTGAGCACCTGCCGGCGAGCGCGCGCGGCCCGGCCGACACGGTGCTCGCCGCACTCGCACGGGGCGATCGAGCGGCCGGGACACACGCTGAATGCCTGCGCGATGCGATCGCGCCGCTGATCAAGGCCCGCTACCCGGACGGTGTGCTCCGGCTGGGCGATCTCGATCAGCTTGTCGCCGCAGCGCGAGCGGCCTCCGATCTCGCCCACTTCGCGGCTGAGCTGGCGCTCGATCCACCTCTGTCGAGCTCCGATCTCGCCGGAGCGCCACACCTCGACGAGGACTACCTCGTGCTCTCGACGATCCATTCCGCCAAGGGCCTCGAATGGGATGCGGTCCACGTGCTGGCCCTGTACGACGGGAACTTCCCCGCCTGCATGTCGGCCGGAACCAGCGAGAGCATCGACGAGGAGCGGCGGCTGTTGTACGTCGCCGTCACCCGCGCGCGGCGACAGCTGCACATGTACGTGCCGGTCCGGTACTACCACCGCCCGCACGGCATCGATGACGCCCACGGGTACGGGAAGCCGTCGCGGTTCCTGACCGAGGCGGTCAGGCGAACGTGCGCGGTGGTCCGTCTCGGGGACTCGGACCTGGCCGCTCCCGCCCACCGGCGGGGCCCGCCGCGGAAGATCAGCGTATCGGTCGACGCGTTGTTCTCCTGATGAGCGATCGGCGTGACGCGGTGATCGTGGGCGGCGGGCACAACGGCCTCGTCGCCGCCGTGCTGCTGGCGCAGGCAGGGTTGCGCGTCCTGGTGCTCGAGCGCGCGAGCCGGGCAGGCGGGGCGGCGGTGTCGGCGTCACCATTCGAGGGCGTTGACGTGCGCATGTCGCGTTATTCGTACCTGGTCAGCCTGTTCCCGCGAGTGCTGCTGCAGATGCTCGGGATCGAGGTTGAGCTGCGTCCTCGTTACGCGCGGCCCGGTCCGCGGCTCGAGATCGTGGACGATGTCGCTGGGCGGCTGTTCGCGACGCTGACCGAGCCGCTGCGCCCGCGCGAGGAGCTGCGCCGGATCGTTGGCGAGGCGGCGTGGCAGGCGCTGTTCGAGGCGCCGCTGTCTGAGCATCTCGAGCAGCATGTGGAGACGGATGAGGAGCGCGGGATCGTGCTCACGGACGCGACGATCGGCACGTTCGCGCCGGCGGACGATCCGCGCCTGCGCCAGAACCGCTGCTTCCTCTACCACGTGATCGGCAACGGCACCGGCCGCTGGGACGTTCCCGTGGGTGGGATGGGCGCGCTGACCGGAGCGCTCGCCGCCGCGGCTCGAGCGGCCGGCGCCGAGATCCGGACGCGAACTGAGGTGGTCGGGATCGAAACCGACGGCTCGGTGGCTGAGGTTCTGTGCACTGAAGGCGAGCGCTTCGGCGCTCGGCACATCCTGGCCGGCGTGGCGCCGGCGGTACTGGAGCGGCTGCTGCGAGCGCGATCGCCTCCGGGGGATGCGGAGAGCGAGCGACCCGAGGGCTCACAGCTCAAGCTCAACATGCTGGTCCGGCGTCTTCCCCGCATCCGGGACGTGACGCTTACCCCGGAGCAAGCTTTCACGGGCACGTTCCACGTCCATGAGAGCTACACGCAGCTGCAGCGCGCCTACGCGGAGGCGGAGGCGGGGCGGATCCCGGAGCTGCCGCCGTGCGAGATCTACTGTCACTCGCTGACCGATCCGAGCATCCTCGGCGAAGACCTGCGACGCGCGGGAGCTCAAACGTTGACGCTGTTCGGCCTACATATGCCGGCGCGGCTGTTCGCGGGCGAGGGCGAGGCTGCGGAGGCGGCGAAGGAGGCCGCCGTGGCGGCCACCCTGCGCTCGCTCGACTCCGTGCTGGCGGAGCCGATAGAGGATTGCCTGTGGCTCGATCGCGAGGGCCGGCCGTGTCTCGAGGCGCTAACGCCGGCTGACCTGGAAGCGGAGCTTGGGATGCCGGGTGGCCATATCTTCCACCGCGACATGTCGTGGCCGTACGCGGCGACGGACGAGGAAGTAGGCAAGTGGGGAGTCGAGACCGGCCACGCCAACGTCTGGATTTGCGGGGCGGGGGCGCGCCGCGGCGGAGGCGTCAGCGGCATTCCGGGCCACAACGCTGCGCGAGCTGTGCTGGCGGCGGAAGCGGCCGGCGGCGGAAGATCGCGCGGAAACGACGGCTCGCGTCCGCCAGACCGCGGCCGCGGGTGACCAGCCGTCCGGCGTCAGCTGACCACATCTGGGCGCGGCCACGGCTGACCAGCCGGTCCGGCGTCAGCTGATCACATCCGGGATGATTCGCGGCCATGCTCGCCGTTTACGCCGCCGAGATGAACCGGGAGGACCCGCTCAAGGGACTCAAGGTCGGAGACCAGCCCGAGCCGGACCCTCCCGACGGCTGGACGACGGTGGAAGTCAGGGCGGCGTCCCTGAACCACCACGACCTGTGGTCGCTGCGCGGCGTCGGCCTCGGAGCCGATCAGCTGCCGATGATTCTCGGCTGCGATGCGGCGGGACTTGACGCGGATGGCAACGAGGTGGTGGTGCATGCCGTCATCAGCCGAGATTCCTGGCGCGGCGACGAGACGCTCGATCCGCGCCGCCTGCTGCTCTCCGAACGGCATCCGGGAACGTTTGCCGAGCGGGTTGCGGCGCCGCGGCGAAACCTGATTCCCAAGCCGGCCGAGCTCTCGTTCGAGGAGGCCGCCTGCCTGCCTACCGCCTGGCTCACGGCCTACCGCATGCTCTTCACCCGAGGAGGAGTCGTTCCCGGGATGTCGGTCCTGGTCCAGGGCGCCGCCGGCGGAGTGGCCACGGCGGCTGTAGTCCTCGGGAGCGCCGCGGGAGCGCGGGTTTGGGTGACAAGCCGCTCGGAGGAGAAGCGCGAGCATGCGCTCAGCCTCGGCGCCGAGCAGGCGTTCGAATCGGGCGCGCGACTGCCTGAGCGCGTCGACGTCGTGCTGGAGACGGTCGGCGAGGCGACGTGGAAGCACTCGATTCGCTCGCTCAAGCCCGGCGGGACACTGGTCGTCTCCGGCGCCACCAGCGGGGACGCGCCGCCGGCCGAGCTGACGCGCGTGTTCTTCCTGCAGCTCTCGGTCGTCGGCTCGACGATGGGAACGCTCGACGAGCTCGAACGCCTGGTTCGGTTCTGCGTCGAGAAGAACGTCCGCCCGCAGATCGACAAGACGGTGGCGCTGGGCGACGCGCGCGAGGGCTTCGAGGCGATGCTGACCGGCAACCTCGCCGGCAAGATCGTCTTCACCGTAGGGGCTGAACCGACGGGCTAGGCGTCAGGCGGTGAGCCCGCTGATTGCGTCGCCGATCAGCTTCGCTCCGATGATCAAGCAGAGGACGGCCATGATCGTGGCGTTCTCGCGCGCCATCCACTCGTGGAGGCGACCCAGGATCCTGGATGCCCGGTTGCCCATGAACACGTAGACCCCGATGGGTACGGCAACGCCCACCGTCGCAATCGCGATGAACACGATCATCGCCACCGCTTGGCTGACGGCACTGGCCCCGGTCTGCGCGATCGCGGCCGCGCCGCCGATCACGAGCAGCAGGTTCTTTGGGTTGATCGCCGCCAGCGCGGCACCGAGCGCTGTGGATCTCATTGGCGTCAGCGTCTCGACCGACCTCATCCACCCCGGAAGCTTCGGCTCTGCGTCGCCCTGAGGGCGACCCCGCCACTGCTTGATCGCGAGCGCCAGCAAGAGAACTCCGAGCGCGATCTTCAGCACGCTCACCCAGGTCGCGGGTTTGCCGTGGTCACTGGCCGAGGCGCCGCTCGCCACCAGCAGCACGATCGTCCCGAGCAGGGCGAGCCCAACGATCCACCCGGCCAGGAAGGCCCACGCGTTTGTGCTGGCCTTCGGGGTCGAGAGCACGAGCACGATCGCGATGATCGGTATCGGGCTTAGCCCAATACCGACGCCGAACGTCAGAATCTGGCCGATCGCTTGTCCCACGGATTCCAGTTTCGCGGCTGACGGTTGTCTTCCCTGCGCACTCAAGCGGCAGCCAGCAGCTGATCCGGGTTGACTCTACGTCGTTTAGCTTCGCCGCAGCCGCCCCTCGCCGTAGCCGCCCCTCGCCGTAGCCGCCCCTTGGCCTGCGGAGTATGGCTTCCGTACTCGTGAGGTACAGTTTGCGTACTTGTCGTCCCTGGTTGCCAGCCATCCCGACGTCCGGCCTCTGCTGAACGCGCGGCCGCAGCGCGCGAAGCTGCTCGAAGCGATGGTGCGGACAGTGGCGGAGAAAGGGTATGAGGCCGCCACAGTCGCCGACGCGGTGCGAATGGCGCGCGTGTCCCGCGGAACCTTCTACGAGCTGTTCGACTCCAAAGAGGCGTGCCTGGCAGCCGCTTACCGCGCCGGTACCGAGGTGCTGGAGGAGCGCGTCGGACAAGCGGCTCGGCAGGCCGGCGAATGGCGTGAGGAGCTGAGGCTGGGTATCCGGACTTATCTGCGGACGCTCGATGCGGAGCCGATGTTCGCGCGCGTGTATCTGCTCGAGTGGCCGTCCGTGGGCGCCGAGCGCGATGCCGCGTTGTGGCGCTTCGCACGCCGTTACGGAAAGACGTTCGCCCGCTCGGGCGCCCGGGTTCCGCCCGACGACGCTCTGTTCGTCTTGGCGGCAGGAGTGCACGAGCTGGCGTGTGCCCGCGTGCGCGCGGGAAAACCGACGATCGACTTGGAAGACGTGCTGGTGGGCTGCGCCCTGCGGCTCGCTGGAAAGGAGGAGCAATGGACTTGACCTACGACGCGCGCGAGCTCGAGTTTCGCGACGAGCTGCGCACGTGGCTGGCCGATAATCCCGCCGGCGAGCTGCCGGCCGAGGAGGACAGCATCTATGCCTGGCGGCGCGACTTCCAGCGCCGGCTCGCGGCCGGCGGCTGGGCGGCGGTGCACTGGCCGCGCGAGTACGGCGGTCGCGGTGCGACCTTGACCGAGTCGGCGATCTTCTTCGAGGAGCTGGCTCGGGCAGGCGCTCCGCTGCCCGCGAACGCCCTCGGGCTACTGCTGGCCGGCCCGACGATCATGACCTGGGGCACGCAGGAGCAGAAGGACCGCTTTCTCTCGCCGATCGTCACCGCGGATGAGATCTGGTGCCAGGGTTTCTCCGAGCCGGAAGCGGGATCGGACTTCGCCGCGCTGAAGACGCGCGCGGTCAAGCGGGGCGAGGAGTGGATCGTCACCGGACAGAAGGTCTGGACGAGCGGCGCGCAGTACTCGAAGTGGTGCATGCTCGTGGCTCGCACGGACACCGACGCGCCGAAGCACAAGGGCCTCAGCTACTTCCTCATGGACATGGAGCAGGAGGCGGTCCAGGTGCGGCCGTTGCGCCAGATCACCGGTGAGTCCGAGTTCAACGAGCTGTTCATCGAGGAGGCGCGGATCCCTGATGCGAACCTGCTGGGCGGCGCCGGCAACGGCTGGAAGGTGGCACTGACAACGTTGATGAACGAGCGAGCGGGACTCGCGTTCTTCCTACAGGTTCGCCTCCGCCAGCTGCTCGACCGGGTGCTGGCCGAGGCGGCCGAGCGGGATCTGCTCGAGGATGCGGCGATCGCGGAGCGGCTCGGCGAGCTGCACCTGAAGGCCGAGGTGCTGCGGCTGACCGCATATCGGGGCCTGACCGCAATCGAGAAGTACGGGCAGCCGGGTCCCGAGGGTTCGTTGACCAAATGGATGTGGTCTGAGACCAACCAGCAGCTGACCCAGTTCGCGGCGGACCTGTTCGGCCCCGACGCGCTGCGCGCAGGTAACCCCTGGTCCTACGAGTTGCTGCGAGCGCGGGGCAACACGATCGAGGGCGGGACGACCGAGATTCTCAAGAACATCGTTGCCGAGCGCGTGCTCGGCCTGCCGAAGGCGCGTTAGGAGGCACATATGGACTTCGACCTGACCGAAGACCAGAAGGAGATAAAGCGCGTCGCGCGCGAGCTGCTTGCGACCCGGTCGCCGTGGGGGAGAGTGCGCGAGGCCGCCGAGACGCGGCGCTACGACGCCGGCTTGTGGGGGGAGCTGATCGACCTCGGCTGGCCCGGGATCGCGGTCTCCGAGGAGCACGGCGGCCAGGGGCTCGGGATCGTGGAGCTGGCGGTGCTGGCCGAGGAGCTCGGTTATGCCTGTGCCGCAACGCCGCTCGTGCCGAGCGCTGCCGCAGCAGCGGCGATCGAGGCCGGGGGATCGGACGAGCAACGGCAGCGCTGGCTCGCCGGACTGGCGACCGGCGAGCTGCGCGCGGGCATCGGGCTGCGCGAGCTGGCTGCCGACGCGCCGGACGCCGACGCGGTGGTCCTGTTGGACGGTGAGCAGGCATGGCTGGTCGCTCAACCTGCCGTGGATGAGTTCGCGACGATCGACCCGACACGCCGCTACGGCACCGTGAGCGGCGACGGCGAGGGACTCGGTGCGGGTGCTGCCGAGCGGGTGCGCGTCGTGCTCGCGGCCGAGCTCCTCGGGGTGTGCCAGCGCGCGCTCGAGATGACGCTCGAGTACGTCAAGGATCGCAAGCAGTTCGGAGTTCCCGTCGGCTCCTTCCAGGCCGTCTCGCACCGTTGCGCTCAGATGCTCCTGCACACCGAGAGCGCTCGCTCGGCGACATACTTCGCCGCTTGGGCGGCGGACGCCGAGCCTGACCGGCTGCCTGAAGGCGCGGCGCTGGCGTCGGCGGCGGCTGCCGAGGCCGGCCGCGAGGTTACGGCCTCGGCGATCCAGGCGCACGGCGGCATAGGCTTCACCTGGGAAGCGGACGTGCACTGGCTCTACAAGCGGGCTCAGCTGGATGTGGCGCTGCTCGGTGGCGCGCGACGACACCGGGCGGCGCTGGCTCGGCTGGCGGCCGCGCGGGTTGCCGTGCCGGCGCTGCGGTAGCGCTCGGCGGCAGCGGTAGCGCTCGGCGCGCCCGGCAGCGGCCGCCGCCCGCTAGACGACCTCGCGCAACCGACCCGTGTGAACGTCGTAGACGAAGCCGCGGACCTTGTCCGTGTGCGGGATGAACGGCGAGCCCTTGATCCGCGCGATCGACTGACGCACGTCGGCATCGAGATCGGGAAACGTCTCCGCCGCCCAGGCCGGGCGGATGCCGGTCTCCAGCTCGATCGAGCGCCGGAACTCATCGTCGCTGAACGTGAGCATGCCGCACTCGGTGTGGTGGATCAGCATGATCTCCTCGGTCCCGAGCAGTCGCTGAGAGATCGCGAGCGAGCGGATCTCGTCGTCGGTGACGGCGCCGCCCGCGTTTCG
>JAFAZV010000436.1 GCA_019239445.1 Solirubrobacterales bacterium
CCGTCGCTCGACCGCCGGCTGCTCGAGCTCGGGATCCCGGTGCTCGGCATCTGCTACGGCATGCAACTGCTCGCGCGCGAGCTCGGCGGTCAGGTGCAGGGGGCCGAGGTGGGCGAGTTCGGCCGCTCGCAGCTGACCGTCGGCGAGACCGGCCGCCTGCTGGCCGGGACGCCGCGCGAGCAGAGCTGCTGGATGTCTCACCGCGACACTGTGTTCGCGGCGCCCCTCGGGTTCACTCCGCTTGCGGCCTCGACCGCCTCGCCGGTGGCGGCGTTCGAGTCGGTGGCGCAGGGCGTGTACGGAATCCAGTTCCACCCCGAGGTGGTGCACACGCCCTACGGGCAGCAGGTGCTGACGAACTTCCTCGAGGACGTGTGCGGCTGCGAGCGGACGTGGAGCCCGGCGTCGGTGATCGACGAGCAGATCGAGCGGATTCGCGCCCAGGTAGGGGATGGAAGGGCGATCTGCGGGCTGTCGGGCGGAGTCGACTCGAGCGTGGCCGCGCTGCTCGTGCACCGCGCGATCGGCGAGCGGCTGACCTGCGTGTTCGTCGACCACGGGCTGATGCGCAAGAACGAAGGCGCGCAGGTGATCGCGGCCTTCCGCGATCACTTCCGCGTCCCGCTCGTGGCGGTCGACGCCTCCGAGCGGTTCCTGGCCCGGCTGCAGGGCGTGAGCGACCCCGAGGAGAAGCGCAAGCGCATCGGGACCGAGTTCATCCGCGTGTTCGAGGAAGAGGCGGCGAAGCTCGAAGACGTCGCCTTCCTCGTCCAGGGGACGCTGTACTCGGACGTGATCGAGTCGGGCGGCGGAACCGGCGCGGCGACGATCAAGTCGCACCACAACGTGGGCGGCCTGCCCGAGGATCTCGAGTTCGAGCTGGTCGAGCCGTTGCGGGCGCTGTTCAAGGACGAGGTGCGCGCCGTCGGGGCTGAACTCGGCCTGCCCGAGCGCCTCGTCTGGCGCCAGCCGTTCCCCGGTCCAGGGCTGGCCATCCGGATCGTCGGCGGCGAAGCGACGCGCGAGCGGCTCGAGGTGCTCCGCGAAGCCGACGCGATCCTCCAGGACGAGATCCGCCGGGCCGGCCTCTACCGCGAGCTGTGGCAGTCGTTCTGCGTGCTACCGGACATCCGCACGGTCGGGGTGCAAGGCGACTCTCGGACCTACGGGAACGTGATCGTGATCCGCGCCGTCACCAGCGACGACGCGATGACCGCGGACTGGGCGCGGCTACCGTACGACCTGCTCGAGCAGATCGCCTCGCGGATGATCAACGAGATCCGTCCCGTGGGGCGCGTGGTGCTCGACATCACGAGCAAGCCGCCCGGGACGATCGAGTGGGAGTAGGGGCGGCTTCTCAGTCCTCGAGCAGGGCAAGGATCGGCGGGACGTAGCGGCCGAGGTTCGCCGGCAGCGCGCCCCGCTCGAACCACCCCGCGGCCGCGATCTCGCCTCCGTCGAGGGCGAGCTGGCGCTCAACGAGCGGAGCCTGGAAGCAGTGCAGCGTGTCGCGGCGGTAGTCGGCGCGGCCGGTGACCACCCCGAGCTCGCGCCAGTCGTCGATCGTGACCCCGAGCTCCTCGCGAATCTCGCGCCGGGCGGCATGTGCGGGCGCCTCGCCTGACTTCATCGCGCCGCCCGGGAAGTCCCAGTCATCGCGCCCATAGGTGTGGCGGACGAGCAGCAAGCGATCCTCGGTCCTCAGCACGCACTTGACGCCGCTCGTCGCCGGTCGCCGGAGGTACCAGTAGACGCGTAGCGCGCGGTAAGCGGAGCGGATCGCCCAGCGCCGGGCGCGAACGGGGAGGAAGGTCGTGAAGTCCACCGCCGCAGCGTATGGCCTGGTCCGGTCCGGCGGTTTCGGCCAATGCGGCGGACATTCCCTATCATTGCCTCGAGCCGCGCCGCCTGGCGCGGTTTTACGCGTGCGATGAAGACTTACACCGCAACCCCAGCCGACAGAGACAGGCAATGGCTCCTGGTCGACGCCAGCGGGCAGACGCTCGGGCGGCTCGCGACGCAGATCGCCGACGCGCTGCGCGGCAAGCGCAAGCCGACCTACACGCCGCACGTCGACACCGGTGACTTCGTGATCGTCGTCAACGCGGAGAAGATCTCGGTCACCGGCAACAAGCTCGCCGACAAGCGCTACTACCGCCACTCCGGGTATCCCGGCGGCCTGCGCTCGCGCAGCCTGAACGACATGCTCGAGCGGCGTCCCGAAGAGGTGATCCGCCTCGCCGTCAAGGGGATGCTTCCGCGCAACCGCCTCGCGCGAAAGCAGCTGACGAAGCTCAAGGTCTACGCTGGACCGGATCATCCGCACGCCGCCCAGCAGCCGAAACCGATGGAGACCCAGCCGTGAGCGAAGCCGAGCAACCCGAGGACGAGCAGCGCAACCAGGAGCAGGGGCCCGGGACGCCGGATGAGACGCCGGTCGTAGCGGGCGACCCGGAGGCTCCGATCGCCCCGGGGGAGCCCGAGGCTCCGATCGCCCCTGGCGAGCCCGAGGCTCCGGTCGCCGGCCCGGGTGAGACCGAGGCCGCCGGCGCTGGCCCGGACGAGACCGAGGCCGCCGCCACGGCCCCTGGTGAGACGGCGGCCCCGGGTGAGACGGCGGCCCCGGGTGAGACGGCGGCCCCGGGTGAGACGGCGGCCCCGGGTGAGACGTCGGCCCCGGGTGAGACCGCGGCCCCGGCTGAGGCCGCGGCCCCGGCTGAGACCGCGGCCCCGGTTGGCGGGCCGGCCCAGACACCGGCTCCCGCTCGAGACGAGGAGGAGGTCGAGGAGGTCTCGCCGCGCGCGAAGCCCGAGATCCCCGGCGCCGACCTGATTCCTGACATCGTCCCGGAGGGCGAGGAGTTTCTCGACGCCGAGGCACAGGCGGCGGCCGAGGCCGAGGCCGAGGCGGCGGCCGAGCAAGGTGAGGAGGCCGAGGAGGAGGCCCAGCCGATCGCCGGCGCCACCATCGACCTCGCCGCCGGCGCCCGCTACACCGCCACCGGCAAGCGCAAGACCTCGGTCGCGCGCGTGATCCTCAAGCCTGGGACCGGCACCTACTCGGTCAACGACAAGCCGCTCGAGAAGTTCTTTCCCCGCGAGACCCTGCAGCGGATGATCCGCCAGCCGCTCGAGACGGTCGGCTACGACTCGCGCATGGATGTCGTCGCGCGGATGCACGGGGGCGGCGTGTCCTCGCAGGCGGGCGCGCTGCGCCACGGCATCTCGCGCGCCCTGATCGTCGCCGACCCGCACCTGCGCGGCGAGCTCAAGCGCCGCGGATTCCTGACCCGCGATCCCCGGGTCAAGGAACGCAAGAAGGCGGGGCTCAAGAAGGCCCGCAAGCGGCCGCAGTTCTCCAAACGCTGAGTCGCCGGCGGGATGGCGCGCCATCTCTTTGGCACGGACGGCGTCCGCGGCCGCGCCGGCCACTTCCTGACCGCTGAGCTCGCGCTGGCGCTCGCGCGCGCGGCGGTGACGCACGCGCGCCAGGAGCGCCCGCAGGTGTTGATCGTGCGCGACACTCGCGAGTCGGGCGAGATGCTCGAGGCAGCGATCGCGGCCGGCGTGACCGAGGCCGGCGGCGACGCGTTGCTCGCCGGCGTGTTGCCGACGCCGGCCGCGCCGCTGCTCGTGCTGCGCCACGGCCTGCACATGGCGGCGGTGATCTCCGCCTCGCACAACCCCTACGAGGACAACGGGATCAAGCTGTTCGCGGCCGACGGCTACAAGCTCCACGACGACACCGAGCACGCGATCGAAGCCGAGCTCGACCGCCCGCCCGAGCCGCCGGCGCGGATCGGGCGGGTGCGCCGCTTCCACGGCGCGCTCGAGGACTACCTACGCGAGCTGCACGTGCGCTTCGACGGTCTCGACCTCACCGGCCGCCGGGTCCTGCTGGACTGCGCCAACGGCGCGACTTACCGCGCCGCGCCCGAGATCTTCCGCCGCCTGGGAGCCCAGGTCGAGGTGATCGCCGAGCAGCCCGACGGGCGCAACATCAACGATCGTTGCGGCTCGACTCACCTCGAGCACCTCATTGACGCGGCGGCAGAGGGCAATTACGACGCCGCGTTCGCGTTCGACGGCGACGGTGACCGCGTCCTCGCCGTCGACCGGGCCGGCGAGGTGGTCGACGGCGATGAGCTGATTGCGCTGGCGGCGATTCACCTGCGCGAGCACGGCCGCCTGCGCGGAGGCGGCGTCGCCGTCACGGTGATGACGAACTATGGCTTTCACACCGCGATGTCCGAAGCCGGCGTCGAGGTGGCGACCACGGCCGTCGGCGACCGCTACGTGCTGGATGAGCTGCGAAAGCGCGGCTGGGCGCTCGGCGGCGAGCAGTCGGGCCACATCATCGATCTCGGCTTCGGCCCCTCGGGAGACGGGATCGCGAGTGCGCTGCTCACCCTCGAGGCGCTCGGGCCACGCGATCTACGCCAGCGCGACGCGATGCACAAGCTCCCGCAGCGCCTGGTCAACATCCGCGCCGGCGACCGGACGGCGCTGACGGCGGCGCTCGATGCGCCCGCGGTGACGGCGGCGATCGAACGCGAGCAGGCGGCGCTGAGCGGGCGCGGCCGCGTTCTCGTGCGCGCGTCCGGGACCGAGCCGCTGGTTCGGGTGATGGTCGAGGCGCCGAGCGAGCACGAGACCGAAGAGGTCTGCGGGCGGCTCACCGGCGCGGTCGAGGACGTGCTGGCGGCGAACGTCGCGACTTAGCCGCTCGCCGAGGTCTTTGGATCTAAGGCGTGCTATAGCCCCCTTGAGATCCGAAGACCCGCGCTTAGATCAGCCGCTCGGATGCGGGCACCTTCGGCACCTCGGAGGCGATCCGCTGCATCAGGGCATAGAAGCGCGCCAGCTCGGGGTAGACGATCGCCTTGCCGCTGTTGATCAGCCCGCCCGAGATCCCGCGCTCGGGATCGGCCCAGC
>JAFAZV010000439.1 GCA_019239445.1 Solirubrobacterales bacterium
CCGTGACGAGCTCATGCAGATCCTCACCGAGCCGCGCAACGCGCTGGTCAAGCAGTTCCAGCGCTTCTTCCAGTTCGACGGGATCGAGCTGGTGTTCGCCGAAGAGGCGCTCACCTCGGTGGCCGACAAGGCGCTCGAGCGCGAGACCGGCGCGCGCGGGCTGCGCTCGATCATCGAGGAGGTCCTGCTCGAGGTCCAGTTCGAGCTCCCCTCGCGCCGGGACGTGCAGAAGTGCGTGGTCACGCGCGAGACGATCGAGAAGGGGACGCCGCCGACGCTTGTGACGGTGGCGGCGCCGGAGGAGGAAGCCGCTTAATCCGGTTTCCGGGCCGCGCATGCGCGGCCCGGCCGGTGGCCGCATGCGGCCACCGGGGGCGCGGTGCATGCACCGCGCCCTCATAGACTCCGCTGGGGATGCCGGACCTGCAGTCGACCACGCGCTACGACCCATCCGAGGTGGAGCCGCGGATCGTCGAGCGCTGGTTGCGCTCGGGGCTGTTTCACCCCGAGCCGGAGGGCACGGCGGCGGAGAACTACTCGATCGCGATTCCGCCCCCCAACGTCACCGGGTCGCTGCACATGGGGCACGCCTTCCAGGACTCGATCATGGACACGCTGATCCGCTATCACCGCATGCGCGGACAGCGGACGAAGTGGATTCTCGGCACCGACCACGCCGGGATCGCCACCCAGACCCAGGTCGAGAACGCGCTCGCCGCCGAGGGGACGAGCCGCCAGGATCTGGGACGCGAGGAGTTCGAGCGGCGCGTCTGGCAGTGGCGCGCGGACTACGGCGGGCAGATCATCTCCCAGCTCGAGCGCCTGGGCGCCTCCTGCGACTACGCCGACGAGCGCTTCACGCTCGATGAGGCCTACGCCGATGCCGTGCTGCGCGTATTCGTCGCCCTGTACGAGAAGGGCTACATCTATCGCGACCGCTACATGGTCAATTGGGATCCCGGCACGCGCTCGGCGATCTCGGACCTCGAGGTCGAGGATCGCGAGGTCACGGACACGCTCTACTACATCGACTACCCGCTCGACTCCGGGTCGGGCGCGATCACGGTAGCCACCGTGCGGCCCGAGACGATGCTCGCCGACACCGCGATCGCCGTGCATCCCGAGGACGAGCGCTACGCCCGACTCGTGGGGGAGAAGGCGATCCTGCCGCTCGTGGGGCGGAAGCTGCGGATCATCGCCGACGAGTACGTCAAGCCGGAGTTCGGGACCGGTGCGCTCAAGATCACGCCCGGGCACGACCCCAACGACTTCGAGATCGGCCGCCGCCACGGGCTGGCGCTGGTCAGCGTGATCGGCGAAGACGGGCGGATGACCGAGGACGCGCCGGAACGGTTCGTCGGGCTTGCGGTGCCCGCTGCCCAGGAGGCCGTCGTGCAAGAGCTGCGCGAGCAGGGCCTGATCGCACGTACCGAGCCCTACACGCACACGGTTCCGTACTCGCATCGCTCAGGCGAGCGGATCGAGCCGCTCGTCTCGTTGCAGTGGTTTATGCGCATGGACGAGCTCGCGAAGCCGGCGATCGAGGTGGTGAGGAGCGGTCGCGTGCGCTTTCACCCCGAGCGCTGGACGCGCGTGTACCTCGACTGGATGGAGAACATCCGCCCCTGGACGATCTCGCGCCAGCTGTGGTGGGGCCATCGGCTGCCGGTGTGGTACCGCGGCGAGGAGACCTACGTCGGGCTGAGCGAGCCTCCGGGCGCAGGCTGGGAGCGCGACCCCGACGTACTCGACACCTGGTTCTCGAGCGCCCTGTGGCCGTTCGCGACGCTCGGCTGGCCCGAGCCGACGCCGGCCCTGCGCGCCTTCTATCCCACCGATGTGCTCGTGACCGCGCGCGACATCATCTTCCTGTGGGTGGCGCGGATGGTGATGATGGGACTCGAGTTCGCCGGCGAGATCCCGTTTGAGGACGTCCACATCCACGCCGTGATCCAGGCCCCCGACGGACGGCGGATGTCGAAGTCGCTCGGCACCGGCATCGACCCGCTCGATCTGATCGAGGGCGGGCCGAGACCGCCCGTGTTCCCTCAGGGCGGCGATTTCCCCGCCTACGGCGCCGACGCCCTGCGCTGGGGCCTGCTCGCGATGTCCTCCACCCAGGATGTCCGCTTCAGCGAGGACAAGGTCGCCCAGGGCCAGCAGCTGACCAACAAGCTGTGGAACGCATCGCGGCTGATCCTGCTCGGGGTGGGTCCGGATGCGCGCGCCGAGGTCCGCCCAACGACCGTCGAGGACCGCTGGATCCTCTCCCGGCTCGAGCGGGCTCGCGCCGAGCTGGCGGGCCGGATCCAGGGCTATGACTTCTCCCGCGCGGCGCTCGGGCTCTACGACTTCATCTACGGCGAGCTGTGCGACTGGTACCTCGAGCTCGTCAAGCCGCGCCTGCGCGCCGGCGAGGGCGCGCTGGCGGCCACGCTGCTGCATGTGCTCACGGAAACGCTGGCGCTGGCGCACCCGATCATCCCGTTTGTCACCGAGGAGATCTACTCGTTCGTGCCCGGGGTTGAGGGATTGCTCGCCGGAGGCCTGCCTCGCAGCGAGGATGCGGTGATCGACGAATGGGCCGAGCAGTCGCTGGCTGATGTGATCGAGGCCGTGCGCGCGCTGCGCGGCTGGCGCGATCACGCCGGCGTGAAGGTCAGCGCAACTCTCCCGGCGCGGCTCGCCGCCGACGGGTACGCCGCCACGGCCGAGCACATCGCCCGTCTCGCGCGGCTGAGCTTCAACGGCGAGGGCGAGGATCCGGTGGCCTCGGTGGCCATCCCGGGAGGCGCGATCGAGATCCTCGCCGCCGAGGGTTTCGATCCGGAAGCGGCGGGACGCAAACGGGCGGCCGAGCGCGCGCGGCTCGAGTCGGAGATCGAGCGCTCCGAGCGCAAGCTCGCCAATCAGGGGTTCGTGGCTAAGGCGCCGGCGGCCGTGGTTCAGCGCGAGCGCGAGAAGCTCGAGCGGCTGCGCACCGAGCTGGAGGCGCTGTGACGCCCGCCGAGGCCGAGCGCTACCTGCTCTCACTCGAGCTGTTCGGGATGCGCTTCGGCTTGGACCGGATGCGCCGGCTGATGACCACGCTCGGCCACCCGGAGCGCCAATTCGAGTCGATTCACGTCGTCGGCACCAACGGCAAGTCCTCGACGGTGCGCATGATCGCCGCGATCCTCGATCACCACGGCGTGCGTACCGGCTCCTATCTCTCTCCCCACCTCGTCTCGTTCACCGAACGCATCCGGATCGGCGATCACGACCTCGAGCCGCCGGCGTTCGCGGCCGCGGTGGCGCGAGCCGCCCACGCCGCCGAGCTGGTCGATCGCTCGCTGGCCGGCGATGACCGGGTGACCCAGTTCGAGGCGCTGACCGCGGCGGCTTATTCGGAGCTCGCGCGGCGGGAGGTCGACGTGGCGGTGATCGAGGCCGGGCTCGGCGGGCGCTACGACGCGACCAACGTGATCCCGTCCCGGGTGCAGGTGCTGACCAGCGTCGGGCTCGAGCACACGCGCTGGCTCGGGCCGACGATCGACGACATCGCGACGGAGAAGCTGGATGTGGTGCAGCCGGGCGGGACGCTCGTGCTCGGTGCCGACTTGCACCCCGACGCGGTGAAGCGAGCGGAGACGGTGGCGGGGGAGCGAGCTGCGCGGGTTGTCTTTGCCGGCGTGGATCCCGGCGTTCCGGTGGCCGCGCTGGGTGCGTTTCAGCGCCGCAACTTCGAGCTCGCCCGGACAGCCGTCGAGGCGTACCTGGGCCGCCTCGAGCCGGCTGCGGTGCGCGATGCGGCGGAGTCCGTGCGCATCCCCGGGCGGCTGCAGATCGTCGGGCAAGAGCCGCTGACGCTGCTCGACGGCGCCCACAACCCGGACGGGATCGGCGCGCTGGCGGAATCTCTGCCGGCGATCACCGCCGAGCACCACCCCGTCGTGGCGGTCGTCTCGATCCTCGATGACAAGGATGCCGCCGGCATGCTGGCGCGCCTGCTGCCCCACTGCGATGCGACCGTCTTCACGAGCAGTCAAAATCCACGCGCGTTGCCACCGCCGACCTTGCAATCGCTCTCCCGCCAGCTCCACGGGCCCCCGTCGGAGATCGTTCCGGCGGCCCGCGACGCCGTGCGCCGGGCGCGAGAGCTCGCCGGCGCGTCGGGCATCGTGATCGCCACGGGCTCGATCTACCTCGTCGCCGACCTGCTCGCGCCGGCCCACCGGCGCCGGGCCTCGATGCTGTGAACGCCGGCCGCGATCGCCCGAGGTTTTTGAGCATGGTCGGGCTTGTAGCGCTCGTCGTCGCGGTCTGGATCCTCATCTTCTTCGGTCTCGGCTACCTGTTCGGACGGGTTTTCCTGTAGGGAGTGGTTCCTTTCGCGAATCCGACGACATTCGAGCGGCCGCCGGCGGCGCTGGGCCGCGTCCTCGTCGCCTCGCGCAGCCCTGCTGCCTCGGGGGCGGCCCGCTCGGCATCCAGCCTCGCCAACCGTCGGGCCGCCCCCGAGTCATCCGGCTGGCTCCTGCGTCCTTGCCCAGCATCCACCGGCGATCGCTCTCGGTGTCGCCGGACTCACAAAAAGAACCACTAAGAAGGGGTTCCGCGACGTGAGCGGAACTGTAAGAGCGGTCCGACCACTAAACTCGCCACGTCAAATGCTCCTGCTGCCGGGGATCTTCGGGATCAAGAACAACACGATCAATCTGGTCGTCGAGCTGCTGATCCTGTTCCTGGTCGTGATCTGGCTGGCGCTCGTGTACTGGACCTACGCCGATGCGCGCCGGAGGATCGCCGACCCGATGCTGATCGCGTGCGCCACCGCCGCCTCGCTGTTCCCGTTCGTGGGCACGATCGTCTACATGATCGTTCGCCCGCCTGAGTACCTAGATGATGTGCGCGAGCGGGAGCTCGAGATGCAGGCCGCCGAAGCGCGGCTGGCCGAGGTCGGCTACCACCTGTGCCCGCACTGCGACTACGAGGTTGAGAAGGACTTCCTGCGCTGCCCGAGCTGCATGCGCAAGCTAAAGGACCCGTGCTTCAACTGCGGCCGTCCGCTCGACCC
>JAFAZV010000161.1 GCA_019239445.1 Solirubrobacterales bacterium
CAATTCGACTCAGTTCCAGGCGCAGGCAACGACAACCGGGGCGACGCCGCTCCTGTTCGAGTCCCAGTTCGTCAGCGGCGATCCGGACCTGGCCTCGACGGTCGGCACTACGGCATCTCTGTCGTTTGCGGACAACCCGCTCGCGACCGGCGAATGGGACGTGCTGCCGGTCGAGTACGGGACGTTCGGGACGACTGGTCCGCCGAGCGAGTCGGTTACGACGTCCGCGAGCGTCGTCACGAGCCCGTTCGATCCTGCGGTCAGCTCGCCGACCGGCGACCTGGAGTCAGACAGTGCGAGCCCAGCGACGAGCCTTGGCTCGTTCAAGCCGATCACCGTGGCTCCAGGCCAGACCGCGTCGATTCCGGTGACGATCACGCCGAGCGGAGCGTCGGGCACGAGGGTCACGGGGACGCTGTATCTCGACGACGTGGCGTACTTCGAGTTCGGCTCGATCCAGAACGCACTCGTGAACTATCCGCAAGCCGATCAGGTGGCGGCGCTGCCCTACGAGTACACGATCAAGTAGCACGTCGCATAGCGCCTCCCGCCGGCGCCGCTCGCCCGCTCCACCCTGATCGCAAACGTGAGCGCCGAGTCGCCGCGGCGGTCACGCGCGGGTGTCGCCGATCGCTGTGCAGTGATGGTCAGCACGTAGCTGCCGGTCTGTGACCTTTCCGCCGCGCATCGCGGGCCGCGCCTGGCGCAGTACATGTTCCCGGCGAGCGTGGAAGAACAGCGGCTTACCGCTCAGGCGGCCGAGCCTGGGCCGGGGCGTCGCCCAGCCTCACCCGCGCCACAACATGCTCGCAGACGTCGTCGGCCCGGGAGTGGGTGCAGAGGCGCGATGATGCCTCGGCTTACGCCGGTGCGTGGGCGGGCGCCTCCGTTTGCGCCGTGCCTTCCTTGGGACGCACCCTTGTGCAGGGATTCACTCTGATACTCCTTACAACGAGGGCTACAAGAAAGGCTTTACCAGCGGCTATAAGACGGACGTCAACAAGGGTTACAAAAGCGGTTGCGGCTATAAAGCCGGCTATACAGCCGGCTATCGCCGCCGCCACCCATGATGGGACCGGAGGGAGTGAATGTGCACTCGGCGCCTGCCCCGGTTGTTGCACAGCGAGTTCAACACATCGGCCGATCCAGCCGGATCCTCCGATGCGTCGACCGTACAGTCACCTTTGACGTAGACCGGAGCATCGCTGAAGACCGAATCGTCCTGGGAGCACCCGAGTTGCGAGTTGGGAGTAAGAGCGGCCGGCGGGTCTGGTGGTGGTCGTGAGAAATGGTCGGTCGGCTCCCATTTCGCCGGAGCAGGCGCAACCGCCGCGCACGCGAGCGAGCCGCATCCGCCGAGGCCAACGTTTGGGCTACGACGCCTGCGACAGCTATCCCGCCGCTGGAGAACCAGGCCTAGAGGTGCTCCTGTTGCCTTGAAGATTGACGCTCACGCAAAGAGAGCCCACTCAGGAGGCTGGAATGCGGCGCCGACAGGCGATACACTCGCGTCGTTGCTCAGAGGGGTGAGTCAATAACAATGCTTCGCAGCGGTGTGGCGGGACGGCTTTCGGTAGCTTGGCTGGTCGCGATCGTGGCGAGCTGGCTTGTGGCGGCGTCGCCCGCACCCGCGCAGACCCCGCCCCGCGACGGCACGGTGTTCGTGCATTCCGCCAAAAGCGGCAAGCTGGCTGGCGGCAGGCTGACGCTGCTCGGGGTGGGGTCGCGCGTGACGTGGATCCACGAGAGCGGCCGCTCGGGGGTCACGGCTGTCACGCAGATGCACCAGGTTGTGTTCACGCGGACGACCCCGCGTGCGATCGGCACGCTACACGTGGCGGGCATGCGTGGCGGCGACGAGCTGACCTTCAAGCTGAGCCAGCCGCACTACGACGGCAAGCGCCACACGATCAGCTATAAGGCCACGCTGCTCAACAAAAAGTCTCTCCGTGGTCGCGCCTTCCGCGCCGCCGGAACCGCGCGGACATTTGGCCCTGCTTCGCTGACGATCCAAGGGGCCCCGCAGCCGATGGTGGGTGTCCAGCAGACCACCTATCCGTGCCCATCCGACTCGACCACCACCTGCTGGGGCACCCTTAGCGCGTCCGGCCTGCCACCCGGAAGCTTCCTGTCGGGCTTCGCACCCCAAGTCCCTGGTAACACCGGCCAGGGACTCGATATCGACGTCAAGGTGGACGCGTACGGGAACGTCAACACACAGCTCGACCTCCTTTGCAACAACCCCTATGGGGTGACCAATCCGAATGTCGGGATCAACGCGACGAGCGTAACCCCGTCCACGTCCGTCTCTGCGCCTGGGTCGTGCGGGTAGCGGCAGCGAGAACGTCATGCCGGCCCGCAGCGCGGTCATGAGGACCGATTCTCGAAGCGGTTTCCGGCAAGTCGTCTGAACACGGAGCTACTGCGCTCCTGCCAGGCGCAGATCAACCCTCGGCGGCGCCGCACGCGACCGCCAGGTTGTCATCCGACTCCATCTCGCGGGCGCCGTCCAGGCAATGAGCCGCCATCCGCCTGCGACGCGAGCGCATTCTAGAGTTGGCCGATGGCGTCTTCCCTCGGCGAAGTCGTAATTCGCGACCGCTTCGACATCACGGTACAGGCGGTCTTACGTGCCGCCTGGCGAAGCGAACCGGTTTCGATCGCCGATGCGTCGTTGCGCGGGATGGAAGCCTCCGCCGCAGCGTTCGACGCACTGGTCCAAGCCCGGGTTCAGGCCGATCCTGAGGCGTTGATGTACGGCGTTACGTCGGCTCCCGGTGATCGGGCCGGCGTGGTGCTGGATGAGGAGGCGCAGGCTCGACGGCCGAATCGGCTATGGACGGCGGTGTCATATGGCGAACCGCTACCAGACAGGGTGACCAGGGCAATTCTGCTCGCCCGTCTGTCCAATTTCGTCGGCGGCCACGCAGCCGTGCGTTCCGCAGTCGCGCTCGAGGTCGTCGAAATGCTCAACCGCGGACCCTTGCCCCGCGTGCCCGCACAGTCCAACGGAGGCTCGGGCGAGATCCTGCCGCTCGGGGCTCTGTTCTACGACCTGAGCGATCGGCTCGATCTCGCGCCGAAGGAGCAGATGGCTCTGATCAACGGATCACCGTGCGCGGCGGCGCTGATTGCCGACACGGCCCTCGCCGGCCGGGCGCGGCTGGTCGTCGCCGAGCACATCTTCGCCCTGACGGCAATGATCACTGGCGCTCCGAAGCAGCACTACGCCACTGACCTCGAGGAACTCTGGGGAGACGAACACGAGACGGCCGCGCTGCGCTCACTGAGAGTGCTGCTCGGAGGCGCGGACTCGGCTCATCAGAGTCATCAGTCCGCTGTCTCTCTGCGCATCCTTCCTCGCGTCCTCGGCGCTGCCCGACGGGCGCAGGCGCGCGCCGAGCGCGCCGCGCAGCGGTCGCTGTCTTCCGTGACCGACAACCCGGTCTTTCTCGCGCCCGACGAGCGCCATCCCGACGGCGCGATCTACTCGACCGGCGGATACCACAACGCCCAGGCCGCACCCGCGATCGATGCGCTCGCCTTCGCCCACGCGGACCTTTGCCAGCTCAGCGAGCGGCTGGGCGACCATCTCTTTCACCATCGTGAGACGGCGCCGCTCGTGGGCGGCGACGAATGGTCAGTCAAACCGCTGCACATGGCGATCAACGGCTGGGCTGAAGAGGCCCGCTCGATCGCCGAACCGACGCTGCTCTCGCTCGGAGCCTTCGGACAGAACGATGTGCCCGAACTCGCCTTTCTCGCCTGGCGCAAGGCCGAGGCGGTGGCGCGTTGTCTAGACGGAGCGCTCGCCGGTCTTGCCGTCCTCGCCTCCCAGGTCCTGTACAAGCAGGGGCGCGACGCGCCCGAAGCGCTTCGTGGCGTCGTCGATAACGTGCGAGCAATCGTCCGCCCAGTCAACGGACCCCGCCTGCTGGGGGCAGAGTGTCAGCATTTGTGGGAGCGGCTGACGCGAAGCGCCACCGGGCAGGACACCCCGATCGCCTAAGTCTCGCGAGAGCTGACGACCATGGCAGCACGGATCGCGCTCGAGACCTCGACGATCGCGTCGCGCGCCTTATCGATCAGCGCCGGCATACGGATGAAGCCGTGGATCTGCCCTTGGTAGCGATTGAGCGTGACTTGAACGCCGCTGTCCCGGAGCAATCGTGCGTAAGCCTCGCCTTCGTCGCGGAGCGGGTCGTACTCGGCGGTCAGCACGTGGGCACGCGGCAGACCCGACAGGTCCGTCGCGCGCAGGGGCGAGCAGCCGGGGTCCTCGGCGTGGCGCTCGTCCTGAACATACTGCGTCCAGAACCAGCGCATCAGTTCCGCTGTCAACGTCATTCCGTCGAGGTTCTCCAGGTACGACGGTGTGTCAAAGGAATAGTTCGTTGCCGGGTAGATGAGCGCCTGCAGCGCCAGCGGCACGGCGCCAGCCCGCGCTCGGAGCGCGACCGCGGCGGCGAGCTGACCGCCCGCGCTGTCGCCCGCGACGGCCAGCGGTTCGAACTGCGTGGCGGCCCAAGTCGTTGCGGCCCACGCGTCCTCGAGCGCTGACGGGTAAGGGTGCTCCGGCGCGAGCCGGTAATCGACAGCGATCACCGCGCAGCCCGACTGGACGGAAAGCGCTCGACAGAGCGGGTCATGGGAGCTGAGGCTGCCAAGTACCCAGCCGCCGCCATGGCAGTACATGACCCCCGGAAGGTTGCCGGGTGCCGGCCGGTACACGCGAACGGGAACACCGGCAGCGTTGACATCATCGACGGCGGCGACGCGGGGCGCCGAGCCGAACAGCGCCGCGGCGCCCTCCTCGTACGTCCGGCGAGCCTCTTCGATCGGCAGCTCGGACGGCGGCTGCACTCTCTGTGCCTTCAACTTGTCCAGGTAGCTGAGAACCTGAGGGTCTAGCGGCACCACGCGATCCTAGCCGTCCGCCCCACCACGACGGCGTGGCCGCCGCCCGCCGCCGCATCGTGTCGAGCCGCTGGCGACGTAGGCTGTGGCGCATGTTCGTCTCATCGGAGACTTCTCGCTCAGTGACGCTGGTGCGTTTAGACCGCCCGCCGGCGAATGCCATCAACCTCGACCTGCTCGACGAGCTTGTGGCCACGCTCGAGGGACTGGCCGCCGATGCGCCTGCCGCCGTGGTGATCGCAGGACGTGATGGCTTCTTCTCGGCTGGCGTTGACCTGAAGGCGGTGCCGGGCTATGGACCCGGCGAGCACCGGCGGATGGTCAGCGGCATCAACCGCATGGTGCTCGCGGCGTATGGGCTGCCTTGTCCCGTGCTCGCGGCGGTGACCGGACACGCGATCGCCGGCGGCCTAGTGCTGGCGCTGTGTGCCGATGTGCGGATCGGGTCGCTGGAAGGTCGCTACGGATTGACCGAGGTGAAGGTAGGGGTGCCATATCCGCAAGGCGCGATCGGCGTCGTGCGGGCCGAGCTACCTCCGCATGCCGCCCGCAGTCTTGCGCTGGGCAATCGGTTGATCGATGGCTCCGAGGCGCTGCGGCTTGGGCTGGTCGACGAGGCCCTCCCGGCAGACGCGGTGCTCCCGCGGGCGATCGAACTCGCCAGCGAGATGGCGGCGTTCCCAGCCGATATCTATGCCGCCACCAAGTTCGAACTGCGCGATCGAACGCTGGGCGCGATGAAAGCTGCCGTCGAGACGGAGCCACTCCTGGCCGCGTGGCTCAGCGCCAGTCCGCATTCGGAGTGAGTCGTCCGGACGTCGCGCGCCTGGTCCAGCGACGGCGCCTCGGGCTCGCATCGACGTCCCGAAGACGCGGGCGCTACTCGATCGATTGTGAGGAACTAACCCTTGGCCACCGCGAGCCACTCTTCGAAGCTTGGACCCGCGAGCTTCGCGCCCGCGTTGGGCAGCGCGGCTCCCTCGGCATAGGCTGCGGCATCTGGGTCGTCAGGTTGCGCCAGCGGAGCGCCGCGGCCTTCGCGGATCTCGAGCGAGTCACCTCGGCTGGCGAAGAGCGCCGCGGCGGCATCGGCGAGACGCTCCTCCTGCGGGCCTGCGACCTCAGTGATGCTGCCGTTCTCGATCTCCGGCTCCTCGGCCGCATCAGCGAGCGTCTCGGCGACGACGCCGGCCGCCACGAGCTGCGTCCGCATCTCGGGCACGTGCGCGACGCCATCCTTGATCGTCCACCCGACCAGCGGCTCGACGAACTCGTGGAACTGGGCTGCCCGGACGATCCGGACCGGGAGCGGGCCTTCGAGCAGCGTCTGCTCCTGTGCCACCTTCGCCGCGTTGTAGCCGCCGTGGAACTTGTCGATGCCGATGATCGAGACGACGACGATCCGCTTCACTCCGGCTGCGGCGCCGCCGCGCTGCAGGTTCTGCGCCGACGCGATGAAGAAGGCCGTCGCCTCCTGCTGATCAGGCGAGGGGCCGGTAGCCGCGTCGATGATCGTTTCGACCCCGACGAGTGCCTGATCGAGGCCCTCTCCGCTGACCACGTCAACACCTTGGGAGCGCGCAATCGGAACTACATCGTGTCCCCGCTGGGCGAGGATCTCGACGAGGTGCGATCCGACTCGACCGGTGGCTCCGGTGACGGCGATCCTCTGGCTCCTGTTTTCGGTCTGCATCGTTCTTCCTTTCCCTGCGCCGGCGGCTCAGCATCGGCAGAATCATTCTCTCCCTCATTGACAGCCTGCGACGCGAATGTGTGACAGCGATGGTGCCCCGCGGCTACTTCGGTGTGGGCCGCGTGCGAAAACCTCACGGGCCGAGCGCGCCGAGCGCGCGAGCATCGGCGTGACGCCGGCATCTCCTCGTACCGTTACCCGTCGCGGACGAACAACCTGGCCGCGGAAGCCCGGATCTTCTCGCGCCTGCCGGCGGCTTGGGCAATCTCGCAGCGGCGACGAGTAGCCGCGCTTCGACTTGCGTTCGTCCCTCAGAGAAGTCCTCGGCTACGTCTCTGGCTTTCACATGCTCGATCCAGCGACAAGAAAGGCGTTGTCAATCGAGGACGGCGCAGCCCTCGGACCGCGTGCGCGCCGCGCTCGAGGCACGACCCGAGGACCCAAAAGTCGGTCTCTCAGCGGATCGGGTCGAGCTGTTAGATGCGTACGAGTTCTGACCCGGGCTCGACGCTCGGGCTAGGGCGGCGAATAGCCGCGGCGTATACAGTCGTTCCATCCCTTGCAGAGGCGCCTCGCTGGGCTGACCCGAGGCGGGATCCACAGTCGCAGTGCGGATCGAGATCACTACGCGGTTTCTGGGCGATTCCGGAGCGGACGGCTGATGAGTTGATGCCGATCGGCGATGCGCTGACGAACCGCCGGTTCGGTTCCGTGCGCCGATTGCCGATTTGGCGTGGGGGTTGGCCGCGGGCGCTGGCCGGCGCCCTGGCGACGCTCTGTGCCGCGACGGCGTGCAGTGCCGTGCCAGCGGATGCGGCGATGAGCACCGCGCAGCAGCTCGCGGACAAGTACTCCCCGGTCGTGATGATGCGTTCTCAAACCAACGCTCCGTGCGATACCACCGAGGAGCAGTTCTGGCCGCCGACGTCCGTCGATGTGGTTCTCGGCAACCCTCGGGTCAGGCTGCTGAAGCGCGGTCAGCGCCGCCCGCAAGTCATCAAGCGCGCTCCCACTGCCGCCGATCTCGCCGGGCGCGGCTCCGATTACTACCTCGATCTCCCGGGCAACCCGCTGAATCCCGGCTGCGCCTATGGCCGCGCCTTCGCCGGAATCCGCCGGGCCGGCAACGCGCCCGCAGTGACGTATGCCCACATAGCGCATGAGCGTGGGCATCCAGGTTTCACGCTGCAGTACTGGTTCTATTACTACTTCAACCAGTTCAACGACCTGCACGAAAGCGACTGGGAAGGGATGCAAGTCGCCTTCGACGTCCGCACGCCGGCCCAAGCGCTGACGAGCGCGCCCACCAAGATCGTGCTCTTCCAGCACGCCGGTGGCGAACACGCGGGCTGGCACGATTCCAAAGTCCAGCGACGCGGCACGCATCCGGTCGTCTACTCCGCCGCAGGGTCGCATGCGACGTTCTATGGCTCCGCGCTGTGGCTCGGCAACGGCGATCACGGCTCGGGAGTTGGCTGCGACAACACCACCAAGCCGCTGTTCGCCACCTATCCACGGCCGATCCTGCTGCCGGAGGTGCCCAGTACCCACGGTCCACTGGCATGGCTGAGCTATACCGGCCGCTGGGGGCAGCAAGAAGCCGGATTCAACAACGGGCCGGCCGGCCCAAACACCAAGACCGTTTGGCGCAAGCCGTTCACCTGGATGGGCGGAACGCGAGACTTCAGCCCGAAAGTCCCGGTGGCGCCGGTGATCGGACCATCCGTCACCGGCGCGTTCTGCGGCGCCGTCGCGACGGCCTCAGGCTTTCTGAACCTCGCCGCGCAGACCCTTCCCGGCGCCCTCGGCATCGTCGTGGTCGTCTTGCTGCTGGTCCTCGTGCCCGTAAGCCTGACCCGATGGCGCCCGGTCGAGGTCGAACCGCTTCGCCAGCCGCGCGCGCTCGGTCAGCTTCTCCTCGTGGCTGCACGCACGTACTGGCGACACGGCGCAACGTTCGTCCTCATTGTGATCGTCTCGTCTGCGCTTATCGCCGCTGTCGATGGACTCGAGTGGCTGGTACTTCACGCCGCAGGCTCGAGCAACGCAACGGTGTCGTTCACCGATACGGGCGCGGCGATCGCGTTCTCCACCACCGCCGGGATCGGGCGACCAATTGCGGGACCCATCGGGTCCGGACTCGTGATCGCCGTGTTACGCGACGCCGAGCGGGAGCAGCCGGCTGGATTCCAGAGTGCGTGGGGGGCGGTCCTGCAACGGATCTGGCGCCTCGTTGCCGTGCAGTTGCTCGTGACGCTTCTGCTGATTCTGATCACGCTGACGATCATCGGTATCCCGTTCGCGATTCGCAAGTTCGTGGACTGGAGGTTCGCTCAGCAGGAGATCCTGTTTCAGGATCGGTCGATTCGCGAGGCCATGCGCGCGAGCACGCGACTGGTCCGCGGCAAGTGGTGGCGCGCCGCGGGGATCATCACCACGTTCTCCATACTGGGTCAGATTCCGGGGCCGATACTCGGATTCGCCTTGCTGTTCACGACCGTCCCGACCACCAGCGTGAACATCCTGGGGGCGATCATCTTCGCGCTGCTCACCCCCTACGTAGGAATCGGCCGGACGCTCCTCTACTTCGACCTCGAGGCCCGCAAAGTCGCCGAAGCAGTGCCGGTGACGCCGGCGGTCGCCCCGGCACCCGCAGGGTGACCATGGCTTTGTCTTAGGTTGCCGGTCTTCGGTGGGTCGTGCTGCTCGCGTGGAAGTGGAGGCAGTGGCGTTCCGGCAGTCACAGCCGGCGGCGTCGACACACGACAACGGGCGGCGAGAACGAAAATCCGACCGACGCCGACCATCCCGACCATGCCGAGGCGGTGGAGATCGTGTTCGACCCCGACCGGACGACCTACCGGGGCATGCTCGAGGTCTGGGGTCGGTGCTTGGGTGGTTAGGTTCAGGCCGCAGTGGGCACGTCCGCGAGCTCAGGCGGTGCCGCGGCACCGCGCGTCGATGAGGCCATGGCGACCGAACTCAGAACAGCCAGGACGGCGAAGAGGGCACAGGTCCAGAGCGCCGGCTGGAAGCCCGCCGTGACGGCGGCCGGGCTGCCGAGGTGGCCATGGGCGGAGAACACCGCACTGGCGATGGCGAGCGCGAACACCGTGCCGAAACGCTGCGCCATGTAGTTGATCCCGGACGCCTTGCCCATCTCTTCCGGGGCGACGGCGTCCAGAACGGCCGTCGGCACGGTCGGCAGGGCCATCGAGAGGCCGATGCCGGCGACGAGCAGGGCGACGACGAGCTCGATCCAGCTCGTGTGAAGCGAGCCACGAGCCGCAACCCAAACGAAGCCGAGCGCCTGTAGCGCTAGACCGACGACCATGATCGGCCTGCGTCCGATCCGGTCCGAGACGGCACCGGCGAGTGGCGCAACGAACATCGGGGTGGCAAAGAACGGCAGCAGGCGCAGCCCCGCGCCCAGCGGGGAGTACCCGCGCGCGAACTGGAACTCCTGCGTGATGAAGAAGGCGGCGGCAAAAGTGGCGCCGTGCAGGAAGTAGGTGGTGAGATTGCCGAGCGCAAACTCGCGGCTGACAAACAACCGGAGCGGCACCATCGGCGCGGGCGCCCGGTGCTCCCACGACAGGAACGCCGCGAGCAGCAGGCTGCCGGCGGTGAGACTGCCGACGATTTCGGCGCTGCCCCAGCCCGTGTCGCTCGCACGCGTGAGCGCCCAGACCAGCGCGATGACACCGGCGGTGACGAACGAGACTCCGGCGAGGTCGAGCCGCTCCGGCGCGCCGCGGCTCTCGGGCAGGAGCCGCGGAGCGAGCAGCAGTGCCGCCATTCCGATCGGGACGTTGATCCAGAAGATCCAGTGCCAGTCGATCGTCTCCGTGATCGCGCCGCCGATGATCGGCCCGAGGGCGACGGCGAGACCGGCGAGACCGCCGTAGACGCCGACGATCATCCCCCGCTTCTCGGCCGGAAACGCGGTCGTGAGGATCGTCAGGCTGAGCGGCAGCACAACCGCCGCACCAATCCCCTGCAACGTCCGGGCAGCGATCAGGCCGGCCACGCTGGGCGTCAGCGCGCACGCGGCGGAGGCGAGGGTGAACAACGCGAGGCCGCTGTTGAAGACACGGCGGCGGCCGAAGCGGTCGCCCAGGGCAGCGGCGGTGATGATGCCCGCGGCGAAGGCAATGCCGTAAGCGTTGACCGTCCACTGCAGCGAGGAAAGGCCCACGTGCAGGTCCCGCTGCATGCGCGGCAGCGCCGTCACCACGACGAGCGCATCAAGAACGACCATGAAGTAGGCGGTTGAGGTCAATCCGACCACCCAGCCCAGGCGGCGACTCGTTGCGGATGTACCGGTCATCTAGTCCTCCTTTGTCGCGTGCCGGCTCGTGGCCGGTTCTGCTGTGGTGACGAACGGACAGAGGCGAGACGGACAGCAGGCGCGAAACCGCGGCCACGGTGTCCGTCGCCGGGCGCGCTATTCGTCTACAAGAGACACCCGAGGCCACGCAGAAAGGAGACGTCTTGAGATACGCGCTGTTGATCTACACCAACACCGAGACGCTCGAACGCACCCCCGAGGAGGAGCGCAGTCGCATCAGCGCCGATATATCGGAGGTCCTGGTGCGGCCGACCGTAACGGGCTGGCTGCGACTCCAGAACATCGACTCCGCAACGACGATGCGCTCCGAGCACGGCAAGACGCTGCTCACGGACGGCCCTTTCGTCGACAGCAAGGACTTCCTCGGCGGCTTCATCGTCGTGGAGGCGGAGGACCTGGACGGTGCCCTCGCCATTGCCGGCGAGCTGCAGGAGCTGCGGACAGTGGGGGCGATCGAGATCCGACCGGTCCGCGAAGAGGACCACACCAGTGCTTGAGCAGATCTTCCGCGAGGACTGGGGGCGGGTCCTAGCGTCGCTCATCGGCTTTCTCGGCGACATCGAGCTGGCCGAAGACGCCGCCCAGGAGGCGTTCGCAACCGCCGCCGAACGCTGGCCGCGCGACGGATTCCCGGACAACCCGATGGGGTGGCTGATCACGACTGCGCGCCGCCGCGCGATCGACCGCATCCGGCGCGAGCGGACACTGGCGGCGAAGACCGAGCAGCTGAAGCGCGAGCTGCGAGACGGATCGGAGACGAGCATGGACGAGTCCGCGGTCTTCCCGGACGAGCGGCTGTAGCTGATCTTCACGTGTTGCCATCCGGCGCTCGCGCTCGACGCACAGGTCGGCCTCACGCTGCGCACGCTCGGTGGCCTCTCAACCGAGGAACTTGCTCGCGCGTTCCTCGTCCCGTTCGAGACGATGAGCAAGCGGCTGACCCGCGCCAAGCACAAGATCCGCGATGCCGGCATACCGTTCGGGGTCCCGCCAGACCATTTGCTGCCCGAGCGGCTCGGCGCCGTGCTCGCCGTCGTCTATCTGATCTTCAACGAAGGCTGGGGCGGCGGCCGCGTAGACCTGTCGGCGGAGGCGATTCGCCTCGGCCGCTCCCTCACCGAGCTGATGCCGGACGAAGCTGAGGCGCACGCGCTGCTCGCGCTCATGCTCATGGGCCACGGGCGCAGCGCCGCGCGGTTCCGGGGTGGCGAGCTCGTCCTGCTCGACGACCAGGACCGCTCACTGTGGGACCAGCACCAGCTCGAGCAAGGCCGCCGCCTACTCGAAAGGGCGCTCGCCCTCCGCGGGAACGGTGCCTACACGATCCAGGCAGCCATCGCCGATCTCCACCTCCAAGAGCCCCGCAACTGGGATGAGATCGCGCTCCTCTACGAGCGACTCGAGCACATAACCGGCTCGGCGGTCGTGACGATGAACCGCGCAGTGGCTGTCGCCGAACTCGAAGGACCAGAAGCCGCGCTCGCCCTGCTCGACCGCCTCGAGCTCGGCGACTACCGCTACTACCACTCGACGCGCGGCGGCCTGCTGCGGCGCCTGGATCGCGCCAACGAAGCGCGCGCCGCCTACGCGCGCACGCTCGAGCTGACGCAGCCCGGGCCGGAGCAGCGCTTCCTCGAGCGCCGCCTCGCCGCCATCATCGAACGCGCCGAACATCTTTGAGTACGAGCAACCGGTCCTGGATGCGCGGATGGCTCACGGGGCTGCCGCCGGAATGCCGAGCAGGCGGGCGTGGGCTTTCTGGATCGCCGGGCCAGGCGTGATTCCGAGTTCCCGGTCGAGCGTCGTGCGCGCGCGTTCGTAGACGCGCATGGCTTCGCCCACATTGCCTTGGGCGGCCAGCGCGTTCATCAGCAGCGCGTAGCCGGTCTCTCGCAGCGGCGAGCGTTCGAGCAGATGGCGAGCGGCGCGCTCGGCCCCCGGTAGCTCGGTTCCGCCGATGCCGAGGCAGCTGGCCGCATAGGCTTCGAGAGCGCGGTCATGCACGTCGTCGAGACGCTGGCGCCACTGGTCGAGCCAGGGCGTGTCGTGCTCGGGCAGCAGCCGCCGCCCGGCGATGAACTGGGCGTGCAGGGCGGGACCCCAGGCGCGCTTCCAGTCGCCCAGAGCCACGGCCGACTGCGCCTCGTGAACCGCGGCGAGGCTGTCCTCGACGTCGATGCACGCGTCCGGCGGAAGGTTCAGCCGGAGCTCGGTGCGCCCGCTGAGCATCTGGGGGCCGAGCGCGGCTCGCAGTTTGGAGACGAGAACGGTCAGCGCTGAGGGCGCGGCCGCTGGCGTGGCGTACGGCCACAGCGCGTCCACGAGCTCGTCTCGTGTCGCGGCGCAGTCGCGGTTCAGCGCGAGGTACGCGAACAACAGCCTTCCTTGGCGGCTGGGGAGCCTCGCCTCGATCCGCCGGCCCTCGAGTTCGAGCACGAAGCGGCCGCAGAGCTGGATTCGTGTGCGAGAGCCGGCCGGCATCGAGGTTCCCAACCTTTTTCCAAGGTTGCTGCCAAGATATGAGAAACGGCCAGCTTCCACAATCGCCGAGACGAGAACATGTCCAGGCAGATCAAATGCGAGTGCGGCTTCATCGCCCGGGGCGAGACAGATGACGAGGTGGTCGTTCAGATCGAAGGTCACCTCCGGAGCGATCACCCGGAGCTCGTGAAGACGCTCAGTCGTGACGAGATCGCCAGCTGGGTCGAGGTAGTCGAGTAGCACCGCGTCCCCGGCTCGCGCTGCCTGGCAGCGAGCGAAGAACGGAGGCCGACGATGGCTATGGCCGTGCCGCTGATCAGCAGCGGAGAGCTGGCCGCGCGTCTGCGCGACGAAGACATGTTGGTGTGCGACTGCCGGTTCGCGGGCGATGCCGAGGCATCCCGCGCGCAGTACCTGGGCGGTCATGTACCCGGCGCGATCCACGCCTACTGGCTCGAGGACCTGTCGGCAGCCGACACCACGGTAACGACGTTCTTACCGAGCGCAGAAGAAGCGGTCGAGCGCCTCGGGCGTCTCGGCATCACGCAAGACAAGCACGTTGTGGCGTACGCCGACGGCGGAAACTTGTACGCGTCCCGGCTGTGGCACGTCCTTACGCACTACGGTCACGAACAGGTCGCGCTGCTCGACGGCGGCATCGAGAAATGGCAGGCCGAAGATCGACCGCTAGAGCGCGGTCCCGTGTCGCCCTCGCCGGCCGGGTTCGAGCCGCGCGAGTCGACATGGATGCACGCAATCGACGCGGCCGAGATCGTCGAGCGGCTCGGTGATCCCGGGCTTCGTCTCGTCGACGTGCGGAGCGAGGCGGAGTTCGCGGGCGAGCAGCGGCGCGCTGCTCGGGGCGGGCACATCCCGGGCGCGGTGCTGTGGCCATGGGAGGAAAACCTGCAGGCTGATGGCACTTTGCGTGATCCGGGGCGGATTCGGGTCCGTGCACAAGCGGCAGGTCTGCTCCCCGAGCACGAACTCGCGACCTACTGCCAGGGCGGGGTTCGAGCCGCTCACGCGGCTCTGGCGCTGCGTCTTGCCGGCTATCCCAGAGTCCGGATCTACGACGGCTCGTGGGCCGAGTGGGGCAACAACCCCGCTCTGCCGGTTCAGTCCGGCATCGCAGCAGCAGCCGCCTAGTCGCCCTCGCGAGTGAATCGATAACCCTTCTGGAGGAATGATGACCAGCCAAACCGATGTCGCGATCGACCCCGACCGGCTGAACGCGCTGCTTGGTCAAGCCGTTGTCGAGTTCGGCGCCACAGTCAACGCCGCGCTGGTGGTGATCGGGGATCGCCTCGGGCTTTACCGGACGCTCGCCGCCGAGGGACCGCTGAGCGCCGCGGAGCTGGCCAAGCGGACCGGCACGACCGAACGTTACGTCCGCGAGTGGCTGGGCGCTCAAGCCGCCAGCGCATACGTCGAGTACCACGCCGACGCCGAGCGCTACTCGCTCACAGCGGAACAAGCCGCGGCCTTTGCGGACGAGTCAAGCCCTGCGTTCGTCGGCGGCGGATTTCAGGTCGCCGTAGGTGCGGCCGCCGACCTCGAGCGCATCGAGCGCGGGTTCCTGACCGGAGAAGGCATGGGCTGGCACGAGCACGGCAACGACGTGTTCGACGGGTGCCGGCGCTTCTTCGAGCCCGGATACCGCGCCAACCTGCTGACCTCCTGGATCCCGTCCCTCGATGGCGTCCACGGCCGGCTGCAGACCGGAGGTCTCGTAGCCGACGTTGGCTGCGGCCACGGCGCCTCGACGATGATCATCTCCCAGGGCTACCCGCGCTCCGCGGTAACCGGATTCGACTACCACGCCGAGTCGATCGCCCGCGCCCGCGGCCGCGCCGCCGAGGCTGAGCTGACCGGTCAGCTGGGCTTCGAGATAGCTCGAGCAGACGAATTTCCGGGAACCGGCTACGACCTCGTCACGTGTTTCGACTGCCTGCACGACATGGGCGATCCCGTCGCGGTCGCGCGCCACGTGCGCAGCGCACTCGCCGAGGACGGCGTGTGGATGATCGTCGAGCCCAAAGCCGGGGACCGCGTCGAGGAGAACCTCAACCCGGTCGGCCGCGCCTATTACGCCTTCTCGACGATGCTGTGCACGCCCAATGCCATATCGCAAGCGGGTGAGCTCGCACTCGGCGCCCAAGCCGGAGAGGCGTGTCTCCGCAAGGCGCTCACCGCCGGGGGCTTCTCCCGCGTCCGCCGCGCGGCCGAGACCCCGTTCAACCTCGTGCTCGAGGCCCGGCCGTGAGCACCGCCAGCCGTGAACAGTGACCTCGAAGGCGGCAGCTGCAACTCGCGCGACCAGTCTCGAATAGCGTGTGCGCCTCGTCCAGCTGCCAACCCGAGCTGCTGAAACCAGCCGCCGACGGGTAGTCGTTCGGGCACGAAGCGGAATCGAACGAAGCTATCCTGGATGCGCCGGCGAGAGGACAGAGGGTCGAGCCGCTTCAGCGCGGGAAGCCAGGCGAGCTCTGTCGTCGCGACGGACGAACGGTGGAGCGTCACCGACACGAGAGGGAGCGGCGGTCAGGATGGAACGAGCCCGGGTCAACGGCGCTGAGCTCGAGTACGAGCTCAAAGGCAGTGGAGAGCCGGTGCTGCTCATCCACGGTAGTCACATCGCGGGGTCGTTCATCCCCCTGGTGGCACAGCCGTCGATGAGCGACGGCTACATGCTGATTCGCTATCACCGCCGCGGCTTTTATGAAAGTGCGCCCGCAGCCGGGCAATTCAGCATGGCTGACCAGGCCGTGGACGCCAAGGCGCTGCTCGAGCACCTCGGCGTGCGGGCGGCTCATGTCGTGGGTCACTCGTACGGCGGGGCGATCGCCCTGCAGCTTGCCCTCGACGCCCCCGAGCATGTGCATTCGCTCGCTCTCCTGGAACCGGCAGTGCTGTCGGTGCCGCGGGGCAAGGTGGTCTTCGAGCTGGTCGCGGTGGCCAGGCGTCTTTATGAGCAGGGTTACTGGGAGGCGGCGGAGGATTTCTTCCTCGGCACGCCCAAAGAACGGGCAGACATCGCGCGCGGCATCCCGGGCGGGCTGGAGCAGGCGCTCCGGGACATGGACACCTACTTCGCGGTCGAAGTCCCGGCGCACGAGGAGTGGCGGTTTCACGCCGAAGAGGGCACGCAGATCAAATGCCCCACGCTTTACATGCTGGGTGGAGAAAGCTCTCCTGTTTACGTGGAGATCCACGACCACATCAGGCAGTGGATGCCCCAGACGGAGACGGTCGTACTCCCCGACGCATCTCACCTCCTGCATATCCAGGAACCCGCCGGGGCGGCCGCACTGCTGCGAAACTTCTTCGCACGCCACCCGCTCACTTCCGGGCCCGCGCGCGACCGGGAGCGGAGCCGGAAGAACCGGCACTCCGGCCGGTACAACGCCGCCGTCGACCTGCTGGACGGAAACCTTGAGCACGGCCGCGCTGAGAAGGTGGCGATCCGGACGTACGCCGGTGCGCATACCTACGGCGAGGTAGCCCGGGGGGCAAACCGCATCGGCAATGCACTGCGGGGATTGGGCGTGGAGATGGAGAACCGTGTGCTGCTGGCGCTTCCCGACATCCCGGAGTTCGCGATGGCCTTCTTCGGCGCGATCAAGATCGGCGCGATTCCGGTGCCCGTCAACACGAACCTCCAGCCGCTCGAGTACGCGGACCTCCTCGAGGACAGCCGGGCCAAGGCCGCGGTGGTGGATCCTTCGCTGGTCCCTGCCTTCCGCCGGGCGCGACGCGGAACCACCCACCTTCGTCACCTCGTCGTGGCCGGCGAGTCGGAACGGGATGAGCTGAGCTTGCGGGAGCTCATCGAGGCGGCTGAGGAGGAGCTGTCGCCAGCGAGCACGATGAGCGACGACCAGTGCTTCTGGCTGTACACCTCAGGCACGTCTGGGCGGCCGAAGGGCGTAACCCATATGCAGCACGACATGCGCTTCTGCGCCGACACCTACGCCAGGCACGTGCTGCGGCTGGAGGAATCGGACGTCACGTTCTCCGTCTCGAAGCTGTACTGGGCCTACGGCCTCGGCAACGGTCTCTACTTCCCCTTCTCCGTCGGCGCAACGTCCCTACTGCTGCCCGAGCCGCCGCAGCCGCGCGCGGTGCTCGAGATCGTCAAGGAGCTCAAGCCGACGATCTTCTTTGGCGTACCCACGGGTTACGCCAGCCTCCTGGCAGCGAGGTGGAAGGAGAACTACTTCAGCTCGGTCCGCGTGTGCATCTCGGCTGGTGAAGCGCTGTCAGGTTCGTTGCTCGAGCGCTGGGAGGAGAAGACCGGCTTGTCCATACTCGATGGAATCGGCTCAACCGAAACGTGTCACATCTGCATCTCGAACCGCGCGGATGACGTGCGTCAAGACTGCACCGGCACGATCGTCAATGGCTTCGAGGCGAAGGTCGTGGGCGACGATGGCCAGGTCGTG
>JAFAZV010000035.1 GCA_019239445.1 Solirubrobacterales bacterium
GGTCGAAGACCGCGTCGATGTCACGCTCCCGGCCGACCCGGCGCCGATGGCCGGCCGGCTTCACCTGATCACCCAGACCCGGCGCGAGATCGAGGACGTGTTCATCGGCCTCGGCTTCAACGTCGCCGAAGGTCCCGAGGTTGAGACTGTCTACTACAACTTCGATGCGCTCAACCACGCGCCGACGCACCCCTCGCGGCTGATGAGCGACACGTTCTACCTGAAGCCCGCGAGTGACATCTTCGACCCACGCGCGCGTCTGCTGCGCGTGCACACTTCGCCGGTGCAGATCCGCGCGATGGAGCGCCAGCCGCCGCCGCTCTACATCGTCATGCCCGGCCGCGTGTTCCGCCCCGACTCGGACGCCACGCACGCGCCGCAGTTTCACCAGATCGAGGGGCTCGCCGTGGACAGCGACATCACCCTCGCCGACCTCAAGGGCACGTTGCTGGCGTTCGCGCGCGCGATCTTCGGCGAGGATCGCGAGGTGCGTTTGCGCCCGCACTTCTTCCCCTTCACCGAGCCGAGCGTCGAGGTTGACGTCTCCTGCTTCAACTGCGTAGACGGGTTCACCGCCGACGGTCAGCGCTGTTCCCTGTGCAAGGGGACCTCGTGGATCGAGATCCTCGGTGCCGGCATGGTCGATCCCAACGTGTTCGAGCACGTGCGCGAGTACGGCTACGACCCCGAGGAGATCCAGGGCTTCGCCTTCGGGATGGGCGTGGAGCGGATCGCCCAGCTCAAGCACGACCTGCCCGACCTCCGGCTCCTCTACGACAACGACGTGCGCTTCCTGGAGCAGTTTGCCTAGTGCCCCGATCCAGAAATTCGATGGCAGTTGAGGCACCCCTCGTGGCGCCTCGCCGCGTCCTCGTCGCCTCGCGCAGCGCTGCTGCGCGTCGGCTCCTGCGTCCTCGCGAGGCATCCACGAGTGGCACCTCTTGGTGCCACCGAACTCCTGGATCGAGACACTGATGCGCGTGCCGCTGCAGTGGCTGACCGAGTACGTCGAGCCCGGTCTCGACACCGACGCGCTGGCCGAGCGCCTGGCGCTCACCGGGACAGAGGTCGAACGCGTCGAGCGTTACGGCGTGAGCGCGCTCGAGCAGTTCGTGGTCGGGCGCGTGCTGGAACGGAAGCGCCACCCGGACGCCGACCGCCTCAGTGTCTGCATGGTCGACACCGGTGGGAGCACGCCTTCCCAGATCGTCTGCGGCGCGCCGAATGTCGCCGCCGGCCAGATCGTCGCCGTGGCGAAGCCGGGCGCCGTGATGCCGGATGGCACGCGGCTGAACAAGGCGCGGCTGCGCGGGGTCGAGTCCAACGGGATGATCCTCGCCGAGGACGAGCTCGGGCTCGGCATCGACCACAACGAGACCTTGGTGCTCGTCGGAGACGAACTCAAGCCGGGAATGCCGCTGAGCGAAGTGCTGACGATCGCCACCGACGTGCTCGTGCTCGAGATCACACCCAACCGTCCAGACTGTTTGGGCATCTACGGCGTCGCCCGCGAAGTGCACGCGGCGACCGGGACACCGCTCGCGCCACCACCGTGGCGCGACGACGGTCAGGATGAAGCCGCGAGCGAGTCCAGCGGGATCACGATCACCGTCGAGTCACACCGCCTATGCCCACGTTTCACCGCCCGCGTGTTCGATGACGTGCAGATCGGGCCCAGCCCGCTGTGGCTCAAGGCGCGCCTGATGGCCGCCGGTCAGCGGCCAATCTCGAACGTCGTCGACATCACGAACTATGTGATGTTGCTGACCGGGCAGCCGCTGCACGCATTCGACCTCGACCGCGTCGCGGGAGCGAGCTTGAACGTCAGGGCCGCGCGCGAGGGCGAGACCGTGCAGACGCTAGACGGCCAAACGCGAAGACTCGACTCGGAGATGGTCTTGATCGCCGACGCCGACGGCGCAACCTCGATCGCCGGGATCATGGGCGGAGCCCGCTCCGAGGTGCAGAACGACACGACGCGAGTGCTGATGGAGGTCGCGAACTGGGACGGCGCGAACATCCACCGCACGTCGCTGAAGCTGGGGCTGCGCAGCGAGGCCTCGGCGCGGTTCGAAAAGCAGCTCCAGCCCGAACAGGCGATGGAGGCGCAGGCGGTCGCGACGCAGCTCATGACCGAGCTGTGCGGCGCGCACGCGCGGCCGGGTACGGTCGACGTCGGGGGCCCCGGGCCTGCGCCCGCGACCATCCGCCTGCGCGAGCGCCGGGTGCGCGGGCTGCTCGGAACCACGATCACGCGCTCGCGCAGCAAGCAGCTCCTGGAGGCGCTCGAGTTCACCACCGCCGAGACGTCTGACGGCCTCGACGTCACCGTGCCGCCGTTTCGCCGCGGCGACGTTCTCCGCGAAGCCGATCTGATCGAGGAGGTCGCGCGGCTCGACGGCGTCGAAAAGCTGCCGGCGACGCTTCCTTCGCGCCATGGCGCCGCGGGACGCTTGACCTACGTCCAGCGCCGGCGCCGGCGGGCAGTCGATGTGCTGCGCGCGCAAGGTCTCGAGGAGATCGTTGGCTGGAGCTTCGTCGGCGCGGACGCCGCCGAGCGGCTGCGGCTCGGCGGCGAGGTGCAGTTCGTCGAGCTCGCCAACCCGATGTCGAACGACCAGTCGCGACTGCGCACGACGCTGCTCAGCTCGCTGCTCGACGTTGCGCGACGGAACCGCGCCCGCGGCGCGAGCGCGCTGCGGCTGTTCGAGGCAGGCGCCGTGTACCTGCCGCAGCCGGACGCAGGCGAGCGCCTGCCGCGCGAGCCCTATCACCTCGCCGCGCTGCTCACCGGCCCGATCCGTCCCGCCACATGGCGCGAGGGCGAGCCGCCGGCGGCCGACTTCTTCTCCGCCAAGGGGATCCTGGCCGGGCTGCTAGAGGCGCTATGCATCCCGTGGCGGGCCGAGCCCGCGGCGTTGCCATTCCTGCATCCCGGGCGCGCCGCCGGCGTGGTCGTGGAGGGTGAGCACGTCGGTTGGCTCGGAGAGATCCATCCAAGCATCGCCGGCGATTGGGAGCTGCCCGGCACGGTGGCGGGGTTCGAGATCGACCTCGACGCGCTGCCGGTCGCGCCCACCGCTACGTACACGGATCTGATCAGCTTTCCCGAGGTTCACGAGGATCTCGCCTTCGTCGTCGCGGATTCGGTCTCTGCCGCCGAGCTGCTCGCGGTGCTCCGAGACGCCGGGCAGCCGCTGCTGCGGGATGCCGAGGTATTCGATGTGTATCGCGACCCCGAGAAGCTCGGCGCGGGACGCGTGTCGCTTGCACTGCATCTGGCCTACCGCGCCGCCGATCGCACGCTCACCGATCAGGAGGTCGCCGCGCAACGGGAGGAGATCGTCGCCGCCGTGTCGGAGCGACTGCGCGGGAGCCTTCGTGCCGCCTAGCGTTTCGGTATTCGGCGCCGCTGGGTTCACGGGCGCGCTGACAGCTCGTCTGCTCTACCGCCACCCCGAGTTCGAGCTCCGCGCGCTCACCGCCCGCTCGGACGCCGGCTGTCGCCTCGATGAGCTGTTTCCCCGCCACCGGGTACCCGTGACGCTCGAGGAGCTCGACCTGGATCGTCACGCCGACGTCGATGCCGCCGTGCTCGCTTATCCGCACGGCGCCGCTGCGCCGCTGGCCGCGACGTTGCGCGAGCGCGGCGTGCGCGTGGTCGATCTCAGCGCCGACTTCCGCCTGCGCGAGCGCTCGGTCTACGAGCAGTGGTATCGCGAGCACCCAGCCCCGGAGCTGCTCGCGGAGTCGGTCTACGGGCTGCCGGAGCTCTATCGCGAGCGGATTCGCGACGCCGACCTCGTCGCGAACCCCGGCTGCTTCCCGACCGCAGCGCTGCTCGCGCTGGCGCCACTCGCACGCGCGGGACTGATCGAGGACGTCGTGATCGATGCGAAGACAGGCGTCTCGGGCGCCGGGCGCGCCGCCACCGAGCGCACGCACTTCGTCAGCGTCGATGAGAACGTCAGCGCCTACGGCGTGCCGCGGCACCGCCATACACCTGAAATCGAGCAGGAGCTGGCTGAGCTCGGCGCGCGCGTCAACGTCACGTTCACGCCTCACCTGCTGCCGCTCGACCAGGGCGAGCTCCTCAGCTGTTACGTCACCCTCGCCGATGATGGCGCCGACGCCTCGCGGCACTCGCAGCTGTTCGCCGACGCCTATGCCGACGAGCCGTTCGTCGAGCTCGCGAACGCGCCGCCGGGGGTGCGTGACGTCCGGGAGACGAACCTGTGCCGGATCTCCGTACATCCCGACGCGCGCACCGGGCGCGTGATCGTGTTCGCCGCGATCGACAACCTGTGGAAGGGCGCCGCCTCGCAGTCGGTGCAGAACCTCAACCTGATGTTCGGCCTGCCCGAGTCAGCGGGTATCGCGTGAACGCGACGTTCTACGACTCGCGCTGGATCGAGCCGCCCGAGCACGTGCGCGTGAGCGCGAACGGTGGGCTGCCGCGGGGCTTCCGCGCCGCCGGCGTCGCGTGTGGGGTCAAGCCGAGCGGCGGGTTGGACCTCGGGCTGCTCGTCTCCGACTCCGCAGCGACAACCAGTGCTGCCCGCTTCACCCGCTCCGGCACGTTGTCAGCGCCGGTGCTGCTGACCATGGAACGCAGCGATCTGTTTGCGTTGCGCGCGATCGTCGTCAACTCCGGCAACGCCAACGCCGCCACCGGGGCTCCAGGGCTCGAGGACGCGGCACGGATGCAGAGCGAGGCCGCGCGCGAGGCGGGGCTGGGCGACGACACCGCCGTCGCGGTCGCTTCGACCGGAGTGATCGGGCTGCCGCTCCCGATCGACTCCGTGAGCGCGGGAATCGCCGCCGCCGGCAAGCGGCTGCGCGCGAGCGGGGACACGGAGTTCGCGGAGGCGATTCGCACCACCGATGCGTTCGCCAAGCGCGTCTGCCAGGACGTGATGCTGGGGGCCGGTACGGTTCGCCTGTGCGCTCAGGCCAAAGGTGCCGGAATGATCTCGCCGGGCTTCGCCACGTTGCTCGTGTTCGTCCAAACCGACGCGCGACTCTCCCCGCAAACCTGCGACCTGCTGCTCGGGGTCACGGTCAAGCGCTCGTTTGAGCGCATCAGCGTCGACGGCCAGCTCTCGCCGAGTGACACCGTCATCCTCCAGTGCAGCGGCGCCTCAGGAGTTCGCGTCGAACCCGAGAGCGCCGATGAGCTGCGTCTCGGCGAAGCGCTCGACGCGACATTGCGTCAGCTCGCGCTGATGGTGGCGCGCGACGGCGAGGGCGCGCGGCGCGTATGCCGAGTCGTCGTTCGCGGCGGTGACGGCGAAGCGGTCGAAGCGGTCGCGCGCGCCGTCGCCAATTCTTCGCTCGTCAAGACCGCGCTGTACGGCGGCGATCCCAACTGGGGCCGGATCTCGCAGGCCGTGGGAATGGCGCTGCCCGGCGCCGCGCCGGTGGCCGTCGACATCGCGATCGAGGGGATTCAGGTCTGCCGGCGCGGTGCCGCCCTGCCGCACGACGCGCGCGCGCTGGCCGATGCGGTGCAGCGCCACGAGGTCGAGTACGAGATCGGCCTTCCCGGCGAGGGCGCGGAAACCGAGCTGTTTTTCTCCGACCTCGGACACGAGTACGTGACGATCAACGCCGAGTACACGACGTGAGAGACGTCGCCACTCTGCTCGAGGCGCTGCCGTACATCCGCGAGTTCCACGGCAAGACGGTGGTGATCAAGTACGGCGGCGCGGCGATGAGCGACGCGCGGCTCAAGCAGGAATTCGCGCGTGATGTGGTGCTGCTCAAGTACGTGGGAATGAACCCGGTCATCGTCCATGGCGGCGGTCCGGAGATCACCAGCTACATGCAGAGGCTCGACCTGCCGGTGCAGTTCGTGGACGGGCTGCGCGTCTCAGATCCCGAAACCGTCCAAGTCGCGAAGATGGTGCTCGTGGGCAAGGTGAACAAGGACATCGTGCTGCTGATCAACCGCCATGGCCAGCCGGCCGTCGGCCTCTGCGGCGACGACGGCCTGCTGTTCCGGGCGGTGAGACAGGCAGCGCCGAGCGGGCGGGACATCGGCTTCGTCGGGCGGATCGAGCACGTCGATGTCAACGTGCTCACCCACGTGGCGCAGGACTACATCCCGGTGGTGGCGAGCGTCGGTGCCGACCGCGAAGGCCACTCCTACAACATCAACGCCGACGAGGCGGCGGCGGCTGTGGCCACGGCGCTGCGCGCGCACAAGGTGATGTTCCTGACCAACGTCGCGGGCTGGATGCGCGACCCCCGCGATCGCGGCAGCGTGGTTTCCCGGGCCGGGGCCGAGGAGGTCGCGGCTGCGCTGCCCGCAGTCGCGGGCGGTATGCGCCCCAAGCTCGCGGCCTGCCTCGCGGCGATCGAAGGTGGCGTCACTTCGGCGCACATCGTCGACGGGCGGGTGCCGCACTCGCTTCTGCTCGAGTTGTTCACGGACGCCGGGCAGGGCACGATGATCGGGTCGAGATGACCGCGGCGCTGGCGGACCTTCAGGCGCTCGAGCGCGACTACGCGATCCCCACCTACGTCCGCAATCCCGTCGAGTTCATGCGTGGCGCGGGGTGTCGGCTGTGGGACCGCGAGAACAACGAGTACCTCGACTTCCTGGCCGGGATCTCGGTTCTCAACGTCGGCCACTGTCACCCGCGCGTGGTCGAGGCGGTACGCGACCAGGCCGGCCGGCTGACCCACGTGACGAACCTCTACTACACCGAGCCTCCGCTGCGGCTGTGCGCACGCCTGGCCGAGAGCTCGCTTGGCGGCAAGGTGTTTCTGGCCAACTCAGGCGCCGAGGCCAACGAGGCGGCGATCAAGCTCGCGCGTCGGGCGCGTCCCGGCGGCCAGATCGTCGTCCTCGACGACGCCTTCCACGGCCGCACGTACGGTGCGCTCTCGGCCACTCCGCAGGAATCCAAGCAGGCGCCGTTCGCGCCGCTGGTGCCGGGCTTCACGGTCGTGCCCAAGGACCCCGCGGCGCTCGAAGCCGTCGTAGACGAGCGCACGGCGGCGGTGATGCTCGAGCCGATTCAAGGCGAGAGCGGGATCCTCGTCCTGCCCGAGGAGCTGCTGCAGGCGGCGCGGCACGCGTGCGATCGAGCCGGCGCCGCCCTCGTATTCGACGAGATCCAAACCGGAATGGGGCGGACGGGGACCCTTTGGGCATATGAGCAGACGGGCGTCGTTCCGGACGCCATGACCTCGGCCAAGGGGCTTGGCGGCGGTCTGCCGATCGGCGCTCTGGTCACGTCGCCAGCGCTAGCGAACGTGTTCCAGCCCGGCGACCACGGTTCGACCTTTGCCGGCGGGCCGCTCGTCTGCCGGGCCGCGCTCGAGGCGCTCGAGATCTGCTCCGAGGACGAGCTATTGGCGAACGTGCGCCGTCAAGGCGAGCGGCTCGCGCAGGGACTTCACGAGCTCCCGTACGTGGCGAACGTCCGCGGGCGCGGCTTGATGCTCGCGATCGACGTCGTGGCGGACGTGAGCGCGCCCGAGCTCGCGCGGCGAGCGCTGCTCGAGCAGCGCATCGTGATCGGCGCCACCGGCCCGGGCACGATTCGCTTCGAGCCACCGCTGATCGTCACTGCCGACGAGGTCGACGAAGCTCTGGCGCGACTCGCCGCAATTGCGCCATGAGCGAGACTTCCGCGTCATCCGTGCCGGCGCCGCGCTCGCAACCCACCACCTCTTATGAGGCCCGCCCCGAGCAGGTCCGGCGCGTGTTGCTGCTCTACAGCGGCGGCCTCGACACCAGCGTGATGCTCAAGTGGATTCAAGATGAGTACGAGGCCGAGGTGGTGGCGCTGACGGTCAACCTCGGCCAGCCCGGGGAGGACTACGGCGTCATCCGCGGCAAGGCTCGCCAGCTCGGCGCACTCGAATCCCATGTGATCGACGCGCGAGAAGAGTTCGCGCGCGAGTACGTGGTGCCGGCGATCAAGGCCAACGCCGTCTACGGGCTCGGCTACCCGCTGTTCACGGCGCTGAGCCGCCCCCTGATCGCCAAGCTCGCCGTCCAGCACGCTCGCGCGACCGGGTGCGACACGATCGCGCACGGGTGCACCGGCAAGGGCAACGACCAGGTGCGGATCGAGGCGACGATCGCCACGCTGGCGCCCGAGCTCAAGGTGATCGCGCCGGTGCGCAGCTGGCGGATGGGCCGCGACGAGGAGGTCGCCTACGCGCGCAAGCACGGAATTCCGGTCAAGGGCGGCACCGAAGCGCCGCCGTACTCGATCGACGACAACCTCTGGGGCCGCTCGAGCGAAGGCCGCTGGATCGAAGACCTGGAGCATGCCCCCGACGACGACGTGTTCAACCTCGTCACGCGGCCCGAAGAGGCGCCGGATCAAGCCGAGGTGCTGGAGGTCGAGTTCGAGGCCGGGGTTCCTGTCGGCCTCGGGCAGGAGCGGCTCGGTCTGGTCGAACTGATCGAGCGCGTGGGGCAGATTGGGGCGCGCCACGGCGTCGGGATCGTCGATCAGATCGAGGACCGGGTGGTCGGGCTGAAGGTCCGCGACATCTACGAGGTGCCGGCGGCGACGATCCTGCTGCTCGCTCATCGCGAGCTCGAGATGCTCGTCGGGACGATCCACCAGCACCAGTTCAAGCCCTCACTCGACCAGCAGTGGGCGTTCCTGGTCTACGCCGGCCTGTGGTGGGAGCCGCTGCGCACCGACCTCGACGCGTTTATGGAGGCCTCCAACCGGCACGTCACCGGCCGCGTCGGTGTGCGGCTGTACAAGGGCGCCGCTCGCGCCGTCACCCGATCCTCTCCCTACGCCCTGTACGACCCCCAGCTGGCGACGTTCGAGCAGTCTGGCGGCCTGTTCGCCCAGGAGGCCTCGCCCGGGTTCATCGAGCTGTGGTCGCTGCAGTCGCGGATGGCCTGGCGAATAAGAAATAGGTGACCGGCGGCGTGCATGCACGCCGCCGAGGCCGCGCCGCATGCGGCGCGGCCCGGGTCGGCGCATGCGCCGACCCGAACAGCCCGATACGATCCCGGCCGTGGGCTACAAGATGCTCGGATACGTCGTCTGGCAGGGCGCCAAGTGGTACCTGCGCCGGCGCTACCCCGGCGCCGGGCGCAAGGTCATGATCGGTGGCGCCGCAGCGGCGGCACTGGCCGCGGCGGCGGCCGGCGTGATCGCCGCCCAGCGCGAGCCCGGGTCGGAATAGCTTCCTCCGCAGCGAGCGGGCGATCCGCCCCCGGACGCTCCGGCAGGGGCCGAAAATGTCCGCGCCTACGCCTATGCTCGACAGGCACCAGATGAGCACCGCCTGCGCGCACCTCCACGTTCATTCTGAGTACTCGCTGCTCGACGGCGCGTGCAAGATCGACGAGCTCGCGGCGCGCGCGGCCGAATTCGGCCAGCCGGCGCTGGCGCTCACCGATCACGGGGTGATGAATGGTGCGGTAGAGCTGTTCACCGCGTGCCGCAAGCACGGCGTGAAGCCGATCGTCGGCTGTGAGGTTTACCTGGTCGACGATCACACCCGCCGCGGCGCGGGACGTTTGGACCGCTTTCACCTCACGCTGCTGGCCGCCTCGGCGACCGGTTACCGGAACCTGGTCAAGCTGTCTTCGGCCGGGTTTCTTGGCGGTTACCAGCGCGGCAAGCCGGCGGTCGACCTCGAGCAGATCGCCGCTCACGCCGACGGGCTGATCGCGCTCAGCGGCTGCCTGCAGTCGCGGTTCTGCCAGCACCTGCTCGCGGGGCGTCCGGAACGGGCTCGGGCTCACGCCGACGATCTGCTTGGCGCACTCGGAGCGGACAACGTCTACTTCGAGGTCCAGAAGAACGGCGTCGTGGAGCAGGAGCGCGCCAATGAGGGGATCGTGCGGATCGCGCACGAACTCGGACGCCCGCTCGTCGGCACCGGTGATGTGCACTACCTCCGGCGCGAGGACTACCACCATCACGCGGCGCTGTTGTGCGTGCAGACCAAGTCGACGCTGACCCAACCGAAGATCAGCTTCGACACCAACGAGTTCTACCTTCGCTCGAGCGAGGAGATGGCGAACGCGTTCGCGCAGTGGCCCGAGGCGCTGCAGTCGACGCTTGAGATAGCCGACCGCTGCGACGTCGAGCTCGAGCTCGGACGGCAGCTGATCCCGCGCTACCCGACGCCGGACGGCGTCAGCGAGGGCGAGCACCTGCGGGCACTTGTCGAGCAGGGCCTTCGCTATCGCTACGGCGACCCGCCGCCCGCCGAGGCGCTCGATCGCGCCCGCTACGAGCTCGAGGTGATCGACCGGATGGGCTTCAACGCCTACTTCCTGATCGTCTGGGACTTCGTCAAGTACGCCAAGGACGCCGGCATCGCGGTAGGTCCGGGCCGCGGTTCTGCCGCCGGGTCAATCGTCGCCTACTGCCTACAGATCACCGACGTCGATCCCCTTCGCTACGGGCTCCTGTTCGAGCGCTTCCTCAACCCGGAGCGCGTGTCGATGCCGGACATCGACATCGACTTCTCGGTTCGCGGCCGCGATCGCGTGATCCGCTACGTGACTGACAAGTACGGCAAAGAGGCGGTCGCGCAGATCGTCACGTTCGGCAAGATGTTCCCGCGCGCGGCCACGCGCGACGCGGCTCGGGTGCTGGGGCACGATTACGCGGTCGGCGACCGGCTGGCGAAGCTCATTCCGGATCCGATCATGGGCCGCCCGCCGAGCTTCGAGGACTGCCTGCGCAGCGGCGAGCCGCTTCGGGACGAGGTGGACCGCGACGGCACCGCGCGGCAGATCATCGACGTCGCACGCGGACTGGAGGGGATCGTGCGCAACTCGTCGATCCACGCTGCAGCCGTGGTGATCGCCGACCGGCCGTTGACCGACATCGTGCCGCTACAGATCGCCGACGCCGGCAGCGACGAGAACGGCGAGAAGGTCTTTCGCGCCGTCACCCAGTTCACGATGAAGCCGATCGAGCAGATCGGCCTGCTCAAGATGGACTTTCTCGGGCTGCGCAACCTCGACGTGATCGAGGACGCGCTGACGATCATCGAGCGCTCCTCGGGCCAGCGGCCCGACATGGCGAAGTTACCCCTGGACGACGTCAAGACGTACGAGATGCTCGCGCGTGGCGACTCGATCGGGGTTTTCTCGTTCGAGTCCGAGGGCATGCGCGAGGCGCTGCGCAAGGTCCGTCCGACCGAGTTCGCCGACCTCGTCGCGCTGCAGGCGCTGTACCGGCCCGGCGCGATGGACCAGATCCCCACCTACGCGCGGGGCAAGCGTGATCCCGAGTCGATCACGTACGCGGATGAGCGGCTGCGGCCGATCCTCGAGGCGACCAAGGGCGTGATCCTCTACCAGGAGCAGGCCATGCAGATCGCCAAGGAGCTGGCCGGCTTCAGCGGCGCCAAGGCGGATGACCTTCGCAAGGCGATCGGCAAGAAGAACCGCGAGGCGATGGCGCGGCTCAAGCCCGAGTTCGTCGCCGGCTGCCAAGCGTCCGGCACCAGCCAGTCCGTGATCGACTCGCTGTGGGCGACCAACGAACGCTCGGCCGACTACTCGTTCAACCGCTCGCACGCGGCTTGCTACGCGCTGATCTCCTACCGGACAGCCTGGCTGAAGGCCAACTACCCGGCCGAGTACATGGCGGCACTCATCTCCTCGGTCATGGACACCAAGGACAAGGTGCCGTTCTTCGTCGCGCAGGCCGAGCAGATGGGGATCGCGATCCTGCCTCCCGACGTGAACCTCTCAGATCACGAGTTCGTCGTCGTCGACGGCAACATCCGCTTCGGCCTCGACGCGGTCAAGGGCGTCGGCTTCGCGGCGGTCGAGGCGATCAAGCGCGCGCGCGAGGACGGTGGCCCGTTCGCTGACCTGTGGGACTTCTGCGCCCGGGTGGATTGCCGCGCGGTGAACAAGAAGGCGATCGAGGCGTTGATCAAGTGCGGCGCCTTCGGCTCGACCGGCGCCTCGCGCAAGGGGATGCTCGCGGTCCTCGAGCAGGCGCAGGGCGCCGGCCAGAAGACCCAGCAGGACGCGCTGATCGGCCAGGGTTCGATCTTCGATCTCGGGATGGGCCTCGACCTCGACGGCGCTGTCCAGGCGCAGCCACTCGCCGCGCCCAGCCGGCCGCCGATCCCAGCGGACGAGTTCGAGCGCGCCGAGCTGCTCGCGGCCGAGAAGGAGTCGATCGGCCTGTTCATCTCCGCCCACCCGCTCAAGCAGATCGGCGCTGCGCTGCGGGCGCGGATCGACTGCTCGCTCGCCGAGCTCGCCGGCCGGCGCGACGGCGACTGGATCACGGTCGGCGGCATGATCACGGAGGCCAAGCGGTTTCGGACCAAGAAGGGCGACCCGATGATGTTCGCCACCCTCGACGACCTCGATACCTCGGTCGAGCTGCTGGTGTTCGGTAAGGCGCTGGCCGAGAGCGAGGCGGCGCTCGGGCTCGACTCGATCGTCACCGTCCGTGGCCGGGTCGACCATAAAGACCGCGAGAAGACATGCATCGTCGTCCAGCAGATCGTGCGCTTTGAGCCGAGCGAGGCCGAGGTCCGCGAAGCGGACGCACAGGCGGCGCGTACGGTCGTCGTGCCGGCGGCGCTCAAGCTGTGTCTCGATGCCCGCGCTCTGCCGGCCGGCGCTCTGTCCGAGCTCAAGGACCTGCTGAGTGCGTTCCCCGGCGAGTGCGACGTGGTGATCGAGCTCAGCACGTCGGTCGGAAGCCGCCGGTTGCGTCTCGGACCACGTTTCCGGGTGAACCGCAGCTCCGGCCTGCATGCCGAGCTCGACGCTCTCCTGGGTCAGGCGATGTTGCGTGAGGTCGAAGGTGCTTTAGGCAGCGTCGGGGCGCCGGCGCTCGCCGAGGACGTGGCCGACGCCGCCTCAGTGGCCTGAGCGTTCAGGGCCCGCTCAGCTGTCCGGTGAGAGCCACGGTCCACGCCAGCCGCCGTAGCTCTTCGTCAGGCGCTCCGCGTCAGATGGTCCCCATGAACCCGGCGCGTATGGCTCCACGGGCGGCGGAGCGTCGAGCAGCGGCTGGACAATGCGCCACGTCTCCTCGACGCCGTCCTGGCGCGTGAAGTTGCGGCTGTCGCCAATCAGGGCGGCGTGCAGCAGGACCTCGTACGGTGTTGGATCCTCGCCGCCCTCCGCGGCAAAAGTCATGTCGAGCTCGATCTCGGCCGGGCCCGCCCGGTCGGCGCGATGCGCGTCCAGGATGATCCGGATGCCCGTGTTCGGGTCGATCTTGAACACCATCTGGCTCGGTTGTGGGAGCCGCTTGGTGCGCTCGAGAAACGCCAGGTTTGGCGGCTGGCGGAACACGGCTCGCACCTCGGTCTCTCTGGCCGGCAGGCGCTTGCCCGTGCGGATGAAGAAAGGAACACCGGCCCAGCGCCAGCTGTTGATCTCGAGCCTGAGCGCGGCGTAGGTTTCCGTCTCGGAGTCTGAGGCGACCCCGTCGATCGAGCGGTAGCCGTTGTACTGGCCGCGCGCGTAGCGTGCCGGGTCGGCGTCGGCGACCGCTTTGAACACGGCCACCTTCGCGTCTCTGAGCGCCTCGGCGCCGCGGCCCGCGGGCGGCTCCATCGCTGCGGCCGCCAGGAGCTGCATCAGGTGGTTGACGACGACGTCGCGCAGGGCGCCGACCGGGTCGTAGAAGTGGCCGCGATCCTCGACTCCGAAGTCCTCTGCCATCGTGATCTGCACGGACGCGAGGTGGTTGCGGTTCCACGCCGGCTCGAGCATGGCGTTGGCGAAGCGCAGGTACAGGATCTCCTCGAAGCCCATCTTGCCGAGGAAATGGTCGATCCGGTATAGCTGTGACTCCGCGACGTACTTGTGCAGGTCGGCCGCTAGTGCCCGGGCCGAGGCCAGATCGTGACCGAACGGCTTCTCGATCACGACGCGCTGACCGGATGAGACGAGTTGCGCGGCGGCCAGCCCCTCGACCACGCGCGCGAACAGCGACGGCGGTATCTCGAGGTAGAACACGGGGTCGCGGGCGTCCCCGAGAGCCTCCTTCACGCGCTGGTAGGTCTGCGCGTCGGTGAAGTTGCCGCTCACGTATCCGAGTCGCGACGCGAAGCGGTCGAACACCTTCTCGTCGATCGTCTCGCCGGTCGCGGCGATCGCGTCGTGGGCGTGCCGGCGGAGGTGCTCGACGTCCCAGTTCTCGGCCGCGACGCCGATCACGCGGCAGTCGAGCAGTCCCCGCCGTTCCAGCCGGTAGAGCGAGCGCAGTGTCATCTTCCGCGCGAGATCGCCGGTGATCCCGAACACCACCAGTGCGTCGGCCTGGTTTGGACTCATCGCCTGACGGCACGCTACCGGCTGCGACCCCGGCTTGGGGATCGCTTGCTCTTCCGGCTCGCGGTCCGGCTCCGCGAAGCCTTGCCGCGCCGGCGCAGCTTGAATGCATGAGCGACGTCCTCGCTGCTCGGGGCGCCGCTGTCGGTACCCGTTTCGAGCACGCAAGGCAGCTTCTCGAACCGCGGCTCGGACAGAAACACCGCGCAGCCTCGCTCGCCGAGCTCGCCCTCGCCGAGCACAGCGTGCCGATCCCGGTTCGAGCCGAGCTGCGCCTGGCTGTCGTTGAGGTGAAGCGAGGCAAGCCGGCGGCGCCCGAGAAGCCGGTCGCACTCCTTGAGCACGTCGCGCAGCGCGTCCGGCGTGCGTACGTCGTACCCCGACGCCAGCAGATGACACGAATCGAGGCATACGCCGATCCGGCGATCGCCGCCCGCCGCCTCCACCAAGCGCGCGAGCTCGGCGAACGATCGGCCGAGGGTTCCGCCTGCTCCGGCCGTGTCCTCGAGGTGAAGCGGGCAGCGCTCGGACTCGGCCAGCGCCTCGCGGATCACCGCGCCGGCGCGCTCGATCGCCTTCTCGACGTCGCCCTGCTTGGCCGAGCCCGGGTGCAAAACCACTCCGGCGGCACCGATACCGGCTCCGACGCGGAGCGATTGGATCAACGACGCCAGCGACTTATCGCGGATCTCCGGATCCTCGGAGGCGCAGTTGAGCAGGTACACGGCATGGATAAGGACCGCGTCCAGCGGGCTCGCGTCCATCGCCTCGCGGAAGGCGGCAAAGTCATCCTCGCCGTACGCCGTCGGACGCCACATGCGCGGCGACTGATTGAAGACCTGGATCGCCTGACAGCCGCGATCGACGCCTCGCTGGACGGCTTTTGCCAGGCCGCCCGACTGCGACACGTGAGCGCCGATTAGCATGGGTGCTCCTCATTCATGCGCGTTCGCTTCGCTCCATCGCCGACCGGGGCGCTGCACATCGGCGGCGCCCGTACTGCGCTCTACAACTGGCTGCTCGCGCGCGGCCACGACGGCACGCTCGTGCTGCGGATCGAAGATACCGACCGGGAGCGCTCGACCGCGGAGAACGTCCAGCAGATCATCGATGCCCTCGAGTGGCTGAACCTGACTTGGGATGAAGGCCCGATCTTTCAATCCGAGCGAGCGCCGCGGCACGGCGAAGCGCTAGCGGAGCTGCTCGACACTGCTCACGCCTACCACTCCAGCGCGACCAAGGACGACGTGCTCGCCTACAAGGAGCGCCACGGCGCCGATCGCGGTTTCCGGGGCGAGCCCGAGGCCGGGGGAGCGGTGCGGCTCCGGGTTCCGGACGAGGGCGAGACGGTCGTCGAGGACATCATCTTCGGGCGCACGAGCTTCCCGAACGCGAGCATGGACGATCCCGTGATCGCTCGCGCCGACGGATCGCCGGTGTACAACTTCGCGGTCGCCGTCGACGACCTCGACGCCGGCATCACGCACGTCGTACGCGGGGTGGATCACCTCTCAAACACTCCGAAGCAGCTGCTCGTCTTCGACGCCCTCGGCGGCGAGGCTCCGCGCTACGCGCACCTGCCGCTGCTCCACGGCCCCGACGGGCGCAAGCTCTCCAAGCGACACGGCGCCGCGTCGGTCCAGGAGCTGCGCGAGGCGGGCTACCTGCCGGAGGCGGTCGATAACTACATCGCGCTGCTGGGCGCGGGCTTCGCCGCCGACGAGGAGCACTTCAGCCTCGATGAGCTTGCGCGACGCTTCCGCCTTGAGCGCGTGTCCAAGAACCCGGCCGTGTTCGATGAGCGCAAGCTCCGGCACATCAACGGGCGCTGGCTGCGCGAGCTCGGGCTCGACGAGTTGACGGCGCGCCTCGAGGCGTACACAGGCCGGCGCGGGCTCGGTGGCGCGGTGGCAATCGCGTCCGAGAAGATCCAAACGCTGGCCGAGTTCTGGCCGCTGGTCGGGTTCCTGTTCGACGGCCCGACCGACGATCCGGCCGCGTTCGAGCGAGTGATCGGCCGCGACGGCGGCGTGGAATTGCTGTCTGCGACGCGTGAGGCGCTCGCGAGCGCAGAGCCGTTCAACGAGGAGACGGTCGAGCGCGCCTTGCGCGGCGTTGTGGAGAGCCGTGGCGCGAAGCCCGGGCAGGTGTTCCAGCCGGTGCGGGTCGCGATCGCCGGTACGACCGTCTCGCCAGGTATCTTCGAGAGCGTGGCGCTGCTCGGTCGTGAGCAGACGCTGGCGCGAATCGACCGCGCGCTCGAGCGGGCGAGCACAAAAGCACACTAAACCTACATGGATGGTCTGCCGATACATGACTGCCGGGACGTGGTGTGCTCGAATGAACGATCTATTCACGCGACGCTGAACAGACAGAGATGAGCTTCAGGTGGCGCAACCGCCTGCCGTGACCACGTCCACAACCACCGACCCCTACGCCCCGCACGAGCGCCACCACAACGAAGGTCACGGCCGGCGCCTGACCGCGGCGTTCGACGCGCTCGAGGCGTTTCCAGTACTGGTTGAGTCGCGCAATCGCGTGTTGCGTCTGTTCGAAGGCGGCGAGGGCGAGCCCTCGACCGCCGAGGTGGTGGCGGCGGTCGAAGCCGACGTGGCCTTGGCGGTCGCGGTGCTGCGGCTCGCGAATCAGCTCGAGGGTCCGAACCAGGGTCGCGTCGAGAGCGCGGTGAAAGCCGTCGAGGTGCTCTCGCCGCGGACCATCCACTCGATCGCCAGCCGCGCCCGGACGTTCGACTTCTTCGAACGCACCGCCGTCTGGCAGGGCATCCCGGAGCGGTTTCGGCTGCACGCCGTCGCCACCCAGCGCGCCGCCGACCGGCTCGCTCGCGAGCTCGGCTACGAGGCGCGCGATCGGCTGCTTGTCACGGCGCTGCTGCACGACATCGGCAAGCTCGTGCTCGTGCACGCCTACCCGGGCTACCCGCGCCAGATCCATGGAGACGCCCGCGCGCCCGAGGAGCGAATCGAGCGTGAGCGGCGCGAGCTCGGCGTCGATCATGCGCTCGTGGGCGGGGTGCTCGCCCGGCGCTGGGGCCTGCCCCAGTCGATCGCCAGCGTGATCGAGCACCATCACGCCGAGGCCGCCGAGGGCGAGTCGGCCCTCGTGAGGCTGGCCGACATGCTCGCCCACTACGTATTCGGGGGAACCATCTCGCCGGCCGAGCTGCTGACCGTCGGGCGCGTCGTCGGCGTCAAGCCGGGCGACCTGCGAGCGGTGATGTATGACCTGCCGCTGCCCACGAGCAGCGGACGCCCGCGCCAGATCGATCCCTGTCCAATGTCGAACCGCGAGGTCGACGTGCTACGGGCGCTGGCCAAGGGGATGGTCTACAAGCAGATCGCCTCCGAGCTCGGGCTCTCGACCAGCACCGTGCGCACGCACCTGCACAACGTCTATGGCAAGCTCGGCGCAATGGATCGTGCGCAGGCGGTGCTGATCGCCACCGAGCGCGGGTGGATCTAGCGGGTCTCACCTCCACGTTCCACCCGTAATGCCGCGCCCGGATGACCGCCAGCCTTTGTCCTCGGATCCTCGTGCAGCGCTGCTGCACGTCGGATCCTGCGTCCTCGGCTGACGGCCCCCGACCGCGACCTTACGGGCGAAACGTCTCGGCTCGACCCACTAACCGCTGCCCGCCGCACTCGGACGGCTACGATCGCGCGATAGACACCAGATGCTGTCGATCACGTCGAAGTCCCCGTACGCGCTCCGAGCCCTGGTGGAGCTTCACCGGCGCGCTGAAGGCTCGCCGGTGCCGATCGCTGAGCTCGCCCGAGGCGGCGAGATCCCCGTGCAGTTCCTCGAGCAGCTGTTTGCGACGCTGCGCCGCGCCGGCGTCCTGCGCTCGCAGCGCGGCGTCAAAGGCGGCTACAGCTTCGCGCGGCCGGCCAACGAGCTGACCGTCCTCGAAGTCGTGGAGCTCCTCGACGGGCCGATAGGACAGGACGCGACCGGCGTCTTCGCCGAGGCGGCCGGCGCCGCACGGTCGGTGCTGGCCGACGCGACGGTGGCCGACGTGGCCGAGGCCGAGGCGCAAGCCGTACGTGCGCCGATGTACCACATCTGATATGGCCGTCGGTTTGTCAAGTGGGCAGCGCTGATTAGCCCGGTTTGCAGGCTGTTTGAGAAGCGGCTGGGGGTCCCGGCGGCTCGGCGCGATGTCGAGTGTCGCGTGGGTCAGTCTGATGATGCGGGGGTTTGCCATCCCCAAGACGCTGGTTTCAGCGCCGGCGTGCGCGTGTCTAGGATCGAGCGTGGCCGCGAGCGGCTGCTCATAGCTGTATCGCGCGTGCCGGCGGCCCTTGGCCGAGCGCCGGGATCCCGGGCGTGACCGCGATGTGATTGTGCGGTCAGGTCATGGCGCGGTCGCTGCCGCCCAGAGGAACCCGGCGAGCTCGCGGGCGATCGCGACGGTGGCGACGTTTGCGGGTTTGCCGCGCGCGTTGAAGCGCTTGTGCACTCGGTGCAGCCGGTGCTGTGCCTTCCACGCGATCTGCAGGATGTGATCGGGCTGTCCGTCCTGGCGACTGAGCAGTGTCTGGCCGATCCGAGGACGGCGGGAGTACTGCCAGGCGGACTCGACCAGCAGCCGCCGCGCGATGCTCGATCCCGTCTTCGTGATCGATCCGTGGGTCTTGCTCTCACCGGACTGATCCAGCGACGGGGTCAGTCCCAGCCAGCTGCTCAGCTGCCTGGGCGAGGAGAAGCGGCCCCAGTCACCACCGAGCTCGAGGTGCAGCATCAGCGCAGTCAGCGTGTCGACGCCGCGGAAGCAGCGCAATCGGGAAATCGTCGGCCACAGCCGCTCATCGGTCGCGATCCGCGAGAGGCGCTCATCGAGCGATCGGCGTCGTGCGAGCAGCCCATCGACTGCGGCGAGCCGATCCACGAACGCCAACTGCGTTGCCTCGAAGTCGAACTGCTGCGACGCGAGCCAGTTGTGATGCGCCCAGTTCCACGTCGTTGCGCCCGGATACACGCGACCCTCGACCAGCAACAGCTTCGACACGCGATGCCGCGCTCTAGCCAAATCCCGCCGGACCTGCTCGCGCGTGCGCGCGAGATGACGGATCGCCTCAAGCCAATCCGGCGGGACCACCACCGGCTTCAGCTGCCCGGCGAGCAGCAAACGAGCCAACAGCTCGGCGTCCTTGCGATCGGTCTTGACCCGATCGCCCTTCGCCCGCGGCGTCTTGCTCGGCGCGGCCACCACAACATGCACCCCTGCCTTCGTCGCCTGGCGGGCCAGGCCGAACCCCGTCGGCCCCGCCTCATACACCGCGCGCACAGGAGCGTTCAAGTCTGCGAGCCAGCTCACGACCTCCTCGGTGCCCTCACCGAACCGCACGCGCCGCAGCTCGCCAGTGACCACATCGATCGCCGCAGCATGCGTCGAACGGGCGTGCACATCCAACCCCACGCATGTCATCGTTGCCTGCATGGCCGGATCCTTTCGTCTGGGGTCAGCCGGAGCCCATCTCCGGCCAGTCAAACCCCCGCATGCGCGAAAGGGTCCGGCCAACCTCAGACAGACAACCGGCCTACACGGCCATAGCGTCTAG